>NZ_SSXE01000012.1 GCF_021699195.1 Nonomuraea sp. MG754425 | reverse complement strand
CGCCCGCGCCCGGGAGGTCGCTGTTCGGGAGATCGGTGTGCGGGAGGGCACAGCGATCTGGAGCGGGAGACGTACATGCCGGAGGACAAGAGCGCCTGGAGCCTGGGCCATGAGACCACGGAGCCGGTGATCGGATGACGGGCGGCGGATACTCCCTGCCGGACTACGGGCCGCCGTCGTCGGGCATCTCCTTCACCAAGGAGCAGCTCGCGGCCCGATCGAGCCAGATTGCTCCGTCGGTCGACCGCATCGACGGCCTGGAGCAGGGAACCGGCAACCTGGGGGTTCCCCTGCCGCATTTCGGTGTGATCGGCTGGTCGATCCAGGGGCTGCACACCGACGCGATCAACGAGCAGCGCGAGGCGCTGGCCAGGGCCCGCAGAGCGCTGGAGAGCTGGATGCCGGCCCTCGAAGCGGCCGACAAGAACTACCAGAAGGCCGACGAGGACAGCGACACCGATCTCGAGGACATGGGCGGCATGGGTGGCCTCGGCGGTGCCGGCGACCTCGGCGGCCTAGGCGACCCCGGCGGTCTGGACCCGGACCTGCCCACCGGCCCGGAGGTGCCCGAACTGGACCCCGACCTGCCGGAGACCCCCGACGGAACCCTCCCGGACGACTCGCTGCCCGACAGCGACCTCCCGGGCGCGGGCGACCTCCCGAACACCGATCTCCCGAACAGCGACCTCCCGGGCGCGGGCGATCTCCCGAACACCGACCCGGCGGACATGAAGGTCCCCGACATCGACTCGGCGCTCAACGACCCCGCCAAGACCGACCTGTCGGCCTACCAGCCCAACACGCCGCAGGTGCCGAACAACCTGGGCTCGCTGGACCCCTCCGCCACGGGCACCCGCACGGGGCCCGGCGGCACCCTGGGGGGAACCGGCCTTGGCACGGGAGGCGTCCAGAACGCCGGCCTCAACGGTCTCGGCGGTGCAGCGCGCGGCCTGAACGGGTCGGGCATGCCGATGATGCCGTTCTCCCCGATGGGCGGCGCGGGCGGCGCGGGCAACCAGGAGCGCGACCGCGAGAAGACCGTCGGACTGTCGGAGGACGAGGGCGTCTGGGGCGGCGATGAGGACATCGCGCCTCAGGTGATCGGGCAGGAGGACGTGTGAAGGGCTACATGTGGACGTACCTGGGGGCCGTGGCTGCAGCCGGGGTAGCGGCGTTTATGATCAAGGACCGTTGGGCGTACACCATCGTCGCCGCCATGGGCACCATGATCTCAGATCCCGATGGCATGGCGGATTCCGCCGCGGGGTGGTCAACGGGCGAGCTCGAAACCCTGAGCGGCGAACTCGACGCGCTGAAGACCGCGCTCCAGGAGAACGGAACGTGGGAGGGCGAGGCGTTCACCGCCTTCGAAGACATCCACGGGCGTTTCAAGGAATCGATCGCGAACCTCGACGAAGTCCGGAACAGCACCGGCGAGGCGGTCGACTCGACGGCCTCCTTCTACGCCGTCGGCGCCATCGTCTGCGCGGGCATCGCCGCCGTCATGGTGGCGTGGGCGTTGGTCGTACAGCTCGCCCAAGTACACCCGACCACTTTCATGGCCGCGAAGGTGAGGGGACTCCCGCTAGGGCAGAAGCTCATCAATCTCATCAAGGGAGTCCTCTCAAAACATAAGGGCATCACCATTGCCCTGACCGCGGTCATCGGCATGGCCGTGTTCCAGTCCAGGGCGACCGGCCAGGTCTTCCCCGGCCTCGAGGCCATGCCCGCGTCCGAGATGGACATGGGCGCGATGACGTTCACGAGCGACGGCATGACGTACGACGAGAACGTGGCCAGCCTCATGCCTGAGGTGGACGAGACCATGGCGCAGGACACCGGCGGCATCTCCATCTAGCCCGGCGCGGGACTCACCGCGCCGGCTGGATGGCCTGCACCTCCTGGACGGGAGTCCTGGCCGCGGCCGGGTCCAGCGTCGGGCCGTCGGGGATCAGCCGTAGCAGGTGGGCGGGCACCGGGGCGACGTCCGCCGCCTCGTATCCGAGCTTGCCGACGGCGTCCGCGGAGGTGAGCTGGTATCTCCTGCCCTGGTCGGTGATGAGCGAGTACTGCTGCACGGCCGACAGTTGCCCGTCGCCCGGCAGGGTGCCGGCCAGCACCGCGCCGCCCGGCGGAAGCAGCACCTGGTCCACCTTGTCCGAGCCGGCGCTCACCGTCGGCTGGGGGATGGTGATCCTGCTGCCGGTGGTCAGCACGGCCTTGGTCGAGCCCTGCACGGTGTTCGCGTAGACCGCGCACAGCGGGGCCGACGCGCTCGGCACGCGGAAGCTCGGCATGGTCGCGGGGAGCGCGTTGTTCATCATCGTGCGCGCGGAGTCCTTGGTCGCGTTGGCGGTCGCCGAGTCGATCGTGGTCTCCCGGACCGGGCTCCTGCCGTAGGCGGTCTTGCTGGCCGGGTCCTGGAGCAGCAGCATGGCCTGCGTCTGGTTGATGGCCGCCAGGCCGTCGGCGAGCAGGACGTACCAGCGCTCGCCCGCGCCCCCCATGCCCGCCACCTTGTACACGCGCCCGACCCGGGCACTCGCCCCGCCGGGGCCGGTCGCCTTCCTGCCGAGCTGGGGGATCCGGCCGGCCGCGAAGTCGACGCCCGCGGGGATGGAGTTCACCCACGAGGCGGGCACGCGGCGCGGCGTCTGGTCGCTGAGCCGGTCCACGTTCGCCGCCCGCAGGCGCTGGTTGGCCCAGAGCACCCAGCTCTGCTGGCCGTCGTTGACGAGCAGCGCCTCGTCGCCCACCGGCGTGCCGCCGATGTCGGTGCCCGCCACGAGTGACACGAACGACTTGGGCGTGCCGGTGGCGTCGGTCCCCTCGGCCACGCACGACGACCACGGGCCCTTGACCAGCCGCTCCCGTTTGGGCAGCGAGTCGGGCGCGCCCGGGATGCCCACCTTCTGCCCGCGCGCGAACCCGGCGAGCGATTCGGCGGACACCGTTCTGACCGTGATGTCGGTGTCTTCGAGCATGAGGCGCGCGGACACGTAGTTCGCCACCGGCTGGAGCCGTCCGGACTGCTGGTTGTAGACGAAGGAGGCCCCGGTCTCCTCCTCGATGAGGAGCTGGCCGGGGTCGGTCAGCTTGGTCGCGTTACCCGGGCTGAGCAGCCCCCAGATCCCGAATCCGGCGACGATGAGGACCGCGATCAGGAGTCCCGCGAACGTCGCCACGTTCTGCCGGCGCATGGGGGACTCCGGCACGTCCGGTTCCCCCTGCAGCAGGGCCATCCCCAGGCGCTGCTGCATCAGCCGTTGCGCCTGATATAGGTCCTTCTGGGTCTGCATGTTGGCTAATGTTACGCATGTTGGCTATGAGTTTTCTGTACTGAGTGAGAACATCCGAGTAGGCTCTTTGATCGAGTGGCAAGGGGGAAACTCGTGGGAGAAACCCAACCGCCGGCGAACTGGCCTGGACTCGAAGCCGAACGGGACGGCGTCACGTACAGCGCCGAGAAGATCATGAATGTCGCCGAAGAGCTGCGCGAGGTGATGAAGCCCATCAGCGGGGAGGGCAGCCGTTCCTCCCGCCAGGGCTCGCTCAACGACCTTGCCGCCTACGGCGACCTCTCCGACGTGCGCCGCCACCTGCTGAGCATCGACGACTGGCCGGGCGGCGCGACCTTCGGCGACACGCTGCGGCAGAGCTACGACGAGTTCATGGCCGTGTACGAGGAAGTCCTGGAGAACTTCGGCACCGCCATCGCGCTGGTGGAGGCCGGGGCAGGCAACTACCAGGCGACGAATGGCGCCAACGAAGGCGTGGTCTGAGCGTTATGGCAGAGAACAAGCAGACGACGCATCAGTTGAAGCCGATGTGCATGCCTTCCGACGTCCGGACCGGTGGCCGCAGCGTCGAGGGAGTCGTCAACTTCATCAACGGCTTCGACAAGACGCGGATCCAGAATGCGTCGATCGCCTACAGCGACGCCCAGGAGGTGGTCAACACCGCCAAGACCGAGCTGGAGACGCAGGCACGCGAGCTCGCCAAGCACTGGGAGGGGTCCGCCTCGGTCGAGGCGCAGCAGGCGCTCGGGGTGCTCTTCGTGACGCTGGGCGAGCTGGCCGAGAAGCTGGGGGCGATGTCCGCCCCCCTCACGAGCCTGGCGACCGTGGTGGACAAGCACCAGTCGTTCATCACGGACACGTGGAAGGGCGTCATGCCCACCTGGGCCAACCAGTCCCTCGGCACCTGGAACGACAGCATCACGGACTACTACAGCACCTACACCGGCGTCTACGGCGGCGACAACGCCACCGGCAAATGGGGATCCCAGGACGAGCTGGCGGGGCACCACCTGCAGGTGTTCAGCAACGACCTGGCATACGTCCACACCGAGATGCCGAACACGCTCGACACCGTGCTGCGCACCATCAGCCTCCCCGGGCAGGACGAGGGGGACCTCGACCCGATCGACTACTCGCAGTTCGGCGGCACAGACAACGGCGGCCTTGGCAACGGCGGCTACGACCCCGACATGACCGGCATGCCGAACGGTGGCGTGGACCCGTACCGGCCCTCGCTCGGTGCCTACGACCCGTCCAACGGCTCGGGCCTGCCCGGATCCGGCACGAACCCGGGCGACTACCCGGGCGGCGGCGACTCCGGTGGCCGGAACCCGGGCGGCCAGGACCTGAACGGCACCGGCGCGAACGGGAACGGCACGAACGGGAACGGCACGAACGGCACCGGCGCGAACGGCAACGGCACGGGGCCGAACACGAGCCTGCAGGACTACAACCCGTCGCTCGCGAACACCGGGACCAACCCCACCACGAGCGGCTACGGCACCACCCCGGCCTACAACAGCGGCAGCACCTCCACCGGAGGCGGCGGCGTGTACGGCGGCGGAGGCGGCATGGTCCCCACCACGGGCGGGCTGAACGGGCGAACCTCGTCCGTCGGCCGCAACGGCATGCCCTTCATGCCGATGGGCGGCATGGGCGGCGGCGGTGCGGGCCAGGAGTCCAGCGACCGCGAGTCGACCACGTGGCTGCACGAGGACGACGACGTGTGGGGCGGCGACTCGAACTCCGCGGTGAACGACCGGATCGGCTGACCGCGTCCGGCACAGCCTGCGGACGAGGCCCCTCCCGGGTTCCGGGAGGGGCCTCGTGCCTGTCTGACACGGTCAGCCGCCGTCCGGCAGGGCCGCCTGGACGGGCGTCAGGATGCCGCTCGTCACCAGGAAGCCGCGGCCCTGCGGCCCGCCCGTCGTCCCGCGCGGGAGCCGGATCGTGAACAGGTCGCCGTCGGTCTGCCCCTGCACGGCCAGCAGCAGCCCGGTACGCGACTTGCGGGCCTCGGCCACGAACCCGCGATAGGCCACGGCCAGGTCGCCCGTCGTACCGGCGATCAGCAGGCCGTGGTCGCCGTCGCGGCCCGTGCGGAGCACCTCCTCCAGCGCGGTCCCGAGCGGCCCGTCGGGGTTGACCAGTTCGGCGTCGTCCACCAGCACCGCGTAGTGTTCCAGGCCGGACACCAGCTCCGTCAGGTTCGCCGCCTCGCCGTCGAGGACGGCCAGCGCCCCCGCCAGCTCCCGCAGCGGGCTGCGCCTGGGGGCGACCGCGACCACCGGCGTGCCGCGGGCGATCAGCGACCGGGCGGCGGTCAGCAGCGCCGACGAGCGGCCGGAGCGGGACGGCCCGGCGATCACCGCGGCCGGGCCGTGGGCCCGCAGGTCGAGGCCGAGCGGGGCGAGGGCGTCGCCGCCCGCGCCGACCAGCGTCCACAGCGGCGACGGGGGCTCGAAGCCGGGATCGAGCGCCAGGGTCTGGGCGGCGGTGACACGCGTCGGGAGCGCGTCCACCCGCAGCGGCGGCGTTCCTGCCCACCGCCAGGGACCGGGGGCCGCTCCCAGAGCATGCGAGGGCGGGCTCGCGGCGGATCGGGCCAGCGACTGGAGCGCCGCCACCTGCGCCGGCCCCGACGGATCGGCGGCCAGCAGGGCGATGTGGTGCTCCACGATCCCGTGCTCGCCCATCGACAGCGCCCGCCCGGCAGGCATCGACGCGGGCAGCCCCTTGAGCGGGAACCCCGCCAGGCCGTAGTCCGCGCTGTCGGACAGCCGCAGCAGCAGCCGGTCGTCGAAGACCGTCGAGACCTGCCCCATCAGCCCCGACCGGTCGCCGCTGACCACGGCCCGCAGCCCCACCGCGGGCCCTTCCCGCAGGAGCTGGAGCAGCGCCTCGATCAGCCGTCCGTAGTCGTAGCCCTCGAAGGCCGCGACGAACCCCTCCCAGCGGTCGAGCATGAACACCAGCCACGGCAGCCGGTGCCCCGCCTGCCGGTACTCGGCCAGCGACGCGTGCCCGGCCTCGGCCAGCAGTTGCTGCCGTCGGCCCACCTCCACCCGCAGCCGGGTCAGCAGCCGCTCCACCCGGTCGAGCTGGTCGCGGGTCACCACGGCCCCGCAGTGCGGCATCGCCACCAGCGGCAGCAGCGCGCCCGAGCCGCAGTCGACGGCGTGCAGGTGCACGTCTTCGGGGGAGGCGTGGGCCGCGATGGAGCCCGCGAGGGTGCGCAGCGCCGTCGATCGCCCGCTGCGGGCCGAGCCGGCGAGCAGCAGGTGACCCCCGTGGGCCACGTCGAGCGCCAGCGGACGCCGGTCCTGCGCCCACGGCCGGTCGGTGACGCCGAACGGCAGCGGCGGCACCTCGGCGAATCCGTCTTCGGCGGCCTCCGGCGTCCCGGCCGGGAGGTCGAGGACGAGCCGGTCGGGCAGCGGGTCGAGCCACGGGCTCGGCTGGGCCGGCACCCCGGCCAGCCGGGCGGCCTCGATGAGGGCGTCGGCGACGAGCGTGAGGTCGGTGGTCGCCGAGCCCTCCTCGTCCGGACGGGGCGGCGGCGGCAGCGGCCTGCCCAGCGCCTGCCACTCCACGTCGAGCACCCGCAGGACGTCCTCGGCCCGCTCGCCAGGAGCCGCGGACGGGGCCGGGCTGCGACCGCCGACCCTGGCCGTCTGCACGGCGATCGCGCCGCCCACGCCCGAGCGCACGTAACACCGTCCGGGCGTGGACTTGGAGATGTGCGCCGCGTCCGGCAGGTCGATGACGTCGGTGGACTCGGCGGGCTCGGTCACCCGCAACGCGATCCGCAACGACGTGTTCGCCTGGATGTCCGCCGTCACCACGCCGGCCGGCCGCTGCGTGGCCAGGATCAGGTGGATGCCCAGCGACCGTCCACGGCGGGCGATGTCCACGAGTCCGGTCACGAAGTCGGGCAGTTCGGCCACCAGCGCGGCGAACTCGTCGATGATCAGCACCAGCCTGGGCATGCCCGGCCCGGTGTAGTCGTCGATGTCCTTGGCCCCGGCGGCCAGCAGCAGCCGCTCCCTGCGCCGGATCTCGGCCGCCAGCGAGTCGAGGGCCCGCTGCGTCAGGTGGCCGTCGAGGTCGCTGACCATGCCGACCGTGTGCGGCAGGCGGACGCACTCCTTGAACGCGGCCCCGCCCTTGTAGTCGATGAGCACGAAGGTGAGCTGGTCGGGCCGGTTGGCCACGGCCAGCGAGCAGATCAGCGTCTGCAGCAGCTCCGACTTGCCCGCGCCGGTCGTGCCGGCGATCAGCCCGTGGGGGCCGTCGAGCCTGAGGTCCACCGTGAACGGCCCGTCGGGGCCGACGCCGATCAGCGCCTCGGTGCTGCCCTGCGCGTCCCAGCGGGCGGCCAGCTCCGCGCCGGAGGGGGCGGTCAGGCCCATCAGGTCGAGCAGGCGGGCCGCGTCGGGGAGGTTGCCGGCGGTGTCGTCCCTGCTGACGTCGCGGATGGGGGCCAGGGCCCTGGCCAGGCGGTCGCACCAGGCGGCCGAGACGAGGTCGCCCAGCAGCGGGCCGATGACGTCGAGGCCGCCGCCGCGCAGCCGGACGAGGCCGTCGCCGCCGCACTCGGCCACGGTCTGGCACTCCTCGGGCAGCAGCCGCTGGTCCTCGTCCACGGCCAGCGTGTACACGCCGGAGCGCGGGCCCTGGCGCAGCACCTGCGGCATGCCGGGCAAGCCGCGCAGCACCTGAGCGCCGTCGAGGACCACCAGCACGTCGTACGGGCGCACGTCGTAGGCGGAGAACGCGGGCTTCTCGGGCCCGCCGAGGTCGTCCCAGCCGGTGGGGACCTTGCCCAGCTCGGGGATGGCGGTGTTCTGGCGCTCGTCGATGAGGGCGGCCAGCTCGGCGACGCGGCGGGCGGCCGAGTCGGGGTCGGCGCCGACCAGCGCCACGCACTCCTCGCCGGCCCGCGGCGCGCAGTGCGGCAGCCAGCGCAGCCAGCTCCACCGGTGCTCGGCGTCCGGATGCGCGGAGATCACCACGACGGCCAGGTCGCGGGGGCTGTGGAGGGTGGCGGCCTGCGCGACGAGCCAGCTCACCAGGCTGATCGCGGACGTGCGGGGCCCGGTCACGCCGGCCACCCCCAGCCGCCGCATGGGCAGCGCCACCGGCACGGAGCGGCAGATCGGCGGGTCGATGGCCCCGCCCTGCTCCTCCTTCAGCTCCAGGTCGGCGGGCAGGTCGGCGAGCCCGACCCGCAGCCGGAGCGCGTCGGAGTCGTGGATCCGGCGCTCCCACAGCCGCCTGCGCGGCCCGGTGGCCGTCAGCAGCACCTGGGCGGGATCGGGCGCGTCGGCCCGGCGGACCGCCTCGTCGGCCGCGCGGGCCCGCTCCACCTCCTCGTCGTACGCCCGGAGGCGCTCCTCGTGCTCCTTGAGCGCCTTCCTATGCTGCTTCCTGCCGTGCCGCCGGTCGCTCCACCACTGCCCGATCATGATGACCGGCGTCATGAGGGCGACGAGCAGGTAGAACGGCTGCTTGAGCGCGAAGGCCAGGGTCACGCCGAGTACGGCCGGCAGGAACGCGGCCAGCAACTGCAGGCGCATCCCCTCGTTCCTGGTCGGCTCCTTCGGCCGGACGAACGCCCGCTGGGGCTCCGGCCGCCGCAGCCTGGGCGGGCGGTTGTAGGAGACGCCGCCCTCGCCGCGCGGTGCGAGGTGGGCGTCCCTCGGCTCGATGGAGGTCAGCGTGAACACCGACGTCCCGCAGGTGAGCATGGCCTGGTCGGGCCACTCGACCGGCTCGGTGAGCGGCCGGCCGTCGAGTTCGGGCACCTCGCCGTAGCCGGCCGCCAGTTCGGCCGCCTCGCGCGCGGCGGTGCGGGCGGTGAGGTCGGCGACCTCCTCGGCCCAGCGTCCCTTGAGCTTGAGCCGGGGCGCCTCGGCCGCCGGCTGCCAGGCCCGTTCCACGGTGATCGACTCGGGCGTCACGCGGACGGTCACCGCCTCGGGCGCCAGCGCCGGGTCGCCGGCCGCCACCGTGCACATGGGATCGGAGCCGATGACGTGCACGCCCAGCCCCAGCCGGTGCACCGCGCCGGCCGCCGGGCCGCCCACCACGCGCACCTCGGCGACGCCGCCGGGCTCCTCGACGACGGTCGCGCGGGCGAGGTGGGCCTCCAGCGTGACCTTGTCGCCGTCGCGCAGCACGGCGCTGATGGGGGCGAGCGGGTCGAGGGGCCGGCCGTCGCGCCACAGGGCGGGCGGCCCCATGTCGGCCCGCTCGGGCCGGCGCGGCGGGGGCACGCGGGGCCCGCCGCCGCCCGCCACGTCGTACGGCGCCGCCCTGGCCTTGGGCAGCCGGACGACGCGCGCCAGCGGGCCGTGATCGCTGAGCTCCGCGCTGAGCGTTGCCACCGTGGCGCCGTCGTCGCCGTCGATCACGACGTCGCGGTCGCCCTGCCCGCCGATCACGGTGAGCATGATCCGCATGGTGCCGTCTCCTCGGTCGACTTCGGTCGCCAAAGGTAGCGCCAGGAACGTGGCCGGGCGGGCCGGTTGACGGCAATGGCATGGCTGACCGCCCGAATGCCGCAGATCAGGAAAAAGTTGTGATTGATGTGTCTGAAGTTAATGAAGAGGCGACTAATCGGATGAAAATGCATCCGTCAACTCGATAGAAACAATAGGCATCGATTATTTCCGCTTGACACCATGTCACCTGCGAAACAAGCATGGGTGGGCGAATTCCGCCTCCGTCGCCGTAACGATCCCCACATAATGGCGTGAATTCCGCAATTCACCTTCGGGAGCCCCCCACCCATGAGGACCAGTGAAAAGCCTGCCGCCAACGGGGCGGCCGGGCTGTCCGGCCCGGCCTCGCGCAAGCTCCCCGTCCCGCCCCGGGAACGCAAGCCGGCGCTGGCCGCGCTGGCCGTCCTGCTCATCCTGGGCGGCGCGCTGGCCGCGACCCTGCTCGTGCTGAACAGCGGCGACCGCGTCTCCGCCATCCGCATCAGCCAGCAGGTCGGCGCGGGCCAGCGGATACCCAAGGAGGCGATCGAGGAAGTGAAGATCGCCGACACCGGCATCGACTTCGTCTCCTGGTCGCGCAGGGCGGAAGTGGCCAACAGCTTCGCGGCCGTGACGATTCTCCCCGGCACGCTGATGACGAACGCGATGGGCGCGAAGACCAGCACCGAGTTGGGGCAGGGAAAGGCGACCGTCGGGCTGGCTCTCAAACCCGGGCAAATGCCTGCGGGCATCCAACAAGGCGATCGCGTGCAGGTGATATTCGTGCCGAGCCGGTCGAGCGAGGGAGAAAGCCGGGTGCTCGCCGCCAGCGCGCTCGTCTTCGCCGTGGGCGACAAGAGCAGATCCGGCAGTTCCGGTCAGCTCACCGTGGTCGTCGAAGCCCCGGCCGCGCCGGTGATCGTGGCCGCCGCCTCCAGCGGGCAGATCGCGGTGGCCGAGCTTCCGGGGGCACGCTGACGTGGCGCTGATCGTACTGGCCGCCGACAAGGGAGCGCCGGGCGTGACCACCGCCGCCACGGCGCTCGCGGCGGTCTGGCCCCGTCCCGTGCTGCTGGCCGAATGCGACCCGGCCGGCGGCGACCTCGCCTACCGGCTGCCCGCCGAGGGAGGCGGCGTGCTCAACCCCGGCAGAGGGCTGCTCACGCTGGGCGCCACCGCGCGCCGCGGCCTCGAGGCCGCGCAGATCCAGCAGCACACCCAGAAGATCGTCGGCGGCCTCGACGTGCTGGTCGGGCTCACCCACGGCGAGCAGGCCGCCGGGCTCACCTGGCTGTGGGGCCCACTGGGCAGGTCGCTGGCCGCCATCCCCGACGCCGACGTGATCGCCGACTGCGGACGGCTGGGTGCCCACCCGCAACTCGCCGACCTGATGGCCGAGGCCGAGCAGGTCGTGCTGCTCACCAGGGCCACCCTCGACCACGTGGCCCACCTGCGCGAACGCCTCCAGCTCAGCAAGGCCCACGGTGTCGTCGTCATCGCCGACCCGCGCAACTACCGCGGCTCCATCGAGGACGTGCGCCGGATCGTCGGCCCGAGCGTGCAGTTCGTGCACGGCCTGGCCCACGACCCCAAGGGCGCCGAACTGCTGCGCGGCCAGTGGGGCGGGCGGCTGGACCGCTCGCTGCTCGTCCGCACCGCACGAGACCTGGCGTCGAGGCTGGTGAGCCACCGATGATCGACCACACCCTCGTCAAACGCTTCCGCCAGGAGGTCGGCGACCGCCTGGCCCACCAGCGCCGGCTCGACCAGGCGGGCGGCCTGCCCCCGATGACCGGTGAGGACGAGCGCCAGTTCGCCAGGGCGCTGATCTCGCAGGTGCTGGAGGAGCACGCGCGCAACGAGATCGGCCTCGGCCGCACGCCGCCCAACGTCGAGGAGGAAGAGGGGCTCGCGGCCGGCATCCACGCGGCGCTGTTCGGGGTGGGCCGGCTGCAGCCGCTGCTCGACGACGCCCAGGTCGAGAACATCGACATCAACGGCTGCGACCGGGTGTTCGTGAGCTACGCCGACGGCCAGGAACTCACGCACGACCCGGTCGCCGACACCGACGACGAGCTGATCGAGCTGATCCAGATCCTGGCGGCGTACTCGGGGCTGTCGAGCAGGCCGTTCGACACCGCCAACCCCCAGCTCGACCTGCGCCTGCCCGACGGCTCCCGGCTGAGCGCGGTCATGGACGTCACGGTCCGGCCGGCCGTGTCGATCCGCCGCGCCCGCCTGGGCAAGGTGTTCCTGTCCGACCTCGTCGGCAACGGCACCATCAGCCCGGACGTCGGACGGTTCCTGAAGGCGGTGATCGCCGCCCGCAAGAACATCATGATCGCCGGGTCCACCAACGCCGGCAAGACCACCCTGCTGCGCGCCCTGGCCAACGAGATCGCGCCCGTCGAGCGCCTCATCACCGTCGAACGCGCCCTCGAACTCGGCCTCGACCAGTTCTCCGAGCTGCATCCCAACGTCGTCGCCTTCGAGCAGCGCCTGCCCAACTCCGAGGGCCAGGGCGAGATCTCCATGGCCGAACTCGTCCGCCGCTCGTTGCGGATGAACCCCAGCCGGGTCATCGTCGGCGAGGTCCTCGGCGACGAGATCGTCACCATGCTCAACGCCATGACCCAGGGCAACGACGGCTCCCTGTCGACCATCCACGCCAACTCCAGCATGGAGGTCTTCAACCGCATCTCCACCTACGCCCTGCAGGCCCGCGAGCGCCTGCCCATCGACGCCACCCACATGCTCATCGCCGGGGCCATCGACTTCGTGGTCTTCATCGAGAAACGCAACGACTACCACGTGGGCGGGCGGCTGCGCCGCTACGTCTCCAGCATCCGCGAGGTCAACGGCTGCGACGGGCGCGTCCTGTCCAGCGAGGTGTTCGTGCCGGGCCCGGACGGGGCGGCGCTCCCGCACGCCCCGATCTCCTGCCTGGAGGAGCTGGCCGCCCACGGTTACACCCCGGGAGGCTGGTGACCGGCATGCCGTTCACGTTCGACCCGTTGGCGCTGCTGGCCGGCGCGTGCGCAGGCGGCGGCCTGTTCCTGTTCGTCCTGGCCCTGTACGGCCTGCGCCCCCGCCCCACCCGGCCGAAGAGCGACCTGATCAAACTGCTGACCACCCGCGCGGCCGTCGCCGCGGTGGCCGCCGGCCTGGTCCTGATCATCACCGGCTGGCCGGTCATGGCGGTGGGCACGGTGCTGCTCGTGTTCGCCTGGCGCGGGCTGTCGGGCGGCGCGGGCGAGGAGCGCGCCGCCATGCGCCGCCTGGAAGGGCTGGCCGCCTGGACCGAGTCGCTGCGCGACACGATCGCCGGCGCCGCCGGACTCGAACAGGCCATCCCGTCGTCCATCAGGGCCGCCGCGCCCATGCTCAGGCCGCACCTGCGCGCCCTCATCGACCGGCTGCACACCAGGATGGCGCTGCCGGACGCGCTGGCCCGCTTCGCCGACGAACTCGACGACCCCTCGGCCGACCTCGTCGTGGCCGCGCTCATCCTCAACTCCCGACTGCGCGGCCCCGGCCTGCGCGACGTGCTCGGCGCGCTGGCCGTCTCGGCCCGTGAGGAACTCGACATGCGCCGCCGCGTCGAGGCCGAACGCCGCTCGACCCGGCGCAGCGTGCAGATCGTGGTGATCACCGCGCTGGTCTTCGCCGGGATCCTCGTGCTGTTCAACCCCGAGTACGTCAAGGAGTACGAGGGCTACCTCGGCCAGGCCGTGCTGGTGGTCGTGGCCGGGCTGTTCGGGGCCGGGTTCGCCTGGATGCGGCGGCTGGCCCGATTCGACAAGCCCACGCGGCTGCTCATGGGAGGAGGCGGCGGCGATGGCTGAACACCCGCTCGCGCCAGGAGGTGGTCGTCATGGTTGAGGGCGCGCTGGCCGGCGCGGTGCTCGGGCTCGGCCTGTTCGTGCTGCTGCGGGCGATCTTCCCGGCCCGTCCCGGGCTGGTGGCCCGGCTGCTCGCGCTCGACGCCGTACGCGAGGACACGGGCGCGCCCCGCATCCAGCTCGCGCTGCCCGACGAGGAGGTCAGCGCGTTCCGCCGCGGCCTCGGCGCCCGGATGGCCCGCCTGTACGGGGCGCGCGGCTGGGAGGTGCGCTCGATCCGGTCGGACCTGGCCCTGCTCGGCCGCTCGTTCGAGGCGTTCCTGGCCACCAAGGTGCTGCTCGGGGTCAGCGGCCTGCTCGCCTTCCCGCTGCTGCTGGGCTGGCTGGTGCTCATGGAGTGGGGCGTCTCCCTGGCCATCCCGTTCTGGACCGCGCTGCTCGTGGCCCTCGTCTTCTTCTTCCTGCCCGACCTGCAGGTCAAGCGGGACGCGGCGGCCATGCGGCGCGACTTCCGTCACGTCGTCGGAGCCTTCCTCGACCTCGTCTCCATGAACCTGGCCGGTGGCCGTGGCGTCCCCGAGGCCCTGATGATGGCCGTCTCGGTCAGCGGCGAGCAGCCCAACTGGGCGATGGGCCGCATCCGCGAGGCCCTGCGCGGCGCGCGCATCGTCGGCATCACCCCGTGGCAGGCGCTGGGCCAGCTCGGCGAGGAGATCAACGTCGACGAGCTGCGCGACCTGTCCGCCGCGCTCGGCCTGGTGGCCGACGACGGCGCCAAAGTACGTGCCTCGCTCACCGCCAGGGCCGCGACCCTGCGCCGCCGTGAGCTGGCCGAGATCGAGGGCCGGGCGGGCGAGCGTTCCCAGTCGATGCTGGTGGCCCAGCTCCTGCTCTGCGCCGGTTTTGTGATCTTTCTCAGCTATCCCGCCGCGATGAAGATGTTGGGGGTCTCGTGAATCATCCCTGGATCGTCTACCTCACTGCCTGCCTGGGCGAGCGCGTACGCCGGGCCCGCACCGCGCCCACCAGGGGCGCCTCCGCCGTCGAATGGGTGATCATCACCGCGATCATCGCGGGCGTCGCGCTCGGCCTGGCCACGCTGATCAGGAGCCTGGTCGAGCAGCAGCAGGGCAACCTTGAGCAGACCTTCGGCGGCGGAGGCGGCGAAGGCGGTGGCGGCAACCCGTGAGAGCCCGGCCGCCTCGGGACGAGCGCGGCGCGACGGTGATCGAACTGGCCCTGCTCATGCCGGTCATCCTCGCGACCGTGCTGCTCATCGTGCAGGTCGCGCTCTGGTTCCACGCCCGCGAGGTGGCCGAGGCGGCGGCCAGGGAAGGGGCCCGCGTGGCCAGGGCGGCGCCGTTCGACTCGGGCGACTGGCCGGGCGCGGCCACCGGCAAGGCCACCGAGATCATCCGTGCCGTCGGGCCCCGGCTGCTCCAGGAGGCCACCGCCACGACCGCGGAGAAGGAGCCCGACGAACGCTTCGTCACCGTGACCGGCAGCGCCGTGCAGGTCATCCCGCTGCTACCCGACCTCGCCTTCACGATCACCGCCACCGCGGGCGGGCCCGTCGAGTGCTTCCGTCCCGACAACGGCGGCGAGGACTGCGAATGAACGAGCGGGGTTCGATGGCTGTGGAGACCGTCATGCTGGCCCCGGTCTTCCTGCTCTTCCTGCTGTTCCTGGCCGGCGCGGGGGTGCTGGTCGAGACGCAGGGCCGGGTGAACGGGACGGCCCGCGACGCCGCCAGGGCCGCCTCCGTGCAGCGCTCGCTGGACGACGCCGAGTCCGCCGCGCAGACCATCACGTCGAACGCGCTGGACGGGCGTTGCGGGTCCGCCGCGGTCTCCCTGGACGGCTCCGAATGGGAGCAGGGCGGCCAGGTGCTGGCCGAGGTGACTTGCGAGCTCGACCTCGCCTTCCTCGGCTTCGGCGGCACCAAGGAGCTGACGGGGACGGCCGTGGTGCCGCTCGAACAGTTCAGGAGGATCGAATGAGGGACGGCGAGCGCGGCTCCATGTCGGTGTTCACCGTGCTGTTCTCGGTGGTCGTGTTCCTGCTGGCCGGGCTGCTGGTGGACGGCGGCTCGGCGATCAACGCCCGGCTGCGCGCCGCCGACGTGGCCGAGCAGGCCGCCCGCGCCGGGGCCGACGAGCTCGACGTCGATCACCTCCGCGAAACGGGGGAGGCGCGGCTGCTCGGCGAGGCGCAGGTGTGCTCCAGAGCGGACGAGATCGTCGCGGCGCAGGGCGACGACGTGGCCTCCGGCGAGTGCGCGGTCGGCCAGGGCCAGGCGCAGGTGACGGTGACCGTGTCGGTGCGCTGGGAGGCGTTCTTCCTGAGCGCGATCGGCTTCTCCGGCTCCGAGATGACCGGCGAGGCGAGCGCGGCCCCCGAAGCGAGATAGCCCGACACAGGACAGCCCGCGGCGAGTTGGCCGAAGCGAGACAGACCGAATCCCGTCACTCGATGGAGTGCGGGGATGCCAGAGACAAGACGCTGGACCGGGAAAGGAGAGGCGATGCCGACGCGAGAGCCCGCGCGTTCACACGGACGGCACGTTCCCGCGCGCGTTCCGGCCAGGCGCCGGTTCGGCGACGTGCTCGCCGGGATCGGGGCGCTGGTCGTGCTGGTGGCGCTGGTGGGCGGGGTGCCGTACGCGCTGCTCTCGTTCGTCGGCCCGCCGGTCGCGCCCGAACTGCTCGACCCCCAGGTGCTCACCGGCCAGGTGGGGCCGTCCACGATCATGGCGGTGCTGGTGCTGCTGGTCTGGGGGGCCTGGTTCCAGCTCTTCGTGTGCGTGCTGGTCGAGGTGTACGCCGGGGTCCGCCGCGTCGGCATGCCCGCCAGGGTGCCGATGTCCGGCGGGATGCAGTTCCTGGCCAACAAGCTCGTCTCGGCGGTGCTGCTGCTGTTCACGGCCGGGGCGATGGTGGTGCCGCTGGTGAAACTGGCGCCCACGCCCGCCGCGCCGCCGGTGACGGCGGTCGCGTACTCGGCGCCGATCGTCGAGCAGACGCTGGAGACGCCCAAGACCAAGAAGGTGTACGTGGTGCAGCCGCCACACGGCCGGCACCACGAGAGCCTGTGGGAGATCGCCGAGAAGTGCCTGGGCGACGGCCGCCGCTATCCCGAGATCTACCGGCTCAACCAGGCCAGGGAGCAGCCCGACGGCACCCGGCTGCGGATGGCCGACCTGATCAGGCCCGGCTGGGTGCTCGACATGCCGGACGACGCCCGGCACGTCCACATCGTGCCGGTGAACCAGCCCCGCGAGCAGACCCTGCGCGAGCACCCGGGCCGCGCGCACGTGGACCGGGACGCCGGACGGGCCGAGACGACTCCCGGAAGGCATGCCGAACGGCCCGAGAGCACCGAGCGCGACAGTAAGCGGGAGCAGGGCGAGGCCAAGCACCGCCAGCCCGCCCCGCAGGAGAGCGAGACCGCCGACCGTCAGGACGAGCCCCCAGGGGACCGGCAGGTCATCATGGAGCCCCAGGGCGACCTGACCCAGTACCTCGGCGCCGCCTCGCTGGCCGCCGCCGGGCTGCTGATCGTGCTGGCCAGGCGGCGCAGGGAGCAGCTCTGGCGCCGGGTGTTCGGCCGCCGGATCGCCCGCCCGCGCGACGACGCCGCCCAGGCCGAGATCGCGCTGCGGCTCGGCTCCGACGCGCCGGGCGCCCGCGTCCTGGACGTCGGGCTGCGCACGCTCGGCGCGGGACTGGCCGCCCAGCACCGCACGCCGCCCATCGTGTACGGGGCCCACCTGTCGGCCCGCTCGCTCGACCTGTGGATCCACCCTCCGGACGGCGACCCGCCCGCCCCGTGGACGGCGGCCGACGGCGGCCAGATCTGGCGGCTCCCCGCCCACGAGGCCCGCCTCCTGCCCGACCCCCGGACCCAGCCAGGCACGACCACCCCGGACCCCCGGGCCAGGCCAGGAGCCATGCCGTATCCCGGAGGCGCTGTGGATGCCACACCGGACCCGCGGACCCGTCCGGGCCGGGACCCGTACGCCGGCCACCGGGCGCGGCCGGAGGAGCCGCCGGTCCCCGAGGCTCGCGTGCGGCCCGCCGGAGCGCCGCAGCTCGACGGCCGCCTCCAGCCGGGCGGAGCGCCGTACCCCGGGCTCGTCTCCATCGGCACGGACGCCGGCGGGCGGGTGCTGATCGACCTGGAGGCCGCCCAGGGCCTGATCAACGTGCGCGGCCCGCAGACCACGGCCGCACTGGCCGCGCTCGCGGTCGAGCTGGCCACGAACCTGTGGTCCGACCGCATGCGCCTCACGCTCGTCGGCTTCGGCGAGGAGCTGACCGCCATCGCGCCGGGCCGCGTCCGGGCGGTCGGCGGCCTGGCCGAGGTGCTGCCCGAACTGGAGGCCGGCGCCGCCCCGCGCGACGAGGTGCTGACCGGCCGCATCACCGGCAGCCCGCGCAGCGCCCACTACCTGCTGTCCGCCGTCGCGCCCACGCACGAGGAGGCCCGCCGCCTGGCGCTGCTGGCCCGCCGGGACACCGCCGGCTACGTGGTGGCGGGCGAGGTCCCGCACGCCACCTGGACCCTGGAGATCGGCGACGACGGCAAGGCCAGGATCGCCGAGCTGGGCTTCGAGGTGGAGGCCCAGCTCCTGCCGCGCCGCCACTACCGCGCGCTGATCGACCTGTTCCGCACCGCCGGACGCCTGGACGGCGAGGCGATCGCGGAGGCCGAACCGCTGGCCGGGCTGCACCCGCCCGCCGTCGAGATCGGCATCCTCGGCCCCGTCGAGCTGGCCGGCCTGCCTCCGCTGGAGGAGGGCAGGATGGAGCTGGCCACCGAGCTGCTGGTGTACCTCGCCACCCACGTGGGCGGCGTGCACCCCGTGGTGCTCGGCGGCGTGTTGTGGCCGCGCGGCGTCCAGGACATGGTCAGGGACGCCACGATCGCCAGGGTCGAAGAGTGGCTCGGGCCGAAGCACCTGCTCACCGACGAGTCGGGCCGGCTGCGGCTGGGGCCCGACGTGCGGACGGACTGGTCGTTGTTCCGCGAGCTGGTACGCCGCTCGCAGGGCGACCCGACGGCCAGGGCCGTCCTGCTGGAGAAGGCCCTCGGCCTGGTCAGAGGGCCGCTGCTGGCCGCCCGCGGGCCCGGCAGGTACCTCTGGCTGGCGGCCGACGACCTGGAGTACGACGTGGGCGCCGCCGTGGCCGACGCCGCCCACCAGCTCTGCGAACTGCGGCTCGCGCACGGCCAGCCGGACGCCGCCGTGGCCGCCGTACGCCAGGCGTTGCTGCTGGCCCCCGACGACGAGAGCCTCTGGCGCGACCTGCTGCGCGCCACGCACGCGACGGAGGACACCGTCCGCCTGCGCGCCGTCGTCGAGGGGCTGACCCGGCGGGCCGGCTCGCACCCGTACGGAGGCGGGATGGCCCCGGAGACCGAGGCGTTGATCGAGGAACTGCTGCCCACGTGGCGCATTCGTGTGGTGAGGGAGTCGTCGGCATGAGACGTGCGGCGGTGGTGCTGTGCCTGCTGCTGGTGGCGGGCTGTGGGACGCAGGAGCGGCCGTACCGTCCCCAGGAGGGGGGCTCGCCGGCCACGGACGGCGCGCGCGAGACCCCCACCGGGCCTGCGGAGGAGCGGCTGCCGGAGGGGACCGAGACGGTCCGGATCGCCGACGGCCTGAAGGCCCGCATCGAGTGGCCCGCGAACCCCGACCCTCTGCTGAAGGTCATGGTCGATCAGTACGTCGGCACCCGCAAGGCGGTGGCCGAGCGGCAGAGCACCTACAAGAGCGGCCTCGAACTCGACGCGGCGGTCCAGGCGAGCGAGTGGGTGGAGTCGTTCGCCACCGAGAAGTGGTCGATGCGCGGCACCGGGCGGCTGTACAACCTGCGCGTCAGCGCGCGGTTCGGCAAGGGCGCCCAGATCGACGCCTGCGTGGACGAGAGCGGGGTGCGGATGGTCTCCACCGGCACCGGCCGGGCCATCAGCCCCCAGCCCGCGTGGTTGCGCACCCCGTACGGACAGAGCGTGGCCGCCCGCCGCGGCGCCGACGGGGTCTGGCGCATCAGGTCCTACGTTCCCTCCAGAGAGAGATGCACCCGATGAAAGCGTTGCTCGCGGCTCTGCTCATGGCACCGCTGCTCCTCGACCCCGTCCCGGGCCCCGGCGAGAACACGACCCAGGAGAAGGAGCAGTCGGGCAACACCGTGGGCTGGAGGGGCAAACACACCAGCATCAGGGTAAGCGGCGACGTCAGGGGCGGCAGCGGCGACGGCTACCGCATCCCGCGCCCGTGCTGGTACGAGCCGGGGCCGACCCCCGAGGAGATGCTCCGCCAGCGCGGTGAGGGCCGCGACGCGGCGAACCGGGCGCGCATCGACGAGGAGAGCTTCCAGGCGTTCATCCGGCAGTTCAAGGACAAGATCGGGCAGGACGGACGCTGGTGGCTGCCCGCCCTCAACGAGGCCGACCCCAACGGCGTGGCCTGCTGGGCCGATCTCGAACAGTTCATCTTCGTGCCCACCGGCAACACGCCGCCCTCCGGCCTCACGATGGAGCAGCTCGCGCAGATCGCCCGCGCCGCGCTGACCGTGCCCGAGCCCACCGTCAAGCTGAACCCCGACGCCGGCAGCTACGTCAACCTGCCCACCTGGGTCTGGCTCGAAGGAGTCGGCCAGCCGCGCCGCACCGTCACGGCCGAGTTGCCCGGCGTCATGAGCGTGACGCTGGTCGCGACCCTGGAGGACATCGAGATCGACCCGGGCACGACGGCCGACCGGGCGGAGGTCACCGAGACCGGCTGCGGGAGCGCCGGCAAGCCCTACACCAAGGGCGGGACGTTCTCCTGCGGCGTGCGTTACCTGCGCTCGTCCATCGACCAGCCGCGTGAGAAGTACACGCTGACGGTCACCACCCGATGGCCGGTGGACGTCCAGAGCCAGGGCGGCGTGGTGCCGTTCCAGTTCGCGCCCGTGCAACTCGAGACCACGCGGGACGTGCAGGTCGGCGAGATCCAGAGCAACGTCACCGCTCCCGCGGAGTGACGACGTCCTCAACCCAGGACATCAACCCAGGACATCAGGGTCAGGACGTCAACCCAGGACATCAACCCAGGGCGTCAGGCTCAGGACGTCAGCTCAGGACGGCGGCGAGCGGGGCCAGCTCCGGCTGCTCCGCCGCCTCGGCCAGCACCTCCTTCAGCACGGTGTCATGCGTCGGACGTGCCTGTTCGAGCAGCGCGCGCCCGTCGGGGGTGACCTCGGAGTAGATCCCGCGCCGGTCGTCCACGCACAGGTAGCGCCGCAGCAGGTCGCGGTTCTCCAGCCGCGTCACCAGCCGCGTGGTGGCGCTCTGGCTGAGCACCACGGCCCTGGCGAGCTGCTGCATGCGCATGTGCCAGCCGTCCTGCCTGGCCAGCGCGTCGAGCACGGTGTACTCGCTCACGCTCAGCTCGTGCCCGCGCTGCAGCGCCTTCTCCAGCCGGTCCTCGATCCTGGCGTGCAGGGCCGCGAGGGTGCGCCAGCCCTGGGCGCGCGCCTCGACGGCGTCGTCGGCTAGGGGCATGTGACAGCCTCCTCAGCATAGTTGTATGGTCAGTTAGTCGGCGCGTGCAAATAATGCCTACGCTCACTAACGTCGTCTGAGGAGAATTCTATGCCTCTCGCCCTGTTCGCCCTGGCGATCAGCGCCTTCGGCATCGGAACCACGGAGTTCATCATCAACGGGCTGCTGCCCGAACTGGCCGACGACTTCGGCGTCACGATCCCGGCGGCCGGCCTGCTGGTCTCCGGGTACGCCCTCGGCGTGGCCGTCGGCGGGCCGCCGCTGACCATGCTCGGCGGGCGGTTGTCGCGCAAGACCATGCTGCTGGCCCTGATGGTGCTGTTCGTCGCGGGCAACCTGCTGTCGGCGCTGGCCCCCTCGTACGGCGTGCTCATGATCGGCCGCTTCCTGGCCGCCTTCGCCCACGGGGCGTACTTCGGGGTCGGCTCGGTCGTGGCCGCCGACCTGGTGGGGCCGCGCAGGCGGGCCAGCGCCATCGCCCTGATGTTCACCGGCCTGACGCTGGCCAACGTGCTCGGCGTGCCCCTGGGGACGTGGATCGGGCAGGCGTTCGGCTGGCGGGCCACGTTCTGGGTGGTGGTCGCCATCGGCGTCGTCGGGTTCGCCGGGGTCCTGGCCCTGGTGCCGCGCCAACCCCGGCCCTCGGGAGGCGGCCTGCTGCACGAACTCGCGACCTTCCGCAAGGCCGGCGTCTGGCTGGCGCTGGCCATGACCGTCTTCGGCTTCGCCCCGGTCTTCGCCGTCATCACGTTCATCGCGCCGATCATGACCGGCGTCGGCGGCTTCTCGCCGGGGACGGTGCCGGTGGTGATGGCGGTGTTCGGCGTCGGGCTCGTGGTCGGCAACCTGATCGGCGGCAGGCTGGCCGACCGGGCCGTCATGCCGGCCATCTACGGCTCGGTGGCCCTGCTCACGCTGCTGGCCGTGGTGGTGGCGCTGGTCTCGGCCAGCCAGATCGCCTTCGTCGTCGCGATCACCCTGTTCGGGGTGGCCGCCTTCGCGACCGTCCCGCCCCTGCAGACCCGCGTCCTGGACGCCGCCGCGGGCGCGCCCACCCTGGCCTCGGCCGCCAACATCGGCGCCTTCAACCTGGGCAACGCCATCGGCTCCTTCGCCGCCGGCCTGACCATCGACGCCGGCCTCGGCTACACGGCCCCGGCCTGGACGGCCGCCCTGCTCGGCCTCATCGGCCTCGCCGCAGCCGCCCTGGCCGGCACCCAGTCCCGCCGCCTGGCACCCGCCTGACCCGCTTCAGCCGAACAATTCGTCGACGGCGGTGACGGTGATGGCCCGGCCGATCCAGACCTCCAACGTCATCAGGTCGCTGCAGGCGAGGATGCGCTCCCGTGTCTCAACCGGGACCGGGATGCACCGTATGGTCAGGAGCCGCAGGAGGCCCTTGGCCAGGCCGCGCGCGTATCCCCGTAGGTACCCGTCCAGGTAAGCCCGCGCGTATCCCGGCGGGCGTCCCTTCGGCTGCCCCCTATCGTCGGACTTTCCACCGCCAGCGTGATGCCGAACTCGATCCACTCGCAGATGAAGGGATGCCTCGCTGCGGCTTCGATCCAGGTGATGGTGTCCCACTCCTGCCCACGCTGTTCGCGGGGCGGGTGGTTGTCAGTCGAAGAGCTCATCGACGGTGGTGATCGTGAGGATTCGGTCGATCCAGGTGTCCAGCGTCGTCTCGTCGGTGCAGGCGAGGATGCGCTCCTGCGCCTCGATCGGGACGTGGATGTTGCGCTTGTCCAGAAGCATGAGCAGCGTCTTGGCCTTGCCGTATTCGACGGCCTCGCGGATGATCGGGTTTCTCATGGCCTCTGGGATGCCGATGGGCACTTCGAGCTCCTTGAACATCTGGACGGCTTCGGGGCTGGTCAGCAGGTAGTGGACAATCGCAGAATAGCTGGCCTGCCCTTCCAGCGGATTCTTCTCGGCCTCTACCCAGGCCCGGAGCACCTTCCACGCCTCGTCGCCCCCGAGGCTGCCGTACGCGATGGCCGAGAGTGCGGCGAGTTCGGGCTCGGCTCGGGCCTGCTCGACATCGGTGATCTTGGGTACGTCGCGAAGAGTGGCGACGGCCGGGTGGAGCACCCACCCGGGATGCCCCATGTGGATGGGCTCGCGGCAGGCCGAAGCGGTGTTCCCGTCCGTGCAGAAGACGAGCAGCAGCACGGGGCACCGCTGGCGCGAGCGCAGCGTGGCCAGGTAGACGGGCCAGGTGAATTGCTTGCGCTTGTCGAATGCGCGCTGGACCTCCAGCACGACCGCCGCCACCGGCTTGCCCTCGCGGGTCAGGAGGACGACCGAGTCGGCCCGGAACTCCGCCGGCACGGTGTCGGTGAAGTCGCAGTTGCCCAGTTGGGCGTCGTCGAAGTAGGGGATCTCGATGTCCGTCACCCTGGCCAGGAGGGAGGTGGCCAGGGTGGGACGGTTGCGGACGAGCTCGATCAGGTACTCATGTTCTAATGTCGGTGACATGCCGAACACATTACCGAGTGTCGTCGAGCGATTACAAAGCGTTGACGATTCCTCCGTTTTCGTGGGCAAGAAGCCACTCTTTCACCGGAACGCCGTAGTAATACCCGCCATATCCGCCGGTCGTCGGCAGTACCCGATGGCAGGGCACGAACGGTGCGATCAGGTTCTGCGCGCAGGCCGACCCGGCCGCCCTGGCCGCCGTCCGGGGCATGCCCGCCCGCTCGGCGAGCTGCGCGTACGACACGGTCGTCCCGGCCTTCACCTCGCGCAACGTCGCGTGGAGCCGCTTGCGGGTGGGCGTGCCGGGCTGCGAGACCGGGATGGCGTCCAGGGCGTCCAGGTCGCCGTCGAAGTAGGCGCGGGTGGCCTCGGTCATGGCCCCGAGGTCGTCCACGATCGCCAGCCCTTCGGACTGCAGCGCGGGCGTGAGCCGGACGAACATGTCCTTCGGCTCGGGGGTGAAGCCGGCGGCGACGAGCACTCCCTCGCGGGACAGCAGGGCCAGCGGGCCCACCGGCGTCGGTACGAGCTGGGCAGCGATCATGAGGAACTCCAGAGGTGCAGGGCGGCGTACGCCCGCCACGGGCGCCACCGCTCGATGTGGTCGTCGGTCATGCCCAGGGCGGCCATGCGCTTGTTGAGCACGAGGTCGCCGGTGGGCCACGCGTCGGGGTCGCGTAGCGCCCGCAGCGCGATGTAGCCGGCGGTCCACGGCCCGATGCCGCGGACCTCCAGGAGCGCCGCCACCGCCTCGGCGGGGTCCTGCCCGCCGTCCAGGTCGATGCGACCGCCGGCCAGGCGGGCGGCCAGGTCCTTGAGCGTGTCGATGCGGCGGTTGGTCAGGCCGAGGCCCGTCAGGTCGGTCTCCAGGAGGTGCGCCGGGGCGGGGAAGAGGTCCCCCGGCGCGGCGGCCCTGGCGACGACGCGGCCGAGCAGCGTACGCGCGCCGGCCACCGAGATCTGCTGGCCCACCACCGCGCGCACGGCCAGCTCGAACCCGTCGAACGTCCCCGGCACCCGCAGCCCCGGCCGGGCCGCGACGAGCGGGCCGAGCGAGGTCTGGCCGAGGGTCTCGGAGATGGCCTCGGGGTCGGCGTCCAGGTCGAGGAGGCGGCGGCAGCGGGCCACGACGCGGGCGAGCTGCCGGGTGTCGGCCACGGCCACGTCCAGGGCGATGTGGTCGCGCTGGGGGGTGAGCGTGATCGTCCCGCCCGGCACGGTTCTGGCGTACGACGTACGGTCTGCCACCTCCAGGCCGGGGATCGCGCGGGAGGCGAGGAAGGCGAAGACGCCGTCCGCGTCGTACGGCTCGCGCCGGTGCAGCCGCAGCCGCAGCGTCGCGGCCTCGGTGACGGCCCCCACCGCTCGCGGCCCGGCCGTGGCGCGCAGCTCGCTCGGCGTGAAGCCGTACGTCTCCCGCATCGTCGCGTTGAACTGCCGCACGCTGCCGAACCCGGCCGCGAACGCCACGTCGGTCACCGGCAGCCCCGTCTCGGTCAGGAGCTGCTTGGCCAGCAGCAGCCGTTTCGTGCGCGCCACCGCCAGCGGCCCGACGCCCAGTTCGGCGACGAACAGCCGGTGCAGGTGCCGCTCGGTGATGTGCAGCCGCTCGGCCAGCCCAGCCACGCCCCGGTCGTCGGCCGCCCCGTCGTCGATGAGCCGCAGCGCCCGTCCGACGAGGTCGCCGCGCGCGTCCCAGCCGGGGTCGCCGGGCGACAGCTCGGGGCGGCAGCGCTTGCAGGGACGGAAGCCGGCGGCCTCCGCCGACGCCGCGTGCCGGTAGAAGCGCACGTTGCGGGACGCGGGCGTGCGCGCCGGGCAGATCGGACGGCAGTAGATGCGCGTCGTCGTCACCGCCGTGTAGAAACGTCCGTCGAACCGGGCGTCCCTGGCGGAGACGGCCCGGTAACAGGAGTCGAAATCAAGCTCGAGCGGTGACATGCCTCCGAGCGTATGTCCTACCCAAGAGGGCCGACTGGCGGAAATCAGACATCACCGTGACGGCCCCGGACAGGGGGCGCGGCGACCCCGCGCCCCGATCGCGGACGGTCACTTGGAGGAGACCCCGACCCCGAGGTCGAACTCCCGGTAGACCCGCGCCCAGAACCCGTCACGCAGCCACACCCGGGCCTCCGGGTAGGGCCGCAGCGAGTGCCCGAGCTCCTTCTCCGCCTCGATCAGCAACTCGGTGTCGATGACGGTCGGCAGGATCGGCCCCGGCAGGAGGTCGCGGATGTTGTCGCGGCCACGGGTGAGGATCCACTTCTGGGCCACGTGCTCACCGACGTCCTCCACGCGGGGTCTGCTCGGCCCCAGCTTGGCGACCTGGCCGGGTTTGGCGTGCGGTTTGACGGGCGCGCGCCCGGCGAAGACCTGCGCGGGCGAGGGAGCGGCGGCGGGCGGGGTGACCGGAACGGGTTGCGGAGCACGGCTGAAAAACGGTCTTAGGAAATCTGCGCTGATCACTTCGACGGTGTCGGACTCCCACACCAGGCGTTCGGCCTGGTTGGTGCCGTAAGGCGGTTCGACGCCCCACAGGTGGATGCGCACGCCGTACGCCTGTGCCGCCTCGACCGCCGGGACCATGTCCTCGTCACCGGCCAGCAGGATCGTGTCGGTGACCGCATGATGCCTGGCCAGAGCCTCCAGATCACTCCGGATCTGCGCGTCGACACCCTTCTGCTGACCACGGGCGTTCAGGTTGCCGAGTCGCACCTTGACCCAGGGAAGCTGAGCGATGACCCGCTGGTCGACGGTGGGCACGCGGTCACGGGCTGCGTCATACCAATAGATCCGCAGAAGTTCGCCGGAAATACGTTCCTCTGCATGTTTCTGTAGACTCTGGATGAGCTCATCGGCGGCCACCCGATATTCCTTGCGCTCCTTCGCGCCGAGCAGCACTTCACCTGCCGCAGCGTACAGATAACCGACATCCACTAGGACGGCGTACTTGGCTGCCACAGGATGCGGCATGAGGTCTGGGATGGCCATGTCGTCCTCCAGGCCGCGGTGTTAGTTGATCGGCCGACTATATACGCCTACTTTCTCTAGATAGTCCCAACTCCCGGGGAACTTGACACCCGATTCCCAGGATCTATCTAGGGTAGTGCGCTCATCCGCCATGCCGACTTCCCTGGGACGACAGGCTTACGCATAGCTCTAGCTGGGTTTCGCCATGTTTGTCTTCGCGGCGGTTGGGGAGGCGTCTCCGGTTCGGCGCGCCGGGACGCGAGGACGGCCGCCAGTGCCGCGATCTCCTCGGGCGTGGCGTCACCTTGGACAATGCGCAGATGGCCGGTCACAGCGGGATGTTCCCATGCTTCTTGGGCGGCAGTGTCTCCCGCTTGTTCCGCAGCGCCCGCAGCGCCCTGACGACTTGCGGCCGGGTTTCGGATGGCCGAATCACCGAGTCCACATAACCGCGCTCCGCCGCGATGTACGGGTTGGCCAGCGTGTCCTCGTACTCGGTGACGAGCTGCGCCCGCTCGGCGTCGGGGTCGGCGGCGGTGGCCAGGCGGCGCCGGTGCAGGATGTTGACCGCGCCCTGCGCGCCCATGACCGCGATCTGCGCGGTGGGCCAGGCGAGGTTCACGTCCGCGCCGAGGTGCTTGGAGCCCATGACGTCGTACGCGCCGCCGTACGCCTTGCGGGTGATGACCGTGATCAAGGGGACGGTGGCCTCGGCGTAGGCGTACAGGAGCTTGGCCCCGCGGCGGATGATTCCGTTCCATTCCTGATCGGTGCCGGGAAGGAAACCCGGGACATCAACAAAAGTCAGGATAGGAATATTAAAGGCATCACATGTTCGAATAAATCTGGCAGCCTTCTCGGATGCGTTGATATCTAGACATCCGGCGAAATGCATGGGCTGGTTGGCCACGACGCCCACCGGCTGGCCGTCCACCCGGCCGTACCCGACCACGATGTTCGGCGCGAACAGCGCGTGGACCTCCAGAAACTCCCCGTCGTCCAGCACGTGCTCGATCACCTGGTGCATGTCGTACGGCTGGTTCGGCGAGTCGGGGATCAGCTCATCCAGCTCGGGGTCGGGACCGAGGTCGGCGGCGGCCTCGTACATCGGGGCCTCGTCGAGGTTGTTCGACGGCAGGTAGGACAGCAGCGCCTTGACGTACTCGAGCGCGTCGTCCTCGTCGGCGGCCTGGTAGTGGGCCACGCCCGACTTGGTGTTGTGCGCGTGGGCCCCGCCGAGCTCCTCGAACGTGACCTCCTCGCCGGTCACCGTCTTGATCACGTCGGGCCCCGTGATGAACATGTGGGACGTCTGGTCCACCATCACCACGAAGTCGGTCAGCGCGGGCGAGTAGACGTGGCCGCCGGCCGCCGCGCCCATGATGAGCGAGATCTGCGGGATGACGCCGGAGGCGTGCACGTTGCGCTTGAAGATCTCCGCGTACAGGCCGAGCGCCACCACACCCTCCTGGATGCGCGCGCCGCCGCCCTCGTTGATGCCGATGATCGGGCAGCCGGTCTTGATCGCCAGGTCCAGCACCTTGACGATCTTCTCGCCGTAAACCTCGCCGAGCGAGCCGCCGAACACGGTCACGTCCTGGGAGAACACGCACACCTGCCGGCCGTCGACCGTGCCGTGGCCGGTGATGACGCCGTCGCCGTACGGCCGCCGCTCGTCGAGCCCGAACATCGTGGACCGGTGCCTGGCGAACTCGTCGAACTCCACGAACGAGCCCTCGTCCAGCAGCGACAGCACCCGCTCCCTGGCCGTCATCTTGCCCTTGGCGTGCTGCTTGTCCACCGCCGCCGCCGAGCCCGCGTGCACGGCCTCGTCGAGTCGCCGCTCAAGGTCGGCGATCTTTCCAGCGGTGGTGTGAATATCCGGCTTCTCCGGCATCGCCTCCGCAGTGCTCATGCGCGCAAGGCTAACCCCTCCTCCTAGAGTGGAGCCATGTCTGACGCGGTTCGCACCCACGGCCTGGTCAAGCGCTACGGGCAGCAGGTCGCCGTCGCGGGGGTGGACCTCGTGGTCCCGTCCGGGAGCTTCGCCGGCCTGGTCGGCCCCAATGGCGCGGGCAAGACCACCACCCTCAGCATGATCACCGGCCTGCTGCGGCCCGACGGCGGCTCCGCCGAGGTCGACGGCTTCCACGTCTGGCGCGACCCGATCGAGGTCAAGGCGCGCATCGGGGTGCTGCCCGAGGGGCTGCGCCTGTTCGAACGGCTGTCGGGGCGCGAACTGCTCGTCTACAACGGCAGGCTGCGCGGCCTGCCCAAGGCCGACGTCGAACAGCGCGCGGACGAACTGCTGGCCGTGATGGACCTGACCGGGGCCGCCGGCAAGCTCGTGGTCGACTACTCCACCGGCATGCGCAAGAAGATCGGCCTGGCCGCGGCGCTGCTGCACAACCCGTCCGTGCTCTTCCTCGACGAGCCGTTCGAGGGCGTCGACCCGGTCAGCGCCAACACGCTGACCGAGGTGCTGCGGCGCTTCACCGCCTCCGGCTCCACGGTCATCTTCTCCAGCCACGTGATGGACCTGGTCGAGCGGCTGTGCGACTGGGTGTCGGTGATGAGCGCGGGGCAGATCGTGGCGCAGGGCCCGCTCGCGGACGTACGCGGCGATCGTCCCTCGCTCAACCAGGCGTTCCTCGAACTCGTCGGCAGCTCGTCCACGGAGGGCGGGCAGAGCCTGAGCTGGCTCGGCTCCGGGCTGCCCGAGGCAGGCGAGCGATGACCACCGTCGTGCTCTTCGCCCAGCTCAAGCTGCGGCTGATGGCCGGCAACCTGCGCGGCGACCTGCAGCGCAAGATCGGCTTCGTCTTCACCCTCGTCGCCGCCGCCGGGCTGGCCGCGCTCGGCTTCTTCCTCATGAGCCTGCTGCGGCTGGCGCCCCCGGACATCGCCTCCTCGCTCGTGATCGTGGCCTTCTCCGCCTTCCTGTTCGGCTGGATGGTCGTGCCGCTGATGGCGTTCGGCCTCGACGACACGCTCGACCCGGCCAAGCTGTCGCTGTTCCCGCTGGGCACGCGGCGGCTGGCGATCGGCATGTTCACCGCGTCCGTGACCGGCGTCTGGCCGGCGGCGATGCTGATCGTCATGTTCGGCGCGCTGGTCGGGCTGGCCTCCGGCGCGGGCGGCTGGCTGCTGGGGGTGCCGGCCGTGCTGGTGCAGTTCGCGCTGTGCGTGGTGACGTCCCGGCTGATCACCACGGCGCTGTCGAGCGCGTTGCGCAGCCGGCGCGGGCGCGACGCGCTGGCCCTGGCCGCGCTGTTCGTCGTGCTGCTCGCGCAACTGCCCAACCTGCTGATGAACGGCGGGAGCGGCGACCCGGCCGCCATGCTGCACCGGATGGCGGCCGTGCTGCGCTGGACCCCGCCCGGCATGCTGGCCCACGCCATCGCCGACGGCGGCGCGCTCGCGCTGGCCGAGGTGGTGTCCGGCGCGCTGCTCGTCGTGCTGCTGGCCTGGTTGTGGATCAAGGTGCTCGGCCGCGCCCTGGTCACGTCCGACGCCTCCACCCAGGCCGCGGCCGTACGCGGGGAGAGCGGCCTGGCCGACCGGTTCCTGCCCGACGGTCCGCTGGCGGCGGTGGTGACCAAGGAGCTGAAGTACATCAGGCGCGAGCCCCGCTACCGCATGGGCTGGTTCAGCGCGCTCCTGGTCACGGTTGTGCTGTCGTTCTCGCTGACCCGCACGGGCGGGGGCGTGGCCGGGCTGCCCATCCTGCTGACCTCCCTGGCCGCGCTGCTGATCGCGATGCAGTCGGCCAACGCGTTCGGCGTCGACGGCCGCTCGTTGTGGATGAACGCCGTCGCCTTCGGCTCCGAGCGCGGCCTGGCCACCGACCTGGCCGGGCGGCACCTGGCCGGCGCGCTGATCGCGGTGCCGCTGCTGGGCGTGGTCGCGGTCGCCACCGGCCTGCTCACCGGCCATCCGGCCGCGATCCTGCCCGCGATGCTGGCGGGGTGGGGAGCGCTGGGGATCGGGTTCGGCGTGGGGTCCGTGGTCAGCGTGGTGCTGCCGTACACGATGCCCGAGCGGATGAACGCCTTCAGCGGCGCCGCGCCCGGCCAGGGCGGGGTGGCCTTCGCCTCCTCCATGGGCTCCATGATGGGGATCGCGCTGCTGACGCTGCCGTTCGTGGTGCCGCTGCTGCTCGGGTTCACCTGGGTGTGCGTGCTCGCGCCGTGCTACGGGCTGCTGATGGAGACGCTCGGCCGGCGGCTGGCCGCGCGGATCGGCTTCGCGCGGACGCCGGAACTGCTCGCGGCGGTGTCGAAACCCACCGGACCAGTGGTCTAGTCCAATACCCGAGACCGGTCTGCGGCGGCCGGAATCGACTCGGTACCCTTCGAAACATGATTGACCAGGGGCTCGAGCGTCGCAGTGCCGCCGTAACCGAGATGCCGGACGAGCTACGTCACGATGTGCGTCTGCTGGGCAAACTGCTCGGCCAGGTCCTCGCCGAACAGGGCGGCGAAGACCTGCTGGCCGATGTCGAACGTCTGCGCAAGGCGGTCATCGCCGCGCGCAGGGGTGAGATCTCGGCCGACGTGATCACCGAGATGGTCGCCGGATGGGAGATCGAGCGGGCCGTGGCCGTGGCCCGTGCGTTCACCTGCTATTTCCACCTGGCCAACCTGGCCGAGGAACACTACCGAATCCGTACGCTCCGGGAGCGCGACGCCGAGGGCAGGGTGCAGCGCGAGTCGCTGGCGCAGGCCGTGCACGAGCTGGGGCACGAGCGCGTCACCGAACTGCTGGCCGGTCTGGAGCTGCACCCGGTGCTCACCGCGCACCCGACGGAGGCGCGCAGGCGCGCCGTCGTCACCGCCATCCAGCGCGTCAGCGGCCAGCTCACCGAGTACAACGCGCCGGGCCGCGGGGCCTCCGAGCGCGCCGAGAGCAAGCGGCGCATGCTGGAGGAGATCGACCTCCTGTGGCGCACCGCCCAGCTCCGCGCGTCCAAGCTGGACCCGCTCGACGAGGTGCGCACCGCCATGGCCGCCTTCGACGAGACGCTGTTCCGCATGGTCCCGCAGGTCTACCGCTCGCTCGACGCCGCGCTCGACGAGCGCACCGGCACCCGGCCGCCGCTGGCCAGGCCGTTCATCCGGTACGGAAGCTGGATCGGCGGCGACCGCGACGGCAACCCCAACGTCACCTCCAAGGTCACCCGCGAGACCATCCAGATCCAGTCCGAGCACGTGCTGACGGCACTCGAGACCGCCTGCACCCGCATCGCCCGCACGCTCACCGCCTCCGCCCAGTTCGCGCCGTGCTCGGCGGAGCTGCGGACGTCGCTGGCGGCGGCCGTGGACGCCCACCCCGACGTGGTCTCCGAGCTGGCCACCCGCTCGCCGCGGGAGCCGCACCGGCAGTGGCTGCTGTTCGTGGCCGCGCGCATCGCCGCCACGCACCGGCGCGACCTCGACCTCGCCTACCGCTCGCCCGCCGAGCTGCTGGCCGATCTCAGGCTGGCCCAGGAGTCGCTGGCCGCCTCGGCGCCGCGGCAGGCGTACGGGGAGTTGCAGCACCTCATCTGGCAGGTGGAGACGTTCGGCTTCCACCTGGCGGAGCTGGAGGTGCGCCAGCACTCCCAGGTGCACGCGGCGGCCCTGGAGGAGCTGCGGGCCGGCGGCGAGCTGTCGGAGCGCACCGAGGAGGTCCTGGCCACGATCAGGGTGATCGGCTGGATCCAGGAACGCTTCGGCGTCACCGCCTGCTCCCGCTACGTGGTCTCCTTCACCCGCTCCGCCGACGACATCGCGGCCGTGTACGAGCTGGCCAGGCACGCGCTCGGCGAGCGCGCTCCGGTGCTCGACGTGGTGCCGCTGTTCGAGTCCGGCCAGGACCTCGCCAACTCGCCCGGCGTGCTGACCGGCATGCTCGACATCCCGGAGGTGGGGCGGCGGCTGGCCGCCACCGGGCGGCGCATGGAGATCATGCTCGGTTACTCCGACTCGGCCAAGGAACTCGGCCCCGCCGCCGCCACGCTGCGGCTGTACGAGGCGCAGGAGGCGCTGACCGCCTGGGCCGCCGAGCACGACGTACGGCTGCGCATGTTCCACGGACGGGGCGGCGCGCTGGGCCGCGGCGGCGGCCCGGCCAACCGCGCGGTGCTGGCCCAGGCCCCCGGCTCGGTCGCGGGCCGGTTCAAGGTCACCGAGCAGGGCGAGGTCATCTTCGCCCGGTACGGCCACATCGCCATCGCCCGCCGTCACCTGGAGCAGGTGGCCAACGCCGTCCTGCTGGCCTCCTCGCCCACGGTCGGCACACGCACCGCGACCGCCGCCGAACGCTTCCGCGGCCTGGCCGAGCAGGTGGCCACGGCCTCGGAGCGGGCCTATCGCGCGCTCACGGAGGCGCCGGGCTTCCCCGAGTGGTTCGGCCTGGTCAGCCCGCTGGAGGAGATCGGCGCGCTGCGGCTCGGTTCCCGCCCGGCCCGTCGCGGCCTGGGCGCGCCGCGCTCGCTGGACGACCTGCGGGCCATCCCCTGGGTCTTCGCCTGGGCCCAGACCCGCGTCAACCTGCCCGGCTGGTACGGCCTCGGCGCCGGCCTGGCCTCGGTGGACTCGCTGGACGAGCTGCGGGCGGCGTACGCGGAGTGGCCGCTGTTCAACGTGATGCTGGACAACGCGGAAATGTCGCTGGCCAAGACCGACCGCTCCATCGCCGAGCGCTATTTGGCGCTGGGCGGCAGGGAGGACTTCAGCCGGCAGGTGCTGGAGGAGTACGACCGCACCCGTGAGCTGGTGCTGCAGGTCACGGGGCATAAGCGGCTGCTGGAGAACCGCAAGGTGCTCTCGCGGGCCGTCCAGCTCCGCGACCCGTACGTGGACGCGCTGTCGCATCTCCAGCTCAGGGCCCTGCGCGCGCTGCGCACGGGCAACCCGTCGGACCAGGAGCGCGACCGGCTCTCCACGCTGCTGCTGCTGTCGGTGAACGGGGTGGCGGCCGGTCTGCAGAACACCGGCTGAGCCCGCCGGGAGCGGGGGCCGCCGGGCCGCTCCCGCTCCCGGTCAGTCGCGGTCGCGGAAGAATTCGATGATGTCCGAGGTGAGCGCCTCCGTGGCGGTATGCGCCGTGTAGTGGCCGTGGGCCGGGGCCGGCAGCGTCTTCCATGAGGTGATGCCGGTGTGGTCGCGCTCGGCGAAGCGGCGCATCGAGGTGAAGTCGCCCTCGCCCATGGCCAGCGCCGTCGGCACGGTCGTCGGCTCCTTGGGCTGCTCGGCACGCGCGTTCTCCCAGTAGAGCCGGAGCGCCGAGGCAGCCGTGCCGGTGAACCAGTGCACGGCCGCGTTCGCCACCACGAACTCGTCGTCGAGGTCCTCGTCGAAGAGCTGGGCCAGCCAGCCGACGAGGCCGGCGGGGGAGTCGGTGACGGCGTGCGCGAGCGTCTGCGGCTGCTGCGAGTGCAGCACGTTGAACGCGCCCATCTCGTTCCAGAAGCGCTCGAGGACCGCCAGCCCGGCCTGGTCCTCCTCGCTCAGGTCCGCGAACTCGGCCGGGTCGCCCGAGGGGAACGAGAAGAGCTGGGTGACGTGCACGCCCACCACGTGCTCCGGGGCGACCCTGCCGACTTCGGGGGAGATCATCGAGCCGGCGTCGTTGCCGACCGCGCCGTAGCGCTCGTAGCCGAGGCGGATCATCAGCTCGGCCCAGGCCCTGGCGATGCGCTGGTTGTTCCAGCCCAGCTCGCGGGTGGGGCCGGAGAAGCCGTAGCCGGGCAGCGACGGGATGACCAGGTGGAAGTGGCGTGACAGCGGCTCGACGGCCCTGAGGTACTCGACGATCGAGCCGGGCCAGCCGTGGGTGAGGATGAGCGCGAGCGCGTCGGGGTCGTCGTTGCGGACGTGCAGGAAGTGGATGTTCTGCCCGTCGATCTCGGTGGTGAACTGCGGATACGCGTTGAGGCCGGCCTCCAGCGCCCGCCAGTCGAACCCGTCGCGCCAGTGGCCGACCAGGCGCTTGACCCGCTCGACGCCGACGCCCTGGCCGGCGCCGGGGATCTCGTCGGCGAAGCGGGTCAGGGCGAGCCGGGCCTGGAGGTCGTCGAGGTCGCTCTGCGGGATCTCGACGCGGAAGGGGGCGATGGCGCTCATGCCGGAACTCCTTGAATGGATCGGAACGCTTTGTTCTGTTCCAGAATAGCAGAACGGAACGATTCATTCCACACTTGGTCTCAGACCGCGATCCGCTCCGCGCCCGCGTACACGTTGCAACGCTCCTCGCGCAGGAAACCCACCAGCGTCAGGCCGAACTCCCTGGCCAGCTCCACCGCCAGCGACGACGGCGCCGACACCGCGCACACCACCGGGACGCCCGCGGCCAGCGCCTTCTGCATGATCTCGTAGCTGGCCCGCCCGCTCACCACGAGCACGTGCTCGGCCAGCGGCAGCCGCCCGCCCAGCGAGGCCCAGCCGACCAGCTTGTCCACCGCGTTGTGGCGGCCCACGTCCTCGCGCGCCGCCGTGAGGGTGCCGGCGGCCGTGAACAGCCCGGCGGCGTGCAGCCCGCCCGTCTTGCCGAACACGCCCTGGGCCGCGCGCAACGCGCCGGGCAGCCCGTAGAGCTGCGACGGGGTCAGCCTGAGCCGCCCGGCCGGGACGGCCGCGCACCGGTCGCGCAGCGCGTCGAGGCTGGCCGAGCCGCAGACGCCGCACGCGCTGGAGGTGAGGAAATGGCGGTCGAGCGCGGGCAGGTCGGGCAAAGGGCCGCGCAGGCGCACCGTGACCGTGTTGTAGCGGGCCTCCGGCGGGAGGTCCTCGTCGGTGCAGTACGCGATCGAGGCGATGTCACCCGGCCCCGCCAGGCCCTCGCCGTTCAGGAACCCGGCGGCCAGCTCGAAGTCGTGCCCCGGCGTGCGCATGGTGATCGCCACCGTCTTGCGCGCGCCGTCGGGCGCGGTGAGGCGGATCTCCAGCGGCTCCTCGGTGGCGAGGTCGTCGCGTCGCTGCCTGACGGCCGAGCCGGACAACTCGGTGATCCTGGTGCGGGTGCTCGGGCCGGGACGCGTCTTCACCCCTTCATCTTGCCTCTTCCGCGCACCGGCCATCAGCGAAGATAGGGGGATGGCCGACTCACGCTACTCCGACCTCGACCGTCCGCCGCTGTCCGAGGCGGCACTCAACCGGGCGCTGGTCCGTCCGGGCTCGCTGTGGACCGGTGTCACCGTCGTCGACGCCACCGGCTCCACGAACGCCGACCTGGCCGGAACCGCCAAGGAGGGCGCTCCCGAGGGAACGGTGCTGGTCGCGGAGGCGCAGCGGGCCGGTCGCGGGCGGCTGGGCCGCGCCTGGTCGGCGCCGCCGCGCTCCGGGCTGACGTTCTCGATCCTGCTGCGGCCGGACGTGCCGGCGGTCCGGCAGGGCTGGCTGACCCTGCTGTACGGCGTGGCCGCCGCCTCGGCCGTGCGCCGCCTGGCGGAGGTCGACGTGCGCCTCAAATGGCCCAACGACCTGCTGATCGGCGAGCGCAAGCTGGCCGGGGTGCTGGCCGAGCGGGCCGACGACGCCATCGTCATCGGCATGGGCATGAACGTCACGCTCCGGCCCGACGAGCTCCCCGTCGAGACGGCCACCTCACTGGCCATCGAGGAGGCGGCCTGCCTCGACCGAGACCCGCTGCTGCGTGCCGTGCTCAGGGAGGTCGAGAGCCACTACCGCGACTGGACGCGGGCCGGGGGCGACGCGGAGGCGTCGGGGCTGCGCTCGGCCTACCTCGCCGCCAGTGCCACGGTCGGCCGCCAGGTCAGGGTCGAGCTGCCCGGCGACCAGACGCTGATCGGGCAGGCGATCGGCGTGGACGGCTTCGGGCACCTCCAGGTGGAGTCTGGCGGCCGGCGGCACACGCTGAGCGCGGGCGACGTCGTGCACGTGCGGGCCGTCGGCTGAACACCGCGACACGGAACGCCGCGATACGGGAACGTCGCAGTACGGGCACGGGAATGGCCCTCGCCGGGTGGATGGTGGCACGATTGCTGCCCATGACCCTTCCCGATCATCATCTGACGCAGGGTGAGCGTCGCGTGCGATCCTTCCATCCCCACTGGAAGCGGCTCATCGTCCCCTTCGTCGCGCTGATCCTCTTCGCCGCCGCCTCGGGCGCGGGCCTGTACTTCATCCCGGGCGACTTCGAGTACGCGAACTACGCCAGGATCGCGGTGGTCGTCGTCGGGCTCATCCTGCTCACGATCTGGTCGTTCGTGCCGTACCTGCAGTGGAAGAACACCGGCTACGTGCTCACCACCCACCGCTTCACGATCAGCACGGGCGTGCTCAACAAGTCGACCGACGAGATCCCGATCGCCAAGGTCAACACGGTGAGCTCCGACCAGACCCTCGCCGAGCGGCTGCTCGGCTGCGGCACGCTGACGGTCGAGTCGGCCGGTGACCGGGGCGAGATCGTGCTGAAGGACATCCCGAGGATCCAGGACGTGCGCACCGACCTGTTCCGGCTCGTCGAGGACGCCTCCGACGGCGAGATCGACGGGCGCTGAAGTAGCCTCCTCGGGTGAGCCAAGCCCGTCCCGGACGCCCGAGCGCCGAGGAGATCGAGCGACTGCTGATCGGCCTGCCGCCCCGGTACACGCGGGCGGAGGTCGCCGCCGAGAGCGGCGTGCCGCGCGAACTCGCCGAGCGCATCTGGCGCGCGCTCGGCTTCGCGCAGCGCGCCGACGACGCCGTCGCCTTCACCGAGGCCGACGTCAACGCGCTGCGCCGGGTCCGCCGCATGCTCGACGGCGGCCTGCTCGACGAGCAGACGGTCATCCGGATGGCCCGCGCGCTCGGCCAGACCACCGCCAGGCTGGCGCAGTGGCAGGCCGAGATCATGATCGGCACGATGTTGCCGCCCGAGCCGTCCGGGCGCGATCTCGCCTCGGTGCTCGACACCGCCCAGGGGCTGCTGCCCGACTTCGAGCACGTGCTCATCCACGTCTGGCGGGCCCAGCTCGCCGCCGCCGGCACCCGCCTGCTGGCCATCGCCGACGTCAACGACGAGCTGGTGCCGACCAGGGTGCCGATGGCGGTGGGGTTCGCGGACCTGGTGTCGTTCACCCGGCGCAGCCGCGAGCTCGCCGAGAAGGAGCTGGCCGGGCTGGTGGAGGGGTTCGAGTCGCGGGCCTCCGACGTGGTCGCCACCCACGGGGCCCGGCTGGTCAAGACGCTGGGCGACGAGGTGCTGTTCACCGCCCGGAGCCCGGAGCAGGCCGCGGCCATCGCCCTCGACCTGGTCGAGACCGAGGAACTGCGGATCGGGATGGCTTACGGCCCGGTGGTGCCGATGATGGGCGACGTCTTCGGCACGACTGTCAACCTGGCCGCCCGGCTCACGGCCATCGCCCGTCCCGGCACGATCCTGGTGGACGGCGAGCTGGCCGGCGGGATCTCCCGGGGGCCGTACGCGTTGCACAAGCTCAGACGCCGTCCGGCGAGGGGCCTCGGCGTGGTGCAGCCGTATGTCTTGCGGAGATCATCCTCCTGACACAAGATGACTGGCATGCCGTACGAAGTGCAGGGCGTCGTCGCCCGGGGCAAGGGTCAGGAAGTCTCTCTCGAAACGGTGCTCGTGCCGGACCCAGGTCCGGGTGAGGCCGTGGTGAACGTGCAGGCGTGCGGCGTGTGCCACACCGACCTGCACTATCGGGAGGGCGGGATCAGCGATGACTACCCGTTCCTGCTGGGGCACGAGGCGGCGGGCGTCGTCGAGGCGGTCGGCGCGGGCGTCACCGGCCTGGCGCCCGGCGACTACGTCATCCTCAACTGGCGCGCGGTGTGCGGTCAGTGCCGGGCCTGCCTGCGTGGCCGCCCGTGGTACTGCTTCGCCACCCACAACGCCAAGCAGAAGATGACGCTCAAGGACGGCACCGAGCTGTCGCCCGCGCTCGGCATCGGCGCGTTCCTGGAGAAGACGCTGGTCGCGGCCGGCCAGTGCACCAAGGTCTCGGCCGAGGCTCCGGCGCAGGTCGCGGGCCTGCTGGGGTGCGGCGTGATGGCCGGCATCGGCGCGGCGGTCAACACCGGCGGCGTGACCCGCGGCGACAGCGTGGCGGTCATCGGCTGCGGCGGCGTCGGCGACGCGGCCATCCTGGGCGCCTCGCTGGCCGGCGCCTCCAAGATCATCGCGGTGGACGTGGACGACCGCAAGCTGGAGTGGGCCCGCGACTTCGGCGCCACGCACACGGTCAACTCCCGCGCGAACGACCCGGTCGAGGCGATCCGCGACCTGACCGGCGGCAACGGCGCCGACGTGGTGATCGAGGCGGTCGGCCGCCCGGAGACGTACGAGCAGGCGTTCTACGCCCGCGACCTGGCCGGCACGGTCGTCCTGGTCGGCGTGCCGACCCCCGAGATGCGCATCGACCTGCCGCTGCTCGACGTGTTCGGCCGCGGCGGCGCGCTCAAGTCGTCCTGGTACGGCGACTGCCTGCCGAGCCGCGACTTCCCGATGCTGATCGACCTGTTCCTGCAGAACCGGCTGCCGCTGGACAAGTTCGTGTCCGAGACGATCGCGCTCGACCAGGTCGAGGAGGCGTTCGGCAAGATGCACCGCGGAGAGGTGCTGCGCTCGGTGGTGGTGCTGTGACGGCTCCGCGGCACGGCGAGGACATCCATCACGGCGTTCACCGGGCCCGGCCCGGTCAGGAGGCAGGGCAATGATCGACCGGGTCATCACCTCGGGCACGTTCTCGCTGGACGGCGGCACCTGGGACGTCGACAACAACGTCTGGCTGGTCGGCGACGCCCGTGAGGTCGTGGTGATCGACGCCGCTCACGACGCCGCGCCGATCGCCGAGCGGGTGGGCGGGCGCGCGGTGCGGGCCATCGTCTGCACGCACGCGCACAACGACCACATCAACGCCGCCCGCGACCTGGCCGCCCGTACCGGGGCGCCGATCCGGCTGCACCCGGCCGACCAGGTGTTGTGGGAGCAGGTGTACGGGCCTGAGGTGACGTACGAGCCGCTGGCCGACGGCGAGAAGCTGACCGTCGGCGGCGCCGCCCTGGAGATCCTGCACACGCCCGGCCACTCGCCCGGCGCGGTCTGCGTGTACGGCGCCGAGCTGGGGGCCGTGTTCAGCGGCGACACGCTGTTCAAGGGTGGCCCGGGGGCGACGGGCCGTTCTTTCAGCTCGTTCGGGACGATCATCGAGTCGATCAGGGACCGGCTCCTGACGCTGCCGGCGGAGACGGTCGTGCACACCGGGCACGGCGATTCGACCCTGATCGGCGCGGAGGCCCCGCACCTGGAGGAGTGGATCGCCAGAGGCCACTGACGGCGGGGGACAGCCGAATGTGACCCACCCAACGTAGGCAAGCCTTACCAAAGTGGGTTACCTTAGGTGTGCCTAACCTAAAGGCATCGTCCCCTTCGTGAGAGGCCAGTCCCCGGATGTACGTGTGCGTTTGTCGTGCTGTGACCGAGAATGAGGTGCACGACTGCATCGCCTCCGGGGCGAAGAGCGCGAAGCAGATCCGCGACACCACTGGTGCCGGTGGTGACTGTGCCCGTTGTGTACGGAAGATCTGTGCGATCCTGAAGCGGTCTGAAGAACTGACGACCGCATAGCCGGATAGCGATGGGGAGCCCGTTATGCAGGGCGACAAGCAGATCATCGAATTGCTCAACGAACAACTGACCGCGGAGCTCACCGCGATCAACCAGTACTTCCTGCACTCCAAGATGCAGGAGAACTGGGGTTACACGAAGCTCGCCGAGCACACGCGTTACGAGTCGATCGACGAGATGCGCCACGCCGAGCGCCTCACCGATCGCATCCTCTTCCTGGAGGGCCTGCCCAACTACCAGCGGCTGGGCACGCTGCACATCGGCCAGACCGTCGAGGAGCAGCTCAAGGCCGACCTCGAGGTGGAGATGTCGGTGGTGCAGCGGTTGCGTCCCGGGATCCAGCTCATGCGTGAGAAGGGCGACATCACCTCGGCCAACATCTTCGAGGACATCCTCAAGGACGAGGAAGAGCACATCGACTACCTGGAGACGGAGCTCGGGCTGATCCGCAGCCTGGGCGAGCAGCTCTACCTGGCCCGCTACGCCGAGCCGCCGTCGAACGACGACTGACCCCGCGAGGGGCGGAGGCGGCCGGGCCTGCCTCCGTCTCCTTCGCCGGGCGATCGCCTGAACGAGGCCCGTGCCCCCCATCGCAGCGCCGAAGCTTCCTGCGCGACCCGCCCGCGGAACACGCCGGCCGGTTCGACGCCCCCCATCCATGATCGAGGCCGCCGCCCGTCAGGCATGATCATCCGATGTATTCCGGCCCCGAAACCGCGGTGCTTTAATCGCGACCTACGGTATTTTAGCTGTGTTTGCCCAGGTCAATGGATAGGTCAACGACGAGTCAAACCGCGCGCTGCGCCCGGGAAACGATCGCCTAAGGTCCTACGATCGGTTCATGACCTGCGTACTTCTCGCCGAGGATGACACCTCGATCTCAGAGCCACTCGCGCGTGCGCTGCGCCGTGAGGGCTATCAGGTCGAGGTGAGCCCCGACGGCCCCCAGGCCCTGGAGAGGGCTCTGTCGGGCGGCATCGACCTGATCGTTCTTGACCTTGGCCTGCCAGAAATGGACGGCCTGGAGGTGGCCCGCCGGATCCGTGCCGAGGGGCACGGCACCCCGGTTCTGATACTCACCGCCCGCGTCGACGAGGTCGACACCGTCGTCGGCCTCGACGCCGGCGCCGACGACTACGTCACCAAGCCGTTCCGGCTGGCCGAACTGCTGGCCAGGGTCCGGGCACTGCTGCGCCGCGGCACCTCCGAGACGCCGGTCGTCCAGGGTGTGCGCATCGACGCCGACTCCAGGCGCGCCTGGATGGGGGAGAAGGAGCTGCACCTGACCACCAAGGAGTTCGACCTGCTCCGCGTCCTGGTCCGCGACGCCGGCAAGGTCGTCACCCGCGAGCAGATCATGCGCGAGGTGTGGGACACCAACTGGTGGGGTTCCACCAAGACGCTCGACATGCACATCTCGTGGCTGCGCCGCAAGCTCGGTGACGACGCGGCCAAGCCGCGCTACATCACGACCGTCCGGGGGGTCGGCTTCCGGTTCGAGCGCGAGTAGGGGATGCGCCGCCGACTGCTCTCCTCCACCCTGGTCGTCGCGGTAATCGCGGTCCTGCTGCTGGGGGTCCCCCTGGGCGTCGTCGTCAGCCGTCTGATCGTCGATGAGGCGGCTCAGGAGCTCGGGGCGGAAGCCAAGCGTCTCGTGGGAGAGGTGGAGTATGCCCGCGTCCAGGAGACGCCGCTCGACCCCCAGCAACTGGAACAAAAGTACCCAGGCAGGTTCATCCAGATCTGGGAGCGCGGAACCCCCCTGCGGGTGACCGTCGTCGGCAGCCCCCCGCCGTCGGGTCACCTCATGACGGAGGACGCCCAGACCAACACGGGTGTCTACGTGCGGATCAGCCGCGACCGCGATCAGGTCGAGCAGGACGTACGGGCTCGCCTGCTGCTCATCGTGGCCCTGGCCGGAGCCGCCCTCGCGGTGGCCGTGAGTCTGGCCGTCGTGCAGTCACGCCGCCTGACACTGCCCCTGCAGGACCTGGCCAAGATCGCCGAACGGCTGGGCTCGGGAGACGCGCGCCCGAGCAAACACCGCTACGGCATCCCCGAACTCGACCGTGTGGCGCAGGTGCTCGACCGCAGCGCCACCCGTATCTCCGACCTGCTCACCCGCGAACGCGAGTTCGCCACCGACGCCTCCCACCAGCTCCGCACCCCGCTGACCGGGCTCACCATGCGCCTGGAGGAGATCGTCGCCTCCTCCAACGAGCCCGACGTGGTCCGGGAGGAGGGCGAGGCGGCGATCGTCCAGGCCGAGCGGCTCACCGCCGTGATCGACGAGCTGCTGGCCGCGGCCCGCCGCCAGCGGCACGCCCAGGCCGAGCCGGTCTCGATCGACGAGGTGCTCGTCCAGCAGATCACCGAGTGGGAGCCGGTGTTCCGCGACGCGGGCCGCACGCTGCAGCTCGACGGCTCCCGCGGACTGAAGGCGCTGGCCACCACCGGCGGCTTCGGCCAGGTCATCGCCTCCCTGCTGGAGAACTCCCTGCGGCACGGCGGCGGGGCCGTGACCGTCAGCACCTCCTGCGGCGACAACTACATCGTCATCGAGGTGGCCGACGAGGGCCCCGGCATCGCCGACGAGATCGCCCCCAAGATCTTCGACCGGAACGTCAGCGGAGGGGGTGGCACCGGGCTCGGGCTGACGCTGGCCCGCGCGCTGGCCGCCGCCGACGGCGGGCGGCTGGAACTGGTGCGGCGCCGCCCCGCGACCTTCGCCATCTTCCTGCGGCCGGCCGAGGACGACGGCAGGACCCGCGTGGTCAGCGGTCCCGCGTGACGCCGCCCTGACCGACGCTCGGCACCGGCCGCCGTCGGCTGGATGAATCGGACGAGTCTCACTTTTGGAGTTCACTCTTGCCGGTAATGCCGCGTCAAGGTGCTTGTGTGCCGCGTTCGGCGGTGGTCGAATACCGCATATCGAACGGGGAGCGGGGAGCAGCGCATGAAGCCCGAGGACTTACGCCTTGCCGGAAATCTCGCGGCCGCCTACCACGCCTCGGCGCGGGCCGTGGAGAGCGATCCGTCCGCGGAGAACCTCGCCGTTCGCGCGAAGGTGCTGCTCGATCACGGGCACGTCCCCGCCGCGCACGACGTCGCGCTGCGGGCGGTCCACCGCGACCCGGCGTCGATCAGCGCGATCACGGCCTTGGGGCTGGCCAACATCGACATGGGCCGCCCCCATGAGGCGTGGGACGCCCTCGACACCCTGACCGGGCACGCCCCCGACAGCCCCGACGCGGCGCTGATGTTCGCCCGGCTGCACCACGAGTGCGGCATGCCCGGCGAGGCGCTCGACGTGCTGGACCGGGCCATCGCCCGCCACCCCGTGCACCCCGACCTCCGCCTCACCAGAGCCGGCTGCAGAGAGGCGGAGGAGCAGCCGGACGCGGTCATGGGGGATCTCAACGCCATCCTCGCCCGCTTCCCCCAGCACGTGAACGCGCTCGCCTTCCGTGGCCTGCTGCACGGCGACGACAGCAGGTACGCGCTCGCCCTCGCCGACGCCGACGCGGCCTACCGGCTCTGCCCGGGATCCGTGCTCGCCTGTTGCGCGCTCACGCTGGCCCGCGCCTACGCCGGTGACCTGGACGCCGCGGAGGTGGCCGCGAGGAGGGCGATGGAGTTCAGCGGGGGCGGCCACCTGGCGTACGCGGTCATGGCGGTCGTCCACTACGCCAGGGGCGACAAGGAGAACGCCCTGCGCCGGCTGCTGGCCGGCGGGCGCTACGGCTCGTCGAGCGACGCGATCAGCCTGGCCGACATCAAGCTGACCGCGTGCTTCGACATGGAGGAGTACGACCACGCGCTGGCGGCGGCCGACCAGATCCTCGCCCTGCGGCCGGGCAACGTCGCCGCCCGGAGCATGCGGTCGATGCTGCTGCTCTTCTTCGACCGGGACGACGACGCCCTGGAGGAGGCGGAGAAGGTGCTGGAGAGGAGGCCCCACGACTTCCGCGCGCTGTCCGTGCGCGCGCTGCTCCACCTCCGGGCCGGCCGGTGGAGCAACGCCGAGCACGACGCCCTCCAGGCGATGAACGGCCGGGACCGCAGGGCCGCGCTGTTCGTCCACGGGGTCGCCTGCGTCCAGCTCGGCAGGCTCATCGAGGCGGACGCGGCGCTGCGCGGGCTGCAGCAGACCTCGGCGGGCGAGCAGTACGCCCAGAGCCTCGCGCAGAGCATCGACGCCGCGCTCGGCGTCGCCGCGCGGCCTCAGGCGGCGCTGCCGGCCGGGCACCTGTCGCAGAACAGGGAGAACCTCAACACCGGGCTGCAGATCGTCGGCACCGCGGCCACCGTGATCGGCCTGTTCGTGGGCGCCTGAAGCGCGTACGGGCCGGTCAGCGCTCCCGCGTGACGCCGCCGCCCTGGGGCAGTTCGACCGGGACGGGGTCGGTGGCCTCCAGGAACACCCACTTCTTGTAGGACCAGAAGCGGAACAGCGTGCCGAGCCCGATGCCGACGAAGTTGGCGATGTTGAGGCTGAGGCCGTCGTTCAGGTGGAGGGTGTACTTGGTGAAGCCGATCACCAGCAGCCCGAACAGCAGTGCGATGCCGTTGAGCAGGAAGAACAGGAAATATTCCCGGCCCAGCCCGCTCTGCTCGCGGTGCCGGAACGTCCAGAACCGGTTGCCGAGGTAGGCGAACGTCGCCGAGATCGTGGTCGCCACGACCTTGGACGTCAGCGGCCCCCACTCGAAGCCCAGGAGGAGCACGTTGTAGATGGTCGTGTCGAGCACGAAGGCGATGGCCCCGATGCTGCCGAACTTCGCCAGCTCGTGCACAAGGGTGGAAAACCGCTGGTAGAGGCGTTGTGCGAGCTCCACGTCGCTGCTCGGTCCCTTCCCTTGTCGCGCATGGACGCACCCAGCGTACCGGCCGGGGTGTCGCGCGGGCGTCAGACGGATGAACAAACGTCAGAAAGGACGTCTTGCGAAAAAGCGCCCTATGCCCGGCATATCCATTACAGAAGTTTTAAGCTGCGAACAGTTCGAGGGCGCGGCGAACGCTGGGCGGTCGTGCCCGCCGGATCGCGCCTTGATCGTGCCGCCGTCGTGCGGCTCGCGTCCGTCGGGCAACCCGGAACGGCCGTCCAGCCCTCGTCCCGCGCCGGCCAGGGGCGGGGGCGGGGAAAGTCGTAGCGTCCGGGTAAGCTCACCTGCCGTGAGTTCCTACAGCCCCATCGGACCGGTCGTCGGCATCGTCGGCGCGGGTCAGCTGGCCAGGATGTCGCAGCCGCCCGCCATCGCGCTCGGCATCGAGCTGCGGGTGCTGGCCAACAACCCCGAGGAGAGCGCCGCCCGGGTCATCGTCGACACGCGCGTCGGAGACTACCGCGATCTTGGTGACCTCCGCGAGTTCGCCAAGGGCTGCGACGCCATCACGTTCGACCACGAGCACGTGCCCACCGAGCACATCAGGGCGCTGACCGCCAACGGCTACGTCGTGCACCCGGGCGCCGACGCCCTCGTGCACGCCCAGGACAAGGCCGTCATGCGCGAGCGCCTGACCGCGATCGGCGCGCCGTGCCCCGCCTGGGCGCGGGTGGCGTCCATCGACGACGTCATCCGCTTCGGCGGCGAGCACGGCTGGCCGGTGGTGCTGAAGGCGGTGCGCGGCGGCTACGACGGGCGCGGCGTGTGGGTGTGCCGCTCGCCCGACGAGGCGGCCGAGGCGTTCGCGACCGGGGTCGAGCTCATGGCCGAGGCGTTCGTGCCGTTCGAGCGGGAGCTGGCCGTGCTGGTCGCCCGCTCGCCGCACGGGCAGGGCGTGAGCTACCCGGTCGTCGAGACCGTGCAGCAGGACGGCATCTGCGTCGAGGTCATCGCGCCGGCCCCCGGGCTCGACCAGGAGCAGTCCGCGCAGGCCCAGCGCATCGGCCTGAAGATCGCCAACGAGCTCGGGGTGACCGGGCTGCTGGCGGTGGAGCTGTTCCAGACCGAGACCGGGATGGTGGTCAACGAGCTGGCCATGCGCCCGCACAACAGCGGCCACTGGACGATCGAGGGCGCCACGACCTCCCAGTTCGAGCAGCACCTGCGGGCCGTGCTCGACCTGCCGCTCGGCTCGCCCAGGATGAACGCCCAGCACGTCGTCATGGCCAACCTGCTCGGTGGCGACGAGCCCGACCTGTTCAAGCGCTACGAGCACGTGCTCGCCCACGACCCCGGCATCAAGCTGCACTTCTACGGCAAGGAAGTGCGTCCCGGCCGCAAGATCGGCCACGTGACCGCGCTCGGCTCCAACCTCGACGAGGTCCGCGCCCGCGCCCGCCACGCCGCCGTCTACCTCATGACCGGGGAGTACACATGATCGGGATCGTCATGGGCAGCGACTCCGACTGGCCGGTCATGAAGGCCGCCGCGCAGGCCGTCGCCGAGTTCGGGGTGCCGTTCGAGGCCGACGTGGTCTCGGCGCACCGCATGCCGACCGAGATGATCGACTACGGCCGTCAGGCGGCCGGCCGCGGCGTCCAGGTGATCATCGCCGGCGCGGGCGGGGCCGCCCACCTGCCCGGGATGCTGGCCTCGGTGACGCCGCTGCCGGTGATCGGGGTGCCGGTGCCGCTGAAGTACCTCGACGGGATGGACTCCCTGCTGTCGATCGTGCAGATGCCGGCCGGCGTGCCGGTGGCCACGGTGGCCGTCGGCGGGGCACGCAACGCGGGGCTGCTGGCCGTGCGGATCCTCGCGGCCTCCGACGCCGGGCTGCGCGAGAAGATGGCGAAGTTCCAGGAGCGGTTGACGGAGCAGGCGTACGCCAAGGGCGAGAAACTGCGCGCCGAGGCCGCCGGGTTGTGAGAGACGGCCGGTTCGCGGCCGGTCGTCAAGTGCTTTTTCCTGGGGTTGACGGCGGCTAGGGTGCGGCCATGGACGACCCGATCAAAGAGCACGCGGCCCGCGTGTACGCCGCCGACCCGCTCCTCGCCGGCCAGGACGAGCTGACCGCCAAACGCGGCGAGGAACTGCTCGAAGTGGCCGACGGCATCGGACTCGCCGCCTCCGACCGGCTGCACCCCGACACCCTGCCGGCCTGCTGGTCCCCGCTCGTCGTCCACCGCCTCAGGGCCCGCGTGGCCGGCGCCGACCCGGAGGCCGCGCTCGGCGAACTCGTCGACCGGTGGCTGGCCCTGCCCCGCCGCGACGAGCCCGGCCAGGCCCTGAGCGTGCTCTGGCCCAGCCGGGACACCGCACCCGTCCGCGCCCTCGCGCTACGCGGCTTCGCCCCCATGACCGCGCTGGCCGTGCGCCGCGTCCGCCCGGTCACCGAGCCGCCGGCCGGCCTCGTCGTCCGCCGGGCCGGGGCCGGCGACCTGGAGGTGGTGACGCGGATGTACGAGCGGCTGGTGGCCTACGACGCGCAGTTCGGCTGGGTGACGGTACGCGCGTCCACGAGGGAGCGGCTCAGGGAGTCGGTGTGGGGCGAGGTGCTGCCGCTGAACTGGTGCTGGCTGGCCGAGTCGGACGGCAACCCCGTCGGGTGCGTCATCGTGGAGCCCCCGGAGCGGTCCGGCTGGATCGCGCACGCCGTGAACGACACGCCGACGGCGTACCTGGGCGTCATGTACGTCGAGCCGTCGGCACGCGGCCGGGGCGTGGGCGCGGCGCTCACCGAGGTGGCGCACGACGCGGCGGCGGCGCACGGCGTGTCGATCATGGCGCTGCACCACGCGCTGCCGAACCCGCTCTCGACACCGTTCTGGGCACGTCGCGGCTACCGCCCGCTCGTCACCCAGTGGGTCCGCCACCTGCCGTGAGGTCCTTCAGGGGTTGGGACGGCCCAGCGCGCGGTACTGCCAGCCGGCCGAGCGCCACAGGTCGGCGTTGAGCGCGTTGCGCCCGTCCACGATGCGGCGGGTCGCCACCACGGCGCCCAGCTCCACCGGGTCGAGCTGGACGAACTCCTGCCACTCCGTGAGCAGCAGCACCACGTGTGCCCCGCGTACCGCCTCGATGGCCGACACGCCGTAGTTCAGCTCGGGATGCGCCTTCCGGGCGTTGTCGAGCGCGATCGGGTCGTACACGCTGACCTGCCCGCCCTGGTGCCCGATCGTGACGGCGACGTCGAGCGCGGGGGAGTCGCGGATGTCGTCGGAGTTCGGCTTGAACGCCGCGCCCAGCACGCCCACCGTGCACCCGTGGAAGGAGCCGCCGGCCAGCTCCCTGGCCAGGTCCACCATGCGGGCGCGGCGGCGCATGTTGATCGCGTCCACCTCGCGCAGGAACGTCAGTGCCTGGTCGGCGCCCAGTTCGCCGGCCCGCGCCATGAACGCCCGAATGTCCTTGGGCAGGCAGCCGCCGCCGAAGCCGAGCCCGGCGTTGAGGTAGCGGCCGCCGATGCGGTCGTCGTACGACAGAGCCTCGGACAGCAGCTCGACATCGGCGTGCGCGGCCTCGCAGACCTCGGCCATGGCGTTGATGAAGGAGATCTTGGTGGCCAGGAACGCGTTGGCGGCCGTCTTGACCAGCTCCGCCGTGGCGAAGTCGGTCACCACGACCGGCACCTCGCCCAGCGGCTCGTACACCTCGCGCAGCATCTTCTCCGCCCGCTCGCTGCGCACGCCGAACACGATGCGGTCGGGGTGCAGGGTGTCGTGGACGGCGAAGCCCTCGCGCAGAAACTCGGGGTTCCAGGCCAGCTCGGCCTCACCGCCGGCCGGAGCGAGCCGGGCCAGCTTCTCGGCGAGGCGCTCGGCCGTGCCGACGGGCACCGTGGACTTGCCCACCACCAGGCACTCGCTCTCGAGGAGGGGGGCGAGGGTTTCGACGGCCGTGTCCATGTAGGTGACGTCCGCGGCGTACTCGCCGCGTTTCTGCGGGGTGCCGACGCAGATGAAGTGCACGTCGCCGAAGGCGGCGACCTCCTCGTAGGAGGTGGTGAAGCGCAGCCGGCCGGAGTCGAGGCCGCGGCGGAGGACCTGTTCGAGGCCGGGTTCGTGGATGGGGAGCTCGCCCGCGTTGAGCCGGTTGATCTTGTCGGCGTCAACATCCAGGCCCAGGACGTCGAACCCGAGATCAGCCATGCAGGCCGCATGGGTGATCCCCAGATATCCGGTCCCGATCACCGTGAGGCGATATGGCACGAGGAGGCTCCTTTCGATCGCGCAGGCATGCTACCGGCCCCCGCTATCTCCTACGTGCCACCTGCACATCGTCGCAAACCGTACCGGCTGGTAACAAGATGGTCGGACGTCCTAGTATTTGACCCATGAGCTTCCCTCTTTACGCGCCCGCCGAAGAGCACGACATGCTCAGGGAGACGGTCCGCGCCCTGGCCGACGAGAAGATCGCGCCGCACGCCGCCGAGATCGACGAGACCGAGGAGTTCTCCTGGGACGTCTACAAGGCGCTCGTGGCGGCCGACCTGCATGCCGTACACGTGCCCGAGCAGTACGGCGGGGCCGGGGCCGACGCGCTGGCCACGGTCATCGTCATCGAGGAGGTGGCCCGCGCCTGCGCGTCCTCCTCCCTCATCCCGGCCGTCAACAAGCTCGGCACGGTCCCGCTCCTGCTCTCGGCCTCGGAGGAGCTCAAGGCCCGCTACCTGGCGCCGGTGGCGCGGGGGGAGGCGATGTTCTCGTACGCGCTGTCGGAGCCGGAGGCCGGCTCGGACGCCGCGGCCATGAAGACGCGCGCGGTGGCCGACGGGGACTCGTACGTGCTCAACGGCGTCAAGATGTGGATCACCAACGCCGGCGTCTCGGAGTACTACACGCTGATGGCGGTCACCGACCCCGCGGCCGGCGCGCGCGGGATCTCGGCGTTCGTCGTGGAGAAGTCCGACGAGGGTGTCTCTTTCGGGCCGAAGGAGAAGAAGCTCGGCATCAAGGGCTCGCCCACCCGGCAGGTCATCCTGGACGACGTCCGCATCCCGGCGAACCGCATGATCGGCGCACCCGGGACCGGCTTCAAGACGGCCCTGGCCACCCTCGACCACACCCGCGTCACCATCGCCGCCCAGGCGCTCGGCATCGCCCAGGGGGCCCTGGACTTCGCGATCGGCTACGTCAAGGAGCGCAAGCAGTTCGGCCGCCCGGTGGCCGACTTCCAGGGCCTGCAGTTCATGATCGCCGACATGTCGATGAAGCTCGAGGCGGCGCGGCAGCTCACGTACCACGCGGCGGCGAAGTCGGACCGGGCGATGCACGGCGAGCCGCAGAAGAACCTGACGTACCTGTCGAGCGCGGCCAAGTGCGCGGCCTCCGACGCGGCCATGGAGATCACGACGGACGCGGTGCAGTTGCTGGGCGGGTACGGGTACACGAAGGACTTCCCGGTGGAGCGCATGATGCGCGACGCCAAGATCACCCAAATCTACGAGGGCACCAACCAGATCCAGCGCATGGTGATGGCCCGGCAGCTCCTCAAGTAGCTCCAGAAACCCGGGGTCATCGGGTGGGGCCCCGGGTTATCGCGTACCGGTCAAGCGGGACGGAAGAGCGGTGTTCCGTGATCACTGGGCGGGAGGCTCGTGAGGTGCCAGGATCTCAGCTCGTGGACATCGACGGCTTCTGGGAACTGGTGGAACGCTCGGCCCGCGAAACCGGCACCCGGCAAGCACGGGTGGCCTGGCTGAAGAACCAGCTCTCCGGCCGGTCCGCCGAGGAGATCGTGGACTTCGAGGTCTGCTTCACGCTGTGTGCCAACCGGGCCTGCTCCTGGGACATGTACGCGGTGTTCTGGACCATCACCGGATTCGGGTCGTCCGATGGCTTCGAATACTTCGTGAACTGGCTGATCAGCCGCGGCCGTGACGCCTTCGAGAAGGTCGCCGACTGTCCTGATCGGATCCTTGAGCTGCCGGAGGTTCAGCGCCTCTTCGAGTTGTCGAAGACCTTCTCGCACGAGAGGACGACCTGGGGCCGAAATGGCGAGTTCCGGCTGAAGCGGGTCACTGAAATCCGGCGGGAGGTGTGGCCGAGTGAGGACGACCCCGAGTTCGAGTCCTTTGCCTATGTCGTCTTCGAGCCCTACAAGCGGGTGACCGGCCTCGAAACGGACAGCTTGTGGGAGGCCGTTCGCGCGAGAGGCGTTCGCAGCAAGTTTCCCTTTCTGACCTACCACGCGGAGCACGACGGCGAGGAATGGGATTTCGGCGACGAGGCAGAGTTCGTTCGCCGTCTGCCACGGCTTGCCCGACACCACGGCCTCACCACGTGACGGGCCGCATCTGCCGGAACAGTCTGTGATCTCCGGCGTCGGCCGGATCGATAAGCGCATGGGCCCGGTCCACCGGGTGTGGCTGCTTAATGGTTCGATCGTGAGGGTGGGTGGTGGTTACGCTCGTGGGCGTCTCGGGTCGCTGCGTGCCGATTCGGGGGCTTCCATGAAGGCTGCACCTTGGAGGAGTTCGTGGCGATGCCGAAGAAGGGCTCGCGGCTCATCACCGTAGATGGCGTCGCCTTCCGCTGGCGGGTCCGTCACAAGCCGGCCTACTGCCAGGGGAGCGGCTGGAGTCCGCTCAGCTTCTCCGCCGAGCGGGCCGGCGAGGAGCCGGGAAGCGTACTGGTGGTGTCACTTCCCTGTGCCCGTCCGGACAACTGGGCAGGAGCGCGGACGATCACGATCCGCCCCAGGCTCGTCGCCGGATGTATCCGGCGCGCTCTCGAACAGGGGTGGAGTCCGGGCTCGGCGTTCACCCTGACCGTCGATGAGGACGACCTGACCACGCTTCTGGGCGAACCGCCTCAGTACCTGGTCCCCTTCCTCTGGGGCATGATCCCGGAAGGCGGCGGCGTCGAGGACCTCCCTCGATGCGTTCAGATTCGAAGCGGAGAAGACTGAACACCGGCCGGGTGCCTGTCAGCGCCGCGGTCACCAGCCGTTCGGGCGCTCCGAAAGCGTGCGAGAGGTTTCCTTCCCGTGCCAGTGACCGAGTTCGTCGGCGTGACCAAGGACAAGGAACGCGGCGTCACCTCCGACGGAGGGCTGTATGAGTTCTGGACCGAGGATCTCGCCCACATCTACCTGCACGACACCGACTTCAAAGGCTTGACGTACCAGCCCGGCAGGCCGCCGGTGCTGGAGTTGGTGTTCGACCACGGCACTGAGTGGGCTCCGCCCGAGTTGTCGAAGACGCCTGTCGTGGTTTTCCGGTTCGAGGACGTCCGGCTCATCGAGTGGCACGAGGACCAGGAAGGCCACGACTGCGTGGCCGCGGCCCCCGAGGCTCCGCCTGGACAGGTCGACCTGTTCGACTGGGACGGCGGCGACTCGTTCTCCTTGCACACCTTCACCTTGCGCCTGGACTTCCGGGCCTCGCGCGCGGAGGTGACCGTACGCGCGGAGTAGAGCGCATCGCCGGGTGGCGGGAGCCGTAGGGTTTTCGCATGAGTGATGCGCCCGGTGCCGGGTTGTTGCACCATGTCGAGATCTGGGTTCCTGACCTGCGGCGGGCCACGACGAGCTGGGGATGGTTGCTGGGGGAACTGGGTTGCTCCGGCTACCAGGACTGGGAGCGGGGGCGGAGTTGGCGGCTCGGGGGGACGTACATCGTGGTCGAGCAGTCGCCCGCCCTCACCGCCGATCGCCACGAGCGTTGCCGCCCGGGGCTGAACCACCTGGCCTTTCACGCGGGGAGCCGGGCACGCGTGGACGCGCTGGCCGGGCAGGCGCCCGAGTACGGCTGGACGTTGATGTTCCCCGAGCGGCATCCGTTCGCCGGCGGGGAGCGGCACTATGCCGCCTACCTGGAGGATGAGGATGGGTTCGAGGTGGAACTCGTGGCCTCGTGAAACGCCTCCGAAGCCCCGCGCGGACCGGAATTACGGTGGACAGGGAAACGCGGGCGCGGGCATCATGGCGTCCATGATCTACGGGAAGGGCGGCCACCGCCCCAGCCGGTGACCCCCGGCACGAGGAAGCCGAGCGCCGGCGAACGGGCTCGCCTTCCCGGCACGTCCGATCTCCAGGTCCACCGGTCCTGGCCGCCGCGTGCCCGGAATCTCCCCGGGCGTCGGACGGCATCCCGTCGCGGCGAACCTGTCCCGCGAACACGGCGATCGGTCTGCACGCTTTTCGATGGATGTCACACGGGGTGAGCTGATGCGAGTTCAGGAACTGCTCGACGAGATGGAGCCGCTGTCCCACGCGCAGCGCTGCCGGCGCCTGGCCGGACACGCCACGGAACTGCGGGGCCGTCCCGAACTGGCGGTGTTGCTGGCGGGGCTGGCCGAGGGCGGGCAGTACGAGCGCGCGCTCGCCGTCCGGCTGGCGGCGACGGCCGGGGACGTCACCCATCTCACCCGCGCGATGACCGACCCGGATCCCGACGTCTCCGGGCTCGCGATCGTCCAGGCCGTGAGACTCGGCGTCTCCGACGACGCCGTCCTGCGGATCGCCCTCGCCGCCCCCGCGCACCACCGCCGGACGATCACCCGCGCCGTCAGCCGGCATGGCCGCGGTGAGCTGGCCGAGCGCCTGATCGACGAGGTGCGGCAGCGCTGGGGCGACCGGGAGGCGGCGGCCCTGCTGGGGGCGTGCCCGTCCGGCGCGGTCGCCGCCAGGCTGGACGGCCTCGCGTACGCGGTCCCGAACTGGGCGGCGCTGGCCCGGCGGCACCCGCACATCGTGTTGGACCACGCCGAGCGGACGCTGGCCGCCCTGCCGCACCACCAGCTCCAGCCGTGGTGGGGGTCGGTGGCCCCCGGCATCGAGGTCGCCGCCCGGCACGCCCCCGAACGGGTGATCACGCTCCTGGAACGCCACTGGACGCCCAGGCACTGGCGGTGCGCGGCACTGCTCCTGGACGCCGACCCCGACCGTACGCTGGCCGTCTACCTGGCCCACGGCCGGCAGCCGCAGCTCGCGGCGCTGCTCGCGCGCAGGGCCGTCCGGCGGCGGCTGGCGGTGCTCTCCGCCGAGCGGCTGGGCGAGATCGGCCGAGCCGTGCGCGACCTCGACGACCCGGTGATCGACCTGCTGCGCTCGGTGCCGCCCAGCCGCCGGGACGCGGTGTTCACCGCGACGATGAAGGGCGTCGACCTCTCCCAGTGGGTGCACTCCGGGCGCCTGCTGGCCGTCCTGCCCTTCCGCCGCCGCGTCGCGGAGGCTCGCCGCATGCTCGGGCTGCGGTACGTCGCCGAGGTCCCGGCGCGGGTGCTGGAGGTCACGGCCTTCTTTCCGTACGACGAGGCCGAGTCGGTGCTGCGGGCCGCCACCCGCCGTCCTGACCCCGGCGACCGCGCCAACGGATACGTCAACCTGATCGCCTGCGCCGGCCGCGCCCGCGACCCCGAGATCCTCACCCGGCTGATCGACGCCCTCGGACGCCTGCGCAACGAGCAGGACCCGGTGCGGCACGCGGCCCTCACAGCCCTGGCCGAGATTCCCGTCGAACTGTTCCAGGCCGCCCACGTGCCCTTCCTCGACGGGCTCGCGGAGGCCGCGCTGGCCGCCCGCGACTGCTCGTACGGCACCCGGTCGGCCCTGGCCCGCCTGGCCGCCCGCGTGTTCGAGCAGGGCGCGCGGCAGGACGAGCCCGCCCTGCTGGACTGTGCCGTGCGCGGCTTCGAGCGGCTGGCCGGCCAGGTCGGGGTGGCCTCGTTCCACCGGCTCACGCCCGTGCTGCGGCGCGGCCAGGAGGCCGTGCTGGTGCGCAGGCTGGCCCCGTACCTGGAGGCGGAGGCCGAGCACGACCGGCACCATCTCGCCTTCCTGCTCGCCGCCACGCTCGGCCGGCGCGGGTGGGACCTGCCCGAACTGCGGCGGGCGCTGGAGCAGGCGCTGAGCGCGGTCTCGGACTCGGACGCGGTCCAGGCGGTCGCGTACTGGCTGGCGCCGCCGCGCGAGCGGGCCGAGCGGGTGGCAGGGCTGCTGGAGTTGGATCCGTCCGTGGTGGCGCTCGACAGGGTGTTCGACGTGCTGGCGTGGCAGCGTACCGATCTGCTCGGGGCGGCGCTGGGCACGCGGGATCCCGTGGGACGGTTCGCGCGCAAGGGCGTGCGCAGAGTGCGGTACGCGGCGCGCCCGGCCGTGCGGCGGTGGACGGCCCGGCAGCGAGCGTCCTACCTGCGGTTGCTGGAACGGGTCGCCTCGAACGGCAAGCTGCCCGTGCACGAGCGGGCCGGTGCCGTCCGGGCGATGGCCGACGTGCCCGCGGCCGAGCCTGAGCTGCTGCGGCCGTACCTGGAGGAGGGCTCCCCGTTGCGGCGGGCGGCGCTGACCGCGCTGCCGTGGACGGCACGCCCGCAGGACGTGCTGGCCGCCCTGCTCGCGCACGCGGGCGGGGACGACGCCCACGTGGCGGTGTACGCGGCGGCGCGGGCGGCCCGGTTCGTGCGTCCGGAGGAATTGGCCGGGGCACTGGCGCCGGTGCTGGCGGACGGCAAGGTCACCGCGCGCAAGGAGGCGGTACGCCTGCTCGCCCGGCACCGCGCGTCCGGCGCGATGGAGGTGCTGCGGCGCCTGTGGGCGGGGGAGGAGCGGCACAAGGACGTACGGGTGGCCGTCGTGTCGGCGTCCCTGGAACTGCTCGCCGAGCCCGCGGCCTGGGAGGTGCTGCGCGCGGCGGTGGCCTCGGCGGGCGACCTGGCCGCCCCGGTGCTGCGGACGCGCCCGCTGAGCCTGCCGGAGCAGTGGCGGACGGCGTACGGCGAACTGATCGTCACCGCCACACGCCCGGAACCCGCCACACGCCCGGAACCCGCCACGCGCGCGGAACCCGCCACGCGCGCGGAACCCGCCACGCGCCCGGAACCCGCCACGGATGGCGAGCGGGAGCAGGTCCGGTTGCTCGCCATCCACGCGCTGTCCCACTGGAGCGCCTACGCGCCGGGCGGGCCGGAGCGGCTGGCCGAGATCCTCTGCGACCTCCGCCGGACCGAGGGATGGCGCGTCGCCGTCTCCGGCCTGGTGACGGCGGCGGCTTCCGAGGCGGGGCTGGAGGCGCTGCGGCGGGCGGTGCGCACGCTCGCCGCCGCACCCCCCGAGCCGGACGCCGGAGCCGACCGCGACCGCCCGGCCGCCCGGCGGCTCGCGACGCTCGCGTACGGGCTGAGCCTCGCGCACGGCGAAGACCGGGAGGCGATGCGGGACGTCGTGCCGCGGGTGGCCGGCGAGCTCCCGCCGGACCTGGCGGCCGAGTTGCTGGCCGGCACCGTGGACTGGGACGAGGTCCCGCGTGACGTCCTGGCCCGGGTGCTCGGGCTCGTCACCGGAGTGCTGGCCGCCGTGGACGTGGGCCTGCTGCTGGCGAGGTCGGCCGAGGAGGTGCCCGCGGAGCGGGTGCTGCCGCACGCGGAGTGGCTGGCGGAGCAGGGGCAGGTGGGCGCGCTGCTGGCCACGGCGCTGGCCGAGGAGTTCGGCCTCAGGTCGGGGTGGGACGAGCGGTGGCGCGCCCTGCTGCGCCGGGTGCGGGCGAGCGGCTTCCCTGAGGCCGCGCACCGGGCCCGTCGCATTACGACCGTTATGGAGTGAAGAGGGAGGTTTGTAGTCACTTAACCGACAGTTCAGGGATTTGTTAGGTATGCGCATAAGGCCGGTATAGCGTCGGATTTTGATCATCGAACGTCGAAGACGGGTACTTCAGCATGCGCAAGGTCCTGACACTCACCCTCGCCGCCACCGCCGCGCTCTCCCTCCTCACCGCCACCCCGGCCACCGCCGCCGACCGTCCCCGCGACCTGCCGCCGGAGATCTACGGCGGCGCCTGGACGGCCGGCCACGTCCAGGGCATGGCCATCGACCAGCGCAAGGGGTTCATGTACTTCTCCTTCACCAACCTCCTGGTCAAGACCGACCTCCAGGGCAAGCTGGTCGGCTCCGTGGCGGGCTTCACCGGCCACCTGGGCGACCTCGACTTCAACGCCCAGGACGGCCGCGTCTACGGCTCGCTCGAGTACAAGGAGCAGGAGTCGTTCTACATCGCGATCTTCGATGTGGACCGCATCACCAGCCCCGACATGGACGCGCAGACCACCGACGTGGTCAAGACCGTGTACCTGAAGGAGGTCGTGGCCGACTACACCGCCGACATGAACGGGGACGGCACGTTCGACGGCAACGTCGGCGACACCCCCGACCACCGCTACGGCTGCAGCGGCATCGACGGCGTCTCCTTCGGCCCCGAGTTCGGCAAGAAGCACGGCAAGAAGAAGCTCACCGTCGCCTACGGCGTCTACGCCAACACCGGCCGCCAGGACAACGACTACCAGGTCCTGCTCCAGTACGACATCCAGCAGTGGAAGAAGTACGAGAAGCCGCTCACGGAGAGCGCCCCGCACAAGAGCGGCCCCGAGCGGGTGGACGGCAAGTACTTCGCCCGCACCGGCAACACCACCTACGGCGTGCAGAACCTCCAGTACGACGAGCACACCGGCAACTGGATGCTGGCCGTCTACAAGGGCACGAAGCCGCAGTTCCCCAACTACCCCTTCTTCATGGTGGACGGCGGCGCGCGCCCCACGACGGGCGAGATCGCCGGCCAGCCGCAGGCCGAGCGCGGCAAGCTGCTCGCGCTGGCCCCGGGCGGCCTCCAGGACGACGCGACGGGGGTCCGGGGCTGGCAATTCACCGGCGAGTACGGCCTGGTCTCGCTCGGCGGCGGACGCTACTACGTGGCCAAGGCCGGCAAGGTCACCGAGGACGGCGTCTCCAAGCACACCGGCCACGCCCAGCTCTACCGCTGGACCGGCCAGTCCCCGACGCCGTTCGAGCGGCTCGGCTGACCCTTTCGTAGCGGGTCGCACGGAAACGCGCTCTCCCGGCAGGGTGCCTGCGGACGGTCGGTAAGGGCTGTTAAGGTCGTGCCTTATCCCTTGTCCAAGTAAAGAATTCTGCATGGGAGAGTCATGCGACCCGCAGGGAAAATCGCGATCATCACCTCCGTGCTGGCCGGAGCCGCCGTGCCGATGGCGGCGGCGGCACCGGCCGCCGGAGCGCAGGCGTCCGCCTGGGTGGCCTACCACAACCTGAGCGCCACCCAGAGCGTCGCCCGGGTGAAGCAGCTCAAGGCGCAGGGCTACCGGCCGATCACGGTGAACGTCTCGGACGGCGAGCGGTACGCGGCCGTCTGGGTCAAGGACGGCGCCGCCACCGAGTGGAGCACCTGGCAGGGCATGTCGGCCGCCGAGTTCCAGGAGCAGTTCGACAAGGAGATGGGGCGGGGCCTTCAGCCGGTCTCCGTCTCCGCCACCGGCCCGGCCGACTCGCCGGTGTTCACCGCCGTCTTCGAGAAGAAGCGCAGCGCGTTCCTCAGCAGGTCGAACCTCACGCCCGACGGCTTCGCCGCCGCCAACAAGCAGGCCCTCGGCAAGGGCCTGGCACTGACCTCGGTGGACGCGTACGGCACCCCGGGCGACATCCGGTACGCCGCCGTGTGGAGCGCCAACACCGGCGGCGCCTGGTACTACACCTACGGCAAGAGCTTCAAGCAGCACGAGGCCGAGTTCTACGCCAAGAAGGAGAAGGGCTTCCGGCCCATCAAGATCTCCGTGGCGCCCGACGGCACGTACGCGGCCGTGTGGCGCAAGGACGGCGTCCGGTCCTGGGCCCACTACGTGGACATGAGCGCCTCCGGCTACCAGAAGCGCTTCAACGACCTCAAGGGCAAGGGTCTCGCGCCCGTGCAGGTCAACGCGGAGAACGGCAAGTACGCCGCCATCTGGCAGTAGGTGACGCCGGCCTGAGGTGGCCCCGCCCGGCACGTACGGGCGAGGACGCGCACCGACAGGCACGGGCACCGCGGGTGCGGTGGACGGCCGCCGCCCGGCCGCCGTGTAGCGGCATCGCACCCCGCCCCCCCACTTTCACCGCACGCGGTGCGGCCGACCCGCCTCCGCGGAGGGCCGCGCCCTCAGTCCGCCACGATGCGGACGTTGCCCGTCGTGCTGTGGGCCGTGATCTTCCGGCTGCTCTTCCGGTCGTGCTCGACCTCGGAACGCGAGCTGCCGTCCTGACTCGCGGCCGTCACCGCGTACCGGCCCGAGGGCACCCGCGCCGTCACCCCGCCGTCATGTGAGCGCAGGTCGAGCGTGCCGGGCGGGACGCTGAACGCCACGTCGATCGCCCCGTCGGTGGTGCGGCAGCGCACGTACCCGGACTTCAGCCCCGTGCCCGTGATCGGGCCGTCGCCGCGCAGCCGCAGCCGGCCCGAGGCCCCGGTCACCTGGATGCGGTCCCGGCTGACGGCGTCCACGTCCTGGGTGAGGCCGGTCAGGATCAGGCCGTCGGCCGTGTCGATCAACAGCCGCACGCCGGGCGGGACCTTGACGTGGTAGCGCGCGCCGCAGTCGCCGAAGACCATGGTGCAGTCGGCGCTCAGCCGCAGGACGCCGTCGCGCAACGACCACGCGGGGGCGTCGGCCGCCTTGCCGCGCACCCACCGTTCCACGCCCACGGCCCCGGAGCCGCCCTGGACGACACGGACGCCGCCCAGGGAGGCGTCGATCTTCAGCTCGGCCCCCGCGAACGGGAAGGACCGGGCCTCGTGCACCTCGTCGGCTTTCAGATCGACGCCGCACCCGCCGGTCGCGACGAGCACCACACATGCCGCCAATGCCGCAATCTGCCTCATGACTCATGATCGTGGCCGAGTCGCTCGCCCGGGTCATCGACCGTCCGGCCGAATCGGCCCGCGTCCGCATCGGCCGTTCGGCCGGTCCGCCCGGCTGCCGGAGCGCGTGCTAGAGCGCCGCGAGCAGCGCGTGCACCTGGTCGAGCGGGTCGTCGCCGATCGGCCGCACCGCCACCGAGCCGGCCCCGGCCGCCCACAGGCTCCTGAGCTGCGCCGCCGCCTCCTCGGGGGTGCCGGACACGAGCGCCACGTCCTCCGGCGCCACCTCCAGGAACCCGGCCTGCCCCGAGAGCGCCGCCCGCGTCTCCTCGGCGTCGCCGGCCCCGATCCGCAGGTACGTGAACACGACCAGCTCGTGGTCCGGGCCCGCGCCGATCGTCTCGATGATCCCGGGCAACTGGTCGGGGCCGATGCCCTCGGGCACGATCGTGCCCTGCGCCACGCGGCCCGACAGCGCCAGCGAGCGCGGGCCCTTCACCCCGGCCAGCACGGGCGGCGGCTCGGCCGGCGGGTGCACCAGCGACACGCCGTCCAGGTGGACGGAGCCGCCGTGCAGGGTGACGCTCTCGCCGCGCAGCAACGCGGTCACGGAGGTGATCGTCTCCTCCAGGAGGGTGAGCGGCGACGGCACGGCGGCGCCGACCTGGCGCATCCAGCCCTGCACGCCGTGCCCGATCCCGGCGGCCAGCCGGCCGGGATGCAGCCGGGCGAGGTTGCCCAGCTCCATCGCCAGGAGCATCGGGTTGCGCAGCGGCGCGGGCGCGATGCCGAGGCCGACGCGCAGCCGCGAGGTGACGGCGAGCGCCGTGGCGGCCGAGGTGAGGCCGCCCGTCCAGCCCAGGTCCTCCACCACCCACAGGTCGTCCACGGACGTCTCGTCGAGCGCCTTCGCGAACGGGACGAGCCGTTCGGGCGGCAGGCCCCGGTCGAACATGACCCCAAGTCTCACGATGCCCTCCAGTAATAACGGAACAGCCGGCCGATCTCCGAGTATCCGGCACGCGTGAAGGCGTTCGCGGTGGGGACGTTGGCGACGTCCGTGGCGGCCACCACCCGCTCCAGGCCCGCCTCGGCGAGCGTGCGGGTGCCCCGGGCCAGCAGGTCGTCGACGTAGCCGTGCCCGCGCCGCTCGGGCACCACACCGATGTAGGCGATCGAGTGGTCGTCGGGGGCGACCAGCCCGACGGGGGAGTCGCCGAGGTGCGCGACGACGAACCAGTCCGGCTTGGCCCGGCGGTTCATCAGGTCGTCGTACATCCAGCGGGCCTCGATCTCCGCGCCCGACGTGGCCACCTCCACCCGCGTGTCGTGGTCGAGGGAGCCCTCGGAGATGCGTACGAGCAGGTCGATCACCTCGGCGGGAGCCATGCCGCGCGCGGGACGGTAGCTCAGCCGGCCCGGCTCCTCGGGGACGTCGCTCCCGGCCACCCACTCCAGCAGCAGCCGCTCCACCTCCATGGCGAACCCGGCCTCGACGAGCGCCTCGTGCTCGACCGCCCGATCGACGGCGGGATCGAGCCCGCGCTGGAGCGCGATGTCGTGGATCACCTTGGTCAGGCCCATCACGCCGAGGCTGCGGCGCAGCAGGCCGCCGGCGGCCACGGGGTCGGGGCCGGGCTCGAACTGCCAGACGATCGCCGGCTCCGAGCCGGGGAAGGGCGCCCAGTAGGCCAGGCGGGCCGGCCCCTCCGAGAAGCACCACTCAGGCCGCGTCCTGCCCTCGTCGAAGGCGGCGCGGAGCTGGGAGCGGGCCGGCTCGGGGAACTGGTCGAACAACGTGAAAGCCTCCGCGCGTGAGGGGGCTCTCCCGCGACGTCGTACGGGTCGTGGGGAGGTGTGCCCAAGCTGCCTCGACCATGTTCTCGCACACCTCTTACCGATTTGACCCGTCATCACTCGAACGGCGCTCGAGGACGACGCCGCTCCCCGAGGCTCCTCAGGCGGCGCCGGCGAACGCCTGGCGCGCCTCGTTGAGCGAGTCGCTCGTCTCGAAATGCCGATCGAGATGGGTGATCGTCAGCAGCCGCCGGATCATTCCGGGCGCGACCACCAGAATCATGCGCCCGTTCATCCGCCGGACGTGGTTGAACGCGGCCACCAGCACGCCGAGCCCGACGGAGTCGCAGAACGGCACCTCCGTGAGGTCGACGACCAGGTTGAGCGGATCGGCGGCGGCCAGCGCCTGTTCCAGTTCGGCCCGCAGCCTGGGGGCTCCGGCCACGTCGAGGTCGCCTACGACGTGCAGAACCGTACAGGGCTCCTCACGCCAATACCTGACCACCATGGGTCTCACCTGCCCGACACGCAGAAAATTATGCTCATTTCTTACATATGTTCTGCATTGCCGTTTTAGTGGTTGGTGTAACGCTCGGCTTCGCACTTGGCGTGCCCGTGGACTTCGGTTGCCGGACTTTCGGCTGGTCACTGCCCAGGATCAGCTCGATCCCGTCGAGCTCCACCTTGCGCAGTTCCGCCCCCGGGACGGCGGCGGCCACGGCCTTCGCCTGCGCCTCGAACCCCTCGCCGTAACGGACGAAGGTCTGCTCGTAGTCCTGCTTGGAGGTGTTGCCCGCCTCACCGGGCACCTTGAAGCCGTACGCGACCAGCGCCTCCTTCGTCCGCGCCCCCAGGCCCGAGATGAGCGTGCCGTTCTTGACCTTCAGCGTGACCTCGCCGGGCGGGACCGTGGACGGCTTGACGGACGGCTTGGCCGAAGCCGACGACGAAACGGACGGCATCGGCGCGGACGGATCGCGGTCGGCGTCGATGCCGGCGAACAGGTCGCGGGCCGCCGGCTTGTCCCACAACACGGCGGACTCGCCCGTGGGCGCCTTGAAGTCCACGTTGGCCAGCGGCACCTCGGCGAACTTCACGTCCTCCAGCGAGACGTCCCGCATCTGCGTGGCCAGCCCCAGCAGCCCGTCGTCGGGATCGACCTTCACCGTGCTCAGCGTCGAGTTGACGAAGGCGGCCAGCTTGGCCGGGTTCGCCAGCGTGTCGGCGCTCAGCGCCCGGTTGAGCAGGGCCGAGATGACCTGCTGCTGCCGGTCGATGCGGTCGAGGTCGGAGCGGGCGGTGGCGCGGGTGCGGGCGTAGCCGAGCGCCTGCACGCCGTCGAGCTGGTGGGTGCCGGCCGCGAGGTTGAGCGCGATCTTGGTGTCGTCGATCGGCACGGGCGTGCAGACGGTGACCCCGCCGAGGGAGTCGACCACGTCGATGAAGCCCAGGATGTTGACCTCGATGTAACGGGTGATCTCCAGCCCGGTGACCGCCTCCACGGTCTGCCTGGCCAGCTTGGGCCCGCCGAACTGGTACGCCGCGTTGATCTTGTGCTCGCCCTTGCCCGGGATCGTCGTCCAGGTGTCGCGCGGCAGGCTGACCACCGTGACCTTCTTGTGGTCCTCCGACAGATGGATGACCATCATCGTGTCGGTACGCTGGCCGGACTCGCGCCCCAGCTTGAGGCGGTTCTGCTGCTGACGGCTGAGGTCGTCGCGCTTGTCCACACCGACCATGAGGATGTTCTCGGCGCCCCGGGACGACGTCGCGGTCACCCCCGCGTCCACGGTGCCGATCTGGCGCGGCGTCGCCCACACCACGCCCGTGGTCACCAGGACGCCGGTGGACAGGAACCCGGCGACCAGCACGTTGCGGCGGCGGGCTCGGGCGCTTCTGCGCGGCGGCCTGCGGGTGCGGACGGGCGTCGCCAGTTTGACGTCGCCGTAGGCGTCCCCGCCCACGAGCACGCCGCCGTCCTCCTCGCCCGGGTCGCGCATGCCGTCCCCCTTTGTCACCCCGGAGGATCGGCTTTGGATTGCTCTCCTCCCACGGTCGTACAGTAGCGTGAGCCCCGCCATGAAGCAGTTCCCCGACTCGCCGCACGCGCCCGCGGACACGCGCGCCTGGCCTCCCATCTCCGTCGTCATGCCGGTCCTCAACGAGGAGCGGCACCTTCGCGAGGCCGTCGAGATGATCCTCGCCCAGAGCTACCCCGGTGAGATCGAGGTCGTCCTCGCCGTGGGTCCGTCCCAGGACCGCACCCAGGAGGTCGCCGACGCCATCGCGGCGGCCGACCGGCGGGTGACGGTGGTGCCCAACCCGACGGGCCGCACCCCCAACGCGCTCAACGCCGCCATCGCCGCCTCCCGCAACGACATCGTCGCCAGGGTCGACGGGCACGCCATGCTGCCCGCCGACTACCTGCGCGTCGCCGTCGAGACGCTGGCCGAGACCGGGGCCGACAACGTGGGCGGCATCATGGCCGCCGAAGGGATCACCCCCTTCGAGCAGGCCGTCGCCTGCGCCATGACGTCCAAGATCGGCGTGGGCGCCGCCGCGTTCCACGTCGGGGGCACCGCCGGGCCGGCCGACACCGTCTACCTCGGCGTCTTCCGCCGCTCCGCCCTCGACCGGGTGGGCGGCTACGACGAGCACTTCCAGCGCGCCCAGGACTGGGAGATGAACCACCGCATCCGCCGTACGGGCGGGCTGGTGTGGTTCCAGCCGCGCATGCGGGTCTCCTACCGGCCACGACCCAACGTCAAGGCGCTGGCCAAGCAGTACTTCCACTACGGCCGGTGGCGGCGGGTCGTCTCGCGCACCCACGAGGGCACGATCAACCTGCGCTACCTCGCGCCGCCCGCCGCGGTGCTGGCCATGCTGCTCGGGCTGGTCGTGTCGCCGTTCTTCCCGCCGGCGCTGGTCGTGCCCGGCGGTTACGCCCTGGCCATCGTGGCGGGCTCGGTGCTGACCGGCGGCGGGCTGTCGGCCGGCGCCCTGCTGCGCCTGCCCGTCGTGTACGCCACCATGCACTGCTCGTGGGGCTGGGGCTTCCTGACCAGCCCCAGGAAACTGGCCCGGGCACCCCGCTGACGTCCACCGTGCACCCCGCCGCGCCCCGGCGGGGTGCCGCACACCCGGCCGCTCGTCACCGACCGGCGAGGACGCGCTCGACGGCGGCGTCGAAACGGGCCATGGCGTCCGGGTACTCCGGCCCCAGCAGGTAGGCCCGCAGCTTCACCCGGGCCCGCCCCATCGTGTCCTCCCCGTCCAGGAACCCGGCGAGCCCCGCCAGGTCCTCGCCCAGCAGCACGCCCGCCTCCGTGCTCGGGTACCGCTCGTGGAAGGCCCCCTCGGGCAGCCCGGCCACGTTCGTCACGGCGTACGGCTTCTCGCTGGCCAGGAAGTCGGCCACCACGCTGGAGATGTCGCTGATCAGCAGGTCGCACTGGTTGAAGCAGTCGTACAGGTGCGGTGTGGGCCCCGCGACGACCAGGTGCCGGATGTGGGGCGCCGAGTCGCCGGCGCGGGAGGGGTGGCGGGCCTTCGACCTGGCCAGTTCCGCCGCCTCGATCATGGCGACGATCCTCCGGTGCGCCCGGACGGCGCTCTTGTCGCGGTGCCCGGTGAGCGGGTGCGGCTTGTAGACGACGCGCAGCGGGGGGCGGTGGTCCAGGAGGGCGCGCACGATACGCGGGCCCATGGTGATCAGCGAGGTGTGGAACAGGTCGTCGTTCCAGCCCTCCCAGGTGGGCGCGTACAGGACGGTCCGGTACGGCAGCCCCGGCCCCTCCGTCGAGATGCCCTGGAGCTGGGGCCGCCCGACCTCGTGGATGGACTCGTCCCGGACGCCCACCTTGGCCCGGCGGTAGCGGTCGCGACCGGCCGGACCGGCCACCCACACCTCGTCGTACACGCGGGAGAACGGGTTGAACGACGCCTCCTTGTCGCTGTCGCCGTGGTTGAGGAACGCGCTGCGCAGGGTCGGGATGCGCAGCATGTGCACGTTCCTGCCGACGTTGGCCACGTACAGGCACAGTTTGGCCCCGGTCAGGGCGCGGAAGCTCATCAGGTCGGCCGACGACGGGATGCACACCATCGGCAGCGTCGTGGACTCCAGGTGCCTGGCCATGCCGCGCTCGCGCAGCACGACGATGGCCCGCCTGGGGCTGCGTTCGAGGACGGGCAGCCACATCCTGGCCTGGTAGGCGGCGGCGGTCGCGCCGGAGAAGTACAGGATGACCTCGGGGGCGTACGCGTCCACCTGCTCGCCCACGATCTCCAGCACCCGCGCCCGGTCGGTGAGCGGCCTGGCGCGACGAACGTACGGGATGAGCGAGAGCGCCCCCGCCAGGCCCGCGACCAGCGCCAGCGCCGCTCCCGCGGTGGCGGCGACGACGCCGAGGACGGCCCCGAGCACCGGTAGCGCGTCCAGGTAGAGGAAGGGCACGCTGCGCGAGTCACGCAGCGCGGGCGGCGGCAGCTTCGGGACGCGCAGCGCGGAGACGTCGAGGTTGCGGGTGGTCACCGGCATCCTGGCGAGCATCTGACGCAACCGCAGCGCCAGCCCCGCGTGCAGGGCCCGGACCACGTGGATCGCCAGGATCCCGGCCGCCGCCGCCGCGAACCACGGCGAGTCGGCCCCCGCCGTGCGCGCGACCAGCAGCAGCGCCATGGTCTCGCGGGCGGCGAAGCGCAGCGTGATCCCGAGGTGCACCTTGCCGAGCGCCTCGGGCAGCGGCCGGCCGACGCGCGGGGCGGCGTACTCGGCGAGGTACGAGGCCACCGCGACCAGCCCGAACAGCACCGGCGCCGGCCAGAGCGCCGTCACCAGCAGCAGGGGGTAGCAGCCGAGCAGCGCCGCGATCACGATGAGTCTCCTCATGTGACCGCACGGTAACAACCTCCAGGTCAAGTGCCGTCAACGCGAACGTCTACGACGTGCCCGGTTAGGCCGGAGATGAGGATGTCCAGCGAGGTCTGCGCGACCACGGCCGGAGAGGCGCCGGTATTGACGCAGTTGACCCGGACGCCGTCGGCGGCCCACTCGCGGGCCAGCGCGCGGGCCAGTGCGGTCACGGCGGCGACGCCGGACTCGTGCAGCGCGCCGGAGCCCGGCGGCAGCTCCAGCAGCAGGCTGCCGCGCAGGTGCGGACGGGCGGCGCGGGCCACGTTGAGCGCGGCCAGGTGCCCGGCGGCGACCGCGTCGGCGACGGTCTCGCCGCCCGTCCGCGCCAGGTCGCCGTGGTGGCCAGGACTCGCCGCGAGCACCACGTGGTCGGCCCCGCCCACGTCGTCCAGCGCCTTGGCCACGGAGTCGAAGTCCTCCACCCGCACGCCGCCGGCCCGCGTCAGGACGTGCACCGTCGCGCCGTGGCGGGCGGCCTCCCGCGCCAGCTCGGACCCTCCCGGGGCCATACCGGCGGGCCGCCGCGCCTCCTCGCCGCCCAGGACGACGATCACCTGCCCGGCCAGCGCCCCCCTGTCGCCCTCCGGCACGGACACGGGCAGCCGCAGGAGCAGGTCGGCGATGTGCAGGTCGCCGGGATGGGTCACCTTGATGTTGCGCTCGCTGCCCGGGACCAGGTGGATCGGCACCTCGGGCAGGTAGCGCAGCACCACCCCGCAGTCGTCGGTGGCGGGCAGCCCGGCGAAGCCCGGATCGGCCATCGCCCGCCGGTACGCCTCCCGGATCACCGAGAGCCGGAAGCACTGCGGCGTCTGGCTGCGCCGCAGCCGCGCCCGGTCGAGCACCTCGCCGATCACCTCGCCGCCGGCTCCGGGGACCGCCACCAGGACCGTGTCGGAGCTCGGGATCGCCACGTTGACGGCCTCGTGGTCCTCCAGCGCCCTGACACACTCCGTGATGATCCGGGGCTCCAGGAGGGGGCGTACAGCGTCGTGCAGCAGCACATTGCACTCGTGCGCGCCGAGCGCCCCGAGCGCCCGCCACGTGCTCTCCGTACGGCTGGCGCCGCCGTCCACGACCTGGCTGACCTTGCGGTATTCGCCCCTGGCGACGATCTCGCGCACCCGGTCGGCGTATCCGGGCGTCATCAGCACCACGATCTCGTCGATCTCGGGCGCGGCCTCGAACACGGCGAGCGAATGCTCGATGATCGTCCGGCCCGCGACCTCGATGAGCTGCTTGGGGACGCCGAGCCCGACCCGCTGCCCCACGCCGCCCGCGAGGAGCACTCCGACCGACCGCAGCCGTGAATCCATAGGGGCAGCGTAACGGTGCTGTTCCGTGATATCGCGTTGACCTGTCGCTACGCTGTGTCTACGCACCCCCCAGTCCATGTGCTCCACCCCGACCGGGAGGAGACCGGAGCTTTGCCCGACTCTTTGACCCGCGACAGCGCGACCACGTCGGTCGTGCTGCTCGCCACGACACCCGCGTGCAGGCTGGCCAGCGGCGACGGCACGCTGCTCGACCGCCTCGGCGAACAACTCGCCGCGCTGCCCGTACGCGGGGTGCAGGTCGTGACGGCCGACGGCGGCCTCGCGACCGACCTGCGCGGCGTGGCCAAGATCGCCCGCGCCGCCACGAGCGCCGTGGCCGTGCTGCCCGCCGACCTGGTGATCCACACCGAGGCCCTCGCGGCGCTGCTGGAGCATCCCTCCCACGGCAGCGCCGCGCTGATCTCGCACGACGCGACCCCCGGGCCGCTGCGCCCGCCCGCCCGCGTCGAGGGCGGCCGGGTCGTCGCGGCCGGCAGCTCGTTCCACCTCGTCCCCGAGGCGAACGCCACCTTCAGGGGCGTGCTGCAGACGGGCGAGGCCGACCTGGCCACGCTGGCCGACATCGCCGACGAGCTGGCCGAGCTGGCCGAGGCGGGCAAGCTCGGCCCCGTCACGCCGGTCGAGGCGGTCGATCTGCTGCTGGTCGGGCTGGTCAGGTCCGGGGTGGCCGTGCGCGCGGCCGGCATCGGGCCGCTGCACGCCGACCGGGTGGCGGGCCAGCACTCCGCCGACGCCGCCCTGACCAGGCTGGCGGAGGTGGACGAGGCCAAGGTCCGGCTCGACACCTCCGTCAAGGAGGACGACGGCTTCTTCGCCACGTTCTTCGTCTCCTCCTGGACCCGCCACCTGATCAAGCCCGCCGTACGCCTCAAGCTCGTCCCCAACACGGTCACCGCGATCTCGGCCGGGCTGGCGCTGCTGGCGGCCCTGTGGTTCTCGGCGGGCACCGAGGGCGGGCGGCTGGCCGGGGCGGTGCTGCTGATCCTGTCGTTCGCGCTCGACTGCCTCGACGGGCAGCTCGCCCGCTACACGCGCACGTTCTCGCCGCTGGGCGCGTGGGCCGACGGCATGTCCGACCGGTTCAAGGAGTACGCCGTCTACGTCGGCCTGGCCTTCGGCTCCGCCGCCGCCGACATCTGGTACCTGGCGGTGGCCGCGATGGTGCTGCAGGTCGTCAGGCACGCCGTCGACTACACGTACGTGGGCGCCGTGACCGACGCGGCCCGCGTCGGCGCGACGTGGGGCCGACCGGCCCGCTCGCTGCTGGAGTCGCAGGACGTGCGCCGCGCCCCCGGAGGCGTGCTCAAGCTCTCCCAGCGGCTCGAACGCGACACGATCGCCCGATGGCTGAAGAAGATCGTGGTGCTGCCGATAGGGGAGCGCATGGCCCTGATCGCGGTCACCGCCGTGATCTGGGGCTCCAGGGCCACGTTCCTGGCGCTGCTCGGCTGGGGCGGCGTGGCGGCCCTCTACCAGCTCGCCGGGCGGATCGCGAGGTCGGCACGATGATTTCGGTCCACATGACCCCCGTTCCCAGCAGCACCGTCGTGGCCTACCGCGACGACGGGCCGCTCTCGCGTGCCATGGGCCTGCTCGTGGCCGGGCAGCTCCCGCCGTTGCCGCCGGTGATCGCCGGCGCGTTCGTCACCGGCGTGCTGCTGCTGCTCGGCGTGGCCGGGAGCGACGGCCTGGCCGTGTTCGCGCCCGCCGTGACCCTGCTGCTGGCCGGCCCCGGCAGCACCCATCCGCACGACGGCCGCCTCGACTGGCTCGTGCCGCCGATCCTGCGGCTCATCGAGTACACCTTCATCGCGGCCTGCGGCTTCGCCCACGGCGTGCACCCCGTGGTGATCTTCGTCTTGCTCGGGGCACTGGCCTTCCACCACTACGATCTTGTCTACCGGTTGCGGCAGCACGTCTACCCGCCGCCGTGGCTGGCCACGGCCGGCCTCGGCTGGGACGGGCGGATGATGCTGGTCTCGCTGGTCGCGCTGTCGGGCTGGCTGACCGGCGGCTACGTGTTGCTCGCGCTCTACCTGTGGGGGCTGTTCGGCTGGGAGAGCCTGACGTGCTGGCTCGTCGCACCCCGTACAGGGGTCGAAGCGGCCGATATGGGAACGCAAGACTAACGCCGGATTACCCGCACGGGGTCCAAAGACGAATACTCTTTGGCCATCGGAGTCATGCTCGACTGAGGAGTGCACGTTGCTGGGAATGGTTCTGGCCGCTGGGGCCGGACGACGCCTGCGGCCGTACACCGACACGCTGCCCAAGGCGCTCGTGCCGGTCGACGGCGAAACCACGATCATGGACATCTCGCTGCGCAATTTCGCCGAGGTGGGCCTGCGGGAGGTCGTGGTCGTCGTCGGTTACGCGGCGCAGGCCGTACACGAGCGCAAGGACGCCCTGGAGGAGCGGCACGGCGTCAAGCTCACCCTCGTGCACAACGACAAGGCGGAGGAGTGGAACAACGCCTACTCCCTGTGGTGCGCGCGCGACTACTTCTCCCAGGGCGCGCTGCTGGTCAACGGTGACACCGTGCACCCGGTCTCGGTCGAGAAGACGCTGCTGTCCGCCCCCGAGACCAGCGACATCCTGCTGGCCGTCGACGACGTCAAGCAGCTCGCCGACGAGGAGATGAAGGTCATCCTCTCGCCCGAGGGCTCGCTGCGCCGCATCACCAAGCTCATGGACCCGGCCACGGCCTACGGCGAGTACATCGGCGCCACCCTCATCAGGCCGGGCGCGGGCGAGCGGCTGGCCGACGCGCTCAAGACCACGTTCGAGCGTGACCCGCAGCTCTACTACGAGGACGGTTACCAGGAGATGGTCGAGCGCGGCGAGCTCATCCACGCCGCGCCCATCGGAGCGGTCGACTGGGTCGAGGTGGACAACCACGACGACCTGGCCAAGGCCCGTGCCATAGCCGTTCACTACTGAGGGGGCGCGGATGCCGCTTCTAGCGAGGATGCTGCCGGCGCCGCTGACCATGGACGTCAGGCGCGGCGCGGTGGCACAGCTCGGCGCCCTGCTGGCCGACAGCCGGGTGGCGACCTCCGGCAGGGTCGCGGTCGCCGTCGGTCTCGGCCAGGGCGACCACATCGAGAGCCTCATCGCGCCCACGCTGGGCGAGGCAGAGGTGTTCAGGGTGGCCGACGGGACGGTCGACGCGGCCGTCTCGCTCGGCGCCGACCTGCGCAAGGCGGCCTATGAGGTGGTCGTGGGCGTCGGCGGCGGCAAGACGATCGACGTGACCAAGTACGCCGCTTCGCTGGCGGGCATCCCCATGGTCGCGGTGGCCACCAACCTCTCCCACGACGGCATCTGCTCGCCCACCGCCTCACTGATCTACGAGGGCGGCAAGGGCTCGTTCGGCGTGCCGATGCCGCTGGCCATCCTGGTCGACCTCGACTTCGTGCACAACGCGCCCGAGTCGCTGGTCAGGGCCGGTGTGGGCGACGTCGTCAGCAACCTGTCGGCGATCGAGGACTGGCAGCTCGGCAACGTCGAGCGTGGCGAGCCCATCGACGGGCTGGCCTGCTCGATGTCGCGCACGGCCGCCGAGGCGCTCGTCGGGCGCTCCGACTCCATCGAGTCCGACGCGTTCCTGACCGTGCTGGCCGAATCGCTGATCCTGTCCGGCATGTCGATGGTGGTCGCCGGGTCGTCCCGGCCCGCGAGCGGTGGCGATCATGAGATCCTTCATGCCGTGGACCAGCTCTTCCCCGGCACCTCCAACCACGGCGAGCTCGCCGGCATCGGCGCCGCCTTCTGCTTCTTCCTGCGCGACGACACGGCCCGCGTCAAGCAGGTCGTCGACTGCCTGCGCAGGCACCAGCTCCCGGTCGTGCCCGGCGACATCGGGCTGACCAGCGAGCAGTTCGCCGAGGTCGTGGCGCTGGCCCCGGCCACCCGTCCCGGCCGTTACACGATCCTGGAGCACCTGCGCATGCAGGACTCGGAGATCCGCGATCGGGTGGGGGACTATGTCCGGGCCTTCGGTAGCTGAGCTGCGGCAGGTGGCCCAGCCCCCGGGCCATCTGGAGCGCAGGAACGGCGAGCACTGGGCGGGCGTGCTCTACATGCGCCGCCTGTCGATCTACGTCACCTGGCTGTTCACCAAGACCTCGGTCACGCCCAACCAGCTCACCTGGGTCATGACCGTGGCGGGGGTCGCGGCCGGCTTCGCGCTGGCGCTGCCGGGGCTGTGGGCGGCCGTGCTGGCCGCCCTGCTGATCCAGGTCTACCTGTTGCTCGACTGCTCCGACGGCGAGCTGGCCCGCTGGACGGGCAAGACGTCCCTGGCCGGCGTCTACCTCGACCGGGTGGGCGCGTACTTCGCCGAGGCCGCGGTGCTGGCCGGGCTGGGCTGGCGGGCCTCGGCCGTGCTGCCCGACTGGTACACCGTGTTCGGCTTCGCCGCCGCGCTCGGCGCCATCCTCATCAAGGCGGAGAGCGACCTGGTGGAGGTGGCCAGGGCCAAGGGCGGGCTGGCGGCCTCGAGCGAGGCGTCGGCCGTGCAGTTCCGCTCCGGGCTGCTTGGGCTGGGGCGGCGGGTGCTGGCGGCGACGCGGTTCCACCGGATCGTGCAGCCGATCGAACTGTCGCTGCTCGCCGTGGTGGCCGCGGTGATCGACCTGATCGTCGGCGACCTCACGGCCACGCGGGTGCTCGTGGTGGCCTGTCTGGCCGCCGCCGCGCTGCAGACCGTGCTGCATCTGATCAGCATCATGGCGTCGAGGCGGCTCGCGTGAACTCGGGCCTGGAACCGAGCGGGCCTCCCGTCCGTCGTATTGATCGGACGTCCGCCGTTCGGTGGGGGTTCACTGCGGGTTCCGATACGCTTAGCTTCACCATTCCAGACCATGCAGACCAGCAGACTCGGTGATCATGAAAGAATGCTCCGCTCGTGTTCTCGACGCGTCAGGACAGTGATGCGTTGAAGATCTCGTGCGTCATCCTCACCATGGGCAACCGGGTCGCGGAGCTGAACCGGGCGGTCGAGTCCGCGCTGAACCAGGTCGACGGCGACGTCGAGGTGGTGATCGTAGGCAACGGTGCCGACGTGCCCCAGGTGTCGGCGACGCCACCCGAGGGGTCGGCCGCGGTCGTGAAAGCGATCCGGCTCGACCAGAACACGGGCATCCCCGCCGGCCGTAACCGGGGCGTGGAGGAGTGCTCGGGCGATGTCGTGCTGTTCCTCGACGACGACGGCTGGTACGCCAGCCCGAAGGTCGTGGCGCACGTACGCGACCGGTTCGCCACCGAGCCCGACCTGGCCGTGATCTCCTTCCGCATCATGGACCCCGAGGGGAGCGGCAGCCAGCGCCGCCACGTGCCGCGCCTGCGCGCCGGCGACCCGCAGCGCTCCTCGCCGGTCACCACGTTCCTCGGCGGCGCGTCGGCGATCAGGCGTTCGGCCTTCCTCCAGGTGGGCGGTCTTCCCGAGCGGTTCTTCTACGCGCACGAGGAGACCGACCTCGCCTGGCGGCTGCTCGGCGAGGGCTACCGGATCGAGTACGACGCCGAGACGGTGATGTACCACCCGCAGGTGCCGCCGACCAGGCACACCGAGTTCCACCGGCTCAACGCGCGCAACCGGGTCTGGCTGGCCCGGCGCAACCTGCCGTGGCCGCTGGCGGTGCTCTACCTGACCAACTGGGTCGTGCTCACCGTGATCCGCGAGCGCGGGGCGATGGGCGCGCTGAAGGCGTGGTTCTCCGGTTTCTTCGAGGGCCTGCGCACCTCGGCCGGCGAGCGCCGCCCGATGGCCTGGCGCACGGCCTGGCGGATGGTCAAGCTGGGCCGCCCGCCCATCGTCTGAGCCGCGCCGGACGTCCGGCCCGCGGTCATGTCTCGCGGGCCTCGCCGAAGATCATCTCGGCGTGCGAGATCGTCGTGCTGAACAGCGCCCGCTTGGGCAGGCCCAGCTCGCTCAGCTCCTTGGCGATGGGATGGTTGCCCAGGCGGATCAGCGCGCCGCCGGGCCGGACCCGGGCTCCCCTGGCGCGTACGGACCAGGGGACACGCCGCGTGACCCCGTCGCGATGCGTGTAGGCGTCGAGCGGCGCCATCGCCGCGCCGCCCGGCACCGGCACACCCGGCTTGATCAGCAGGTCGAGCACGAGCCGCCCGTCCTTGCGCAGGATGCACCTCTTGTACGGCGACGACAGCCGCAACTCGATGTCGGCCAGCTCCTTCGGGAACCCCCACAACGTGCGCCCGGCCTCCAGCGTGAACTGCTGGTCGACCGGCAGCCAGTGCACGAACACCCCGGCCCGGCGCAGCTCGGCCGGCCCCATGGAGCCCGACGAGCCCGGCGGGCGCACGAGGAAGGCCATGCCGAACTCGTGGTAGGTGTCGAGGTCGCCGTCGCGGTAGTCGACGAACAGCAGCACGCAGACGGCCTTGCCGGGCAGCACCTCGGCCACGTCGAGCCCCGAGTACGCGATCACCGCCCTGGCGGCGTCGGCGCGCACCGGGTAGAGGACGCTGCACACCTCGGCGTCCCTCACCCGTACGGGCATGCCCACAGTCCGGCCCTGGATCAGATGCGATGCCATGAGCCAAGTACATCAACCCGCGAGCCGCGTGGCCATTCCCGCCCGGGTGCCGTCTTCGGTCCGTACCGTCCTCAGACGGCCAGCGCGTGCGTGCGCACGCCGGCCCACGACTCGGCCCGGCGCACGAACTCCGCGGCGTGATCCGGCCAGTGGTGGCGCAGTCGCGCCTGCGCGTGCCCCAGCTCGCCGAGCCGCGCCCGCCGCGCCGGGTCGTCCTTCAGATCCAGGACGGCGTTCAGCACCGCGTCCACGTCCAGCGGCACCACGAGCCCGCACCCGGCGCTCTCGACCAGCGAGGCGCCCTGCGGGGTGGTGATCACCGGCAGCCCCCTGCCCATGTAGTCCATGATCTTCGTGGGTGCGGTCCGCACCGTGTCGCCCGCCAGGGACAGCCCGGCCAGCGCGCCCTCGGCCATCCGCAGGGCGTGTCGGTTCGGCACGTACCCGAACCAGTCGAGCAGGCCCACCCGCTGGGCGTCGCGCAGCAGCGGCCGCACGTCGCGGGCCGCGGCGCCGATCAGGTCGAGCCGGACGCCGTGCGGCACCAGCCGCTCGGCCAGCCCGATCAGCTCGGTCACGCCGCGATTGGCCGACAGGCGGCCGATGTGCACGACCCTGGTGTCCCCGGGAGGCGGAGGACCGGGCGACACCAGGGTCGCCTCCGGGACCACGGCCGGCGTGATCACCTGGTGACGCCGTTCGGCGCGGGCGAGCCGCCGGGCGGTGACCTGCTCGCGGACGTCCCAGACGACCCGGGGGCGCCGGTGGGGCAGGGCGCTCAGCAGCCGTTGCTCGTGCACGATCAGCAGGTCCGCGCCCCGCACGCCACGCCTGAGCGCGCTGCGCGCCCGGCCGGACGTGGCCAGATGCCCGACGTCGATCGCGGTCAGGCCCATGGCGGGGGTCACGTTGAAATAGGTGAAGGGCGCGACGTAGGTCACCTCGTGGCCCGCGTCGAGCAGCGCCCGGATCTGCCGGTGCATGATCCGGGCGTCCTCGGGATGGTGGACGGTCGTGGCGACACATGCGCGCATGTGTCGATGCTGAGCGCTCACCAGGTCAAAGGCGTTAATGCGGGTGGAACGGCTGCTTAACTTCGGGAGGGGCGACGATAGAGCCAGATGAGGCGGGGCTCCAGCACCCACTTGAAGACGGTGCGGGTCTCCGGCAGGCACAGGATGATCGCCAGCGCGAAGCAGCTCGCGCTGATCGCCAGCACGCCCAGCGGCCCGTACAGCCACGGGAACGACAGCCAGCCCATCTCCTTGGCGATCAGCACCGGGACGCCGTGCAGCAGGTAGCAGTACAGCGTGCGGGTGCCGAGGTCGGTGTACCACGTCTCGCGCCTGGGCACCAGCGCCAGCACGGCGACGCACATGGCCAGCGCGCACACCAGCAGCCCGACGCGCAGGCCGAGGCCCATGTACCAGGACAGGCCGAGGTCCTGGTAGCTGTTCTTGTAGTAGAACGGGCCCAGCTTGGCCCAGGGCGCGATGAGGATCGCCACGGCCGCCGCGCAGAGCACGACGACCCCCGACACGATCTTGATCCACCGCCGGTTGAGCAGCTCGAAGTGCTCGGGCTGCAGCACCAGGCCGATCACGAAGAAGGGCAGCAGGCCGAAGAAGCGGTCCATGCTGAAGTCGCCCGAGATCTGGGAGAACCCGGCGAACAGGTAGATGGCGATCGCCACCGGGACGGGATACTTCATCCGCTTCCACACCGGCGTGGACAACCGCCAGAACAGCAGCGCCAGCAGGTACCAGTTGAGCCAGGCCGGGTCGATGATCGTCAGGCTCCACTTCTGCCCGAGGGCGGTGCGGAGCGCGGCGTAACCGACCTCGACGATCACGTACGGCACGAGGAACGTGTCGACCAGCTTGTTGGTCTTCGCGTTGGAGTTCCAGAAATTCCTGGACAGGTAGCCGCTGACCACCACGAACAGCGGCATGTGGAAGACGTAGATGAAGATGTAGGCCGCCCGCGCCGAGTCGGCGGCCAGGGTCGGCACCAGCGAGTGCCCGACCGGCACCAGCGCGATCAGGATGAACTTGACGTTGTCGAGGAACGGATCGCGCTTGCGCTGCTTGGCCGGCTCCGGCTGCGGCTCCTGCCGTTCCTGGGCGCGCTCACCGGACTTCGGCGCCTCGGTCACCGCCGCCTGCGGCGCCGTGCGGTCGCCGGGGGCGGCGCCGTGCGGGTCGGTGGACTCGCTCCAGAACGCCTCTTCCGGCAGCGGCCAGCGAGCTCCTGTGTTGGCGGGCCCTTGCTCCTCGGGGCTCCGCTGGGGCGTGGCCGATGGGGAGGATCTGGTGTCAGACACAGGGAGAGTCGCTCAGCTTCACTCGGGGCCGGGGAACCGCGACGACAACGGGATCAGGAACACCCTTTCGGCTCCGTGTCGCGCTGCGCCGCCAACCCACGACACACTATCCCGCTTCGCGGGCGCTGTCTCTTGCAGTGACGCAGAACGCCCGGTTACACAGGGAATTCGGAGCCTCAGGTGCACACGTTCCGCTGCTCGGACGCGGTGAGCGAGTTCTGCTGGACGCTGTCGGGCAGCTTGGTGACCTTGACCGAGTCGAAGTCCTCGCCGACTACGAGCTGGATGATCGGAGTGCCCTTCGGGGCGGCTCCGGCCGCGGCCGTGGTGGTCGAGGAGTACGTCTGCGGGTTGGTCGCGGCCACCTTGCCCGAGGCCGCCTGCGGCTTGGGCAGCACCGAGGCGCCCAGCACGACGGCGTGGTCGGCGGCGGCCTCGACCGTCTTGGCGTAGTGGATCTCGCTCTTGGGCAGGCTCACCCCGCCCGGCGCCTCGAAGTTGCCCAGCCCGACGACGTTGAAGCCCTGCTTGGCCAGCTCGTCGGCGACCTCGCGGGCCTTGCCCACGGTCTTGGTGCCGTTGAGCACCTGGACCCGGACCTGCTCCGGCTTGACCTTGGCCTTCGGCTTGGCGCTCGTGCCGGTGCCCGCGCTGGCGCTCGGCGTCGCGGCCGTGACCTCGGTGTCGGTCCTGATCGCGGTGAACAGCTCGGTGGCGTCCGGCTCCTTCCAGACCACCCTGTTGGGGTCTTCGGGGGCGGGGCCCCAGGGCACCGTGATGAACTTCACGCCGTTGGCCGTCATCTCCTTGGCGCTCATCGCGATCCGGATGAGCTGCTCGGTGTCGTTGGCCAGCTCGGGGTCCATCGTGACCGACTGGCCCGCCGCCGCCACGAAGTCGCGCAGTCGGCCCACGTCGGTGAGCAGCTCGCTGCTGGTGGCCTTGGCGACGACCTTGCTCAGGAAGATCTGCTGGCGCTTGATGCGCTGGATGTCGCTGCCGTCGCCGTACTTGCGCAGGCGCACGTAGCCGAGCGCCTTCTCGCCGTCCAGCAGGCTCTTGCCGGCCGGCAGCACCAGCTTGGACGCCTTGTCGTTGACGCCCGTCTTCAGGCAGATCTCGATGCCGTCGAGCGCGTCCACGATGTTCTTGAAGCCGCTGAAGTCCACCTCGACGAAGTGGTTGACGCGGATGCCGGTGAGGGTCTCGATGGTGGACATCGTGCAGGCGATGCCGCCGGAGCTGTACGCCGAGTTGATCATGTCCCGGCGCGGGGCCATCTCCTGCTTGGTGGCCTCGTTCTTGCACTTCGGGATCTGCACCAGCGAGTCGCGGGGGAAGCTGATGAGCTGGGCCTTGTCCCGGTCGGGGGAGATGTGCATGAGGATGATCGTGTCGGTGCGCTTGCCGCCCGCGTCGGCCTGCCGCGCGAGTTGCTGCCCGTACTTCGCGTTGCCCTCGCCCGCCCGCGTGTCGGAGCCGACGAGCAGCACGTTGAGCGCGCCCGTCTCCGGGGGCCGCGGGTTGATGATGTCGCCCTTGACGCTCTTCTCGTTGATGTTGCTGAAGGCGTCGCGGTAGACGGTGTACGCGGTCAGCGCGCCCGCGACCATCACCGCGGTGACCCCGATGCTGACGTAGGCCAGCACCCGCATCTTGGCCTGGCCGTTCGGGCCGTCGCCGGAGCGGTGGCCGCGTGGCGGGTGGTCGTCGGGCGGGGGCGGCGTCGCCCCGGTGGCCTGTCTGCGCGCCATCCGGCTGCCCGGCTGCGTGGCGGCGGCACGGTGGTCCTGCGCGGAATCGACTACCGGCCCACTCCTGTAGTCACTCATACGGCCCTTAGCCTCACTCCTTGCGCCGCCGGATTGATCGCTCCGCGCCACGAGACTAGGTCACGTACGGCGTGCTCCGAGCCATGATCACGGGGAATGACCGTGACCCGGGTGTGATGTTTCCGCGGGAAAGCATACTCAGAGCCGGACATTGGGTGGAATATCATTGCCAAACTCTTTCGCCCTCTGATCGCCACCGGTTTGTCGGAGTAGGTCGGGCCTGATGCTCTGGGCCGCCGCCAGACAGGCCAGGGGCACGGCCGGCAACACGTACCGGTAGTCGAACTCCGCGGCCGCGGCCGGTGTGATCAGCAGCACGACGGCCACCGACCAGGGCACCAGCCAGACCGGGCCCGCCGCCAGACGCGCCGCCTCGCGCCTGCGGGCGAACGCCGCCACCGGTGGCACGAGCAAGATCCCCAGGAGCACCGGGCCGGGCAGCCGCACCATGTTCTGGTAGGCCCGCAACCATCCGGCGAAGGGCTCCACGATCTCCGTGCCGATCGCGCCCTGCTCGTAGAGCTTGGCATAGTCGGCACCGACCTGCGCGGGATAGCGGCCAGGTGGTCCGGGCTCGGTGACCGGAAACTGGTAATAGCCGTAGATCTCGGCGTCGGGGTAGACCGGCCGGTCCCAGGTGAACGTGCGGCCCGCCTCGCGCAGCACGGAGGCGGCGTAGTCGAGCGGCTGCGTGGTGATCGCCAGCGTCGCGAACCTGGCCGCCAGGTCGTCGTTCTCCTTCGTGAACGTGATGCCCGGCCGCAGCACCAGCGGGGAGTCCGCGGCCCAGATGTACTCCTGCGACGGCGGGCGCCGCTCAGGCGGGCGCGGGTCGCACAGCACCCGCAGGTCGGCCGGCGGGTTCATCTCGGCGCAGTCGGCGAAGGACATCGTCCGGGCGTACATGAAGACGCCGTTCGCGCCGACCAGGCCGACCCGCTGGTACGTGGCGTAGAACCAGGCCCCGTACGCGAGGACCGGCACCAGGGCGGCGGCCAGCAGCACGCCGGCGGGCCTGAGCCGGCGCGACAGCGAGCCCGACGAGCCGAGCCGGCCGCGCAGCGCGAACCAGGCGGCCAGCACCACGATGAGCGGCTGGCCGACCGTCCTGGTGAGCGTCGCGGCGGCCAGCAGCAGGCCGATGGCGGCGACGGCACCCGTCCGGCGGGTCGTGCACAGCGCCACGGCGGCCACGACCAGGAACGTGAACAGCGTGTCCGAGACGAGCAGGTGCTCCAGCTCGATCTGGTACGCGTCCAGCAGCACCGGAGCCGCCGCCAGCGTCGCCACCCACCTCGGCGCGCGCCTGGCCACCCGGCGGGCGGCCAGGTAGACCAGGACGCCGGTGGCCAGGCCGAGCAGGTGCTGGGCCGCCGCCACCACGCCGAACGAGTGCAGGGGCTCCAGCAGCTTGAGGAACATGGAGTAGCCGGCCGGGCGCACGAGGTCGGGACGGGGCCTGAAGACGGTGACCACGTAGGTGTAGGTGTCGGGGAACCAGAGGGCCGGGCGGTAGCCGAGCATGGCCAGGACCCGCAGGATCGTCCCGACGGCCAGGACGGCCAGGAACCACACATGCCGGCGCGCCCAGCGCCGCGGATCGCGCGGCAGCCGGCGGCGGCCCCGGCCAGTCCTGGCGGGCGTCTCCTCGCGAGCCTCCGAGGCTCGGTCGGTCTTCGCGGGCGTCTCTTCGCGAGCTTCCGAGGCTCGGTCGGTCTTCGCGGGCGTCTCTTCGCGAGCTTCCGAGGCTTGGTCGGTCTTCGCGGGTTCTCCTTCGCGAGCTTTCGAGCCCTGGTCGGTCTTCGCGGGCTCCCCTTCGCGAGCCTCCGACCTCAATGCACGTTCACCCGCTTCTTCCGGCACGTTGCGTACGCTACCGGCCCCGGCGAGCGCGCCGTGCCCGTGCCGCGCTGCCGGTCGGCCGCCTTGCGGGTGGGGCGACCGGCCCTCGTGCGGCCGGGCCGGCGTGCGGGTGGGACTGGTTCTTGCGGGGTTGCCCCCTGTCCTCGTGCGGTGCGGTGCGGCCGGCGTGCGCGTGGGCGGCCGGTTCCTTCGGAGTCACCCCGGCCTTCCCGCGGCCGGTGCGGCGTGCGGGTGGGGCGGCCGGGTCCTGGGGTTGGATACGCTCGCTCTCCGATGGGACTCGATCGACCCGGCCGGATGCTCGCCACGCTGTCCGTGCTGCCGGCGCTGGCCGTGGCGGGCTGGCTGCTGGCGGGGTTGCCGCTGCTGCTGCTCGGCCGGTTCGCGCCGCTGCCCGCCGCGCTGCTCGGGGTGCCGCTGGCCGCGCTGCTGTGCTGGGCGGGCGTCCGGCGGCTCGGCGACGCCGCGGCCGAGGGCGATGCCGAGCGCGGCGAGGCCCGGACGTGGCAGGTCGCCGGTGTCTTGGGGGTGGCCCTCGCGTCGGGCGTGGTCAACGCGATCATGCACAGCGAGCAGATCGCCGTCAGGCGCGATCCCGCCACCTACGCCCAGTACGCCGCCTGGATCGCCGGCCACGGCTCGCTGCCCATCCCCGTCCAGGCCGAGGCGTTCGGCGGGCCGGATCCCGCGCTGGAGTTCGTCAGCGTCGGGTTCTTCGGCGCGGACGGGGCGGTGTCGCCGCAGTTCATGCCGGGCTCGCCGATGTTGTTCGCGATCGGCTACTGGCTGGGCGTGCCCTACCTGGTGCCGGCCGTGCTGGGCGCGCTGGCCGTGCTCACGGTGGCCGGGGTGGTGGCGCGGCTGGCGGGGGCCCGGTGGGCGGTGGTGGCGGCGACGGCCTTCGCCGTGAGCCTGCCGATCATCTACACCTCGCGCACCACGTTCAGCGAGATCCCGTCGCTGATCCTGCTGTTCGGCGGGCTGGCGCTGGCGCACGACGCGCTGGCCCGGCGGGAGCGGGGCCGGGCGCTGCTGGCCGGGCTGGTGCTCGGGCTGGCCGTCCTGGTGCGCGTGGACGGGCTGCGCGACGTGCTGCCGGCACTGGCGTTCGCCGGGTTGCTGCTCGCCATGCGGCGGTTGCGCAGGCCGGAGGGCGTGGTCGGGGCGCCGCTGCTGCTGGGGCTGGTGGCCGGGGCCGGGACCGGGATGGCGGCGGCGTACCTGCTGGCCCGTCCGTACCTGGCGTACCTGTCCGGCTCGGTGCTGCCGCTGCTGGCCATCGGCGGGGTCGTGCTCGCGCTCACCGCGGCCGGTACGGCCGCCGCCCCCGTCCTGGCCCGGGTGCGGCTGCCGCGCTGGGCCCCGAGGACCGGGGCGGTGCTGGTCGTGCTGCTGATGGCGGCCCTGTACGCGCGCCCGTGGGTGCAGACCGTGACCCGCGACCCGCTGAGCGCGGACGACCGCCGCACGTACGAGATGATCGAGCAGATCCAGCGGGCCAACGGCCTGCCCGCCGACGGCACGCGGCTCTACTTCGAGAACTCCCTGCACTGGGTGGCCTGGTACGTCGGCCTCCCCGCCGTCGTGCTGGCCACGATCGCCGCCGCCCTGCTCGTACGCAGGCTGCTGCGCGACGGCTCGTCGTTCGAGTGGCTGCTGCCGCTCGCGATCGTGGGCTGGACCACCGTCACGACGCTGCTGCGGCCCGAGATCACCCCCGACCACCCGTGGGCCGCCCGCCGCCTGGTCCCGGTCGTGATCCCCGGGATGATCCTGCTGGCCGCGTACGGGCTGGCGAGGTTGCGCCGGCTCACCGACCGGCACGGGCCGCTCGTGCTGAAGTGGGGCATGGCGACGGCGGTGCTGCTCGTGCTCGTGCCGCCCGCCGTGACCTCGATCGGGACGGCGTTCACGCCGGTCGAGCGGGGGGAGGCGGCGGCGGTCGCGGCGATGTGCGCGAAGCTCCCGGCCGACGCCTCGGTGCTGGCCGTCGAGCGGGTCACCGGCGACCGGTTCACGCAGGTGGTGCGGGGCATGTGCGGGAAGCCGGCGGCGAAGGTGGCGCGTCAGGGCTCCGACCTGGCCGCCGAGTTCGAGGTGCGCCGGCTGGCGGAGCGGGTGCGGGCGGCGGGCCGGGTGCCCGTCGTGCTGGGGGCCGAGGAGGGGCAGGTCGCACCGTACGGGGCGGCTGCGCAGGTCATCGAGCTGGTCACCCGCCAGGACGAGCGCTCGCTCACCGAGGCTCCGGACGGCACGTGGTCACTGCGGATGAACGTGTGGATGGCGGTCGCGGGCCCGCAGTGAAATGGGCCAGACTGGTATGAGAGATCCGGGAATCGGGGCCCCCGCTGGGCTGATGTGGACTCGGCCTTTGGCTGGGCAGAGTAACCTCGACCCCCGTGAGCACGCTTGAGACCCCCAAGAGTGGAATTGCCGTGGAAGAAGCGCCGTACGTCACGATCGTCCTGCCCTGCTACAACGAGCAGGATCACGTCCTCGACGAGGTGGAGCGCATCACCAGGGCGATGGACTCGAGCGGCTACACCTACGAACTGGTCGCCGTGGACGACTGCTCGACCGACGAGACCCTGTCCAGGCTCAAGCAGGCCGCGCCCGACTACCCCCACCTGCGCATCCGCGCCTTCCACCGCAACGGCGGCGCGGGCACCGTGCGGCGCATCGGCTCGCAGGAGGCCAGGGGCGAGATCGTCGTCTGGACCGACGCCGACATGTCCTACGCCAACGAGCGCATCCCCGAGTTGGTGCAGATCCTGGAGAAGGACGCCACCATCGACATGGTGGTCGGGGCCCGCACCAGCGAGGAGGGCTCGCACAAGCTGCTGCGCGTCCCGGCCAAGTGGGTGATCCGCAAGGTGGCGGAGATGCTCGCCGGGCAGAAGATCCCCGACCTCAACTCCGGCCTGCGCGCCTTCCGCAAGGCGGTGGCCCGGCCCTACCTGCGGCTGCTGCCCCCCGGCTTCTCCTGCGTCACCACGATCACGCTGTCGTTCCTGTCGAACCAGCACGACGTGCACTACCTGCAGACCGAGTACGCCAAGCGGGCGGGCAAGTCGAAGTTCAGCTTCGTCTCCGACGCCTACCGCTACATCCTGCAGGTGCTGCGGATGATCATGTACTTCAACCCGCTCAAGGTGCTCATGCCGCCCGCGTTGTGGCTGGTGGCCATCGGGTTCGTCAAGGGCGTCTGGGACATGATCCAGCACCCGTTCTACTTCCCCGCCAACACCGTCATGATCTTCCTGTCCGGGATGTTGATCGGGTCGGTGGCGCTGCTCGCCGACCTGATCGTGCGCTCGCGGGGAGAGTGACGTTGCGGATCGCGATCGTCGGCCCGACCTATCCGTACAAGGGGGGCGGGGCCCAGCACACCACCGAGCTGGCGCACCGGCTGGCGGCGCTCGGCCACGACGTGGTGATCGAGTCGTGGCGGGCGCAGTATCCGTCCTTCCTCTACCCCGGGCAGCAGACGATCTCCGCGCCCGAGGGCACGCCCTATCCGAAGACCGCGCGGCGGCTCGACTGGCGGCGGCCCGACGGCTGGGTGACGGCCGGACGGCGGTTGCGCTCGGCCGATCTGGTCGTGCTGGCGGTGCTGAGCCCGATCCAGGTGCCCGCCTACCTCGGCATCCTGTACGGAATCGGGCGCAGGACCCCGGTCGTCGCCCTGTGCCACAACGTGCTGCCGCACGAGCGCAAGCCGTACGACGAGCCGCTGATGAAGGCCCTGCTCAAGCGGGTCGACGGCGTGCTGGCACACTCCGAGGAGCAGGCCGGGCTGGCCAGGGGGCTCACGTCCAGCCGGGTCAGCGTGGCGGGGCTGCCGCCGCACCTGCCGTCCGCGGCCGGGGAGAGCGCCGGCCAGGAGGTGCGCCGCAGGCTGCTGTTCTTCGGCATGGTGCGGCCGTACAAGGGACTGGACCTGCTGCTCCGGGCGCTGCCCGAGGGCATCGGGCTGACGGTCGCCGGCGAGTTCTGGGGCGGGCTCGACGAGACCCGGGCGCTGATCGGCGAACTGGGCATCGGCGACCGCGTGGAACTGCGCCCCGGGTACGTCGCCGCCGATGACGTGCCGGCGCTGTTCGCCGCGGCCGACGCGCTCGTGCTGCCCTACCGCAACGCCACCGCCAGCCAGAACGTGTGGCTCGCGCACGAGCACGGCGTGCCCGTGATCGCCACCCGCGTCGGCGCACTGGCCGACCACGTCACCGACGGCGTCGACGGGCTGCTGGTCGAGCCGGGCGACGCCGGGGCGCTGCGCGAGGCGATCGAGCGGTTCTACGCCTCCGGCGAGCCCGAGAGGTTGCGGTCGGGCGTCAAGGCGGTCGATCCCGAGCCGTTCTGGTCGGCGTACGCGGGGGCGCTGCTCGGCGCCGCCTGACGGCCCAGCACGAACGCGATGCCGGCCGCCGCCGCGTCGCCCAGCGTGAACGCCAGCCGCGACACGATCCCCACCGCGAGCGCGGCCGGAGTGCCGATGACCGGCCCGAGCGCGAGCACGAGAGCGCCCTCCCTGACCCCGACCCCGGCCGGCACGACCACGGTCAGGATGCCGATCGCCCAGGCGAAGGCGTAGGCCCCGGTCGAGATCACGTACAGGTCGGCGTGGCTGGCGACGAGCCAGATGTGCAGGCCGTAGATGAGCCAGCCCAGCGCCGTCCAGGCCACCGCGACCAGCACCGTACGGCCCGGCAGCACGCTCTCCAGCGGCTCCCTGCGCGCGACGCGCAGCGCCAGGTTGAGCCCCCAGGTGAGCACCTTCGGATGCAGGCACACGATGATCACCGGCACGAGCAGCACGACGTACCAGATCTGCCGGACCGACTCCAGCGTGCCCAGCGTGGCGGCGGCGATCGAGATCGCCACCCCGAGGTTGATCACCAGCCCCAGGGAGATCGTCGCGAACGTGCGCCGCGGCGGGCTGCCGTGATCGCGCCCGAGCTCCATCATCGCCGCGTACGCCCACACCGCGCCCGGGATGTACTTCCCGAGTTGCCCCACGAACATGATCCGCCCGGCGATCCGCACCGGCACTCGCGTGCCGAGCCCCGCCAGGATCTCCCGCCAGGCCAGCAACATGCAGAACTGCCCGGCCAGCACCGCGACGAACGACCCGAGCACCGCCCACGGTGACATCGCGCCCAGCACGGTCGTGGTCTCGCCCCAGTTGGCGGCCAGCCCGTAGCCCAGGAAACCCAGCGCGACCAGGGCCAGGACGATGCGCAGCAAGCGGCGGAGCATTGGCTCAGGTTACGCGCGGTTCTCCAGGTAAAGCCAGAGCGCGACCCCCGCGAGCACCGCCACCGCGGCCAGCACCGCCAGGGTGATCTTCACCACGCTGTACGGCCGGTCGCCCTGGACCTCGCCGCTCGCCCCGTTGACCAGCACCTGGTACGTCTTCCCGCCCAGCAGGTAGCTGCCCACCCAGACCGGGAGCAGCACCAGCTTGAACGTCTCGTCCGCGTAGGTCGTGCGTACCGAGTGCACCCGTTGTTCGTCGCCGCCGATGTCGCCGCGGCAGTCGACCTGGATGATCTCGGCCATGACGCGTTTGACCTGCTCCATGCCCTCCTGCGGCTCGGTGTCGTACCGCAGGGTGTGGTGCCCGGCCACGTAGGCGGGGTCGAACGGCATCGCGCGCTCCAGCGGCCAGGGCTCCAGCGCGACCAGCCGCTCCCGCGGGAGCTGCCGCGTCGCCGCCGTGAGCAGGTCGTCGAAGTCGCGCGCCACCCTGCCGCTCGCCGGGTACCAGCGAGTACGCCGTTCACGACGGGTCTGCTGCTTGCCGTTGGAGTCGGTGTAGCTCGTGTTCACCCAGTAGTGCTGGCCGCGCTGACCGGTGTAGTCGGAGACGGTGCGGGCGTCGAACGTCCAGTGCGGCAGGTACGTGCTCTTCATCGTCTCCGCCTCGGTGACCTTCTTGAGACGGTTCGGGGCGAACCAGCGGCTCTTCACCCACGCGCGCAGCGCCTGCCTGGCGCCGTCCCGGTCGATCCCGAACGGGAGCACGGCCTCGGGGGCGATCTGGGTGTCGTTCGCCACGTCGGCGACCAGGGGGGTGCCGCAGAACTGGCAGGCCCCGGAGAGCGCGTCGCTCTCGGTGCGGGCGCCGCAGCGGGGGCAGCAGAACTGGTTCGGGGCCAGGGACCGGACGCGGGGCTTGGCGGCGAGGAAGGCGTCGTAGGAGAACTCCCTGATCTGCCGGTCGGGCGCGGCGATCGGCTGCTCCAGGCCGCAGTACGGGCAGCGCAGGACGGTCGTGCCCGGGGCGAACGCCACGCTGGCGCCGCAGCCCTGGCAGGGGTGGGCAGGGGTCTGGGT
>NZ_SSXE01000110.1 GCF_021699195.1 Nonomuraea sp. MG754425 | reverse complement strand
CCCCCGTACCACCCGGAAACGGCCCCCCGGCGTCGTTCAGCACCCGTTGCTGAGCCGCCGTGAGCTCACCCCCCGGCTCCAGCCCCAGCTCCTCCACCAGCAACGCCCGCGCGTCCTGATACGCGCTGAGCGCCTCCGACCGCCGCCCCGCCTGATGCAGGGCCTCGATGAGCCGGACCCAGGCACGTTCACGCAGCGGATGCGCCCCGACCAGCGCCCGCAGCTCACCCACCACCTCGGACCCGCGGCCGAGCCGCAGGTCGAGCTCCACCCGCTCCTCGACGGCCGTCAGCCGCAGCTCCTCAAGCGGCACGCCGTACGCCCGCCGCAGCACCGACGACTCGACGTCCGCCAGCGCCGTCTGCCCCCGCCACAACCCCAGCGCCGCCCTGAACCCGTCGGCCGCCTCCGCGACCCGCCCGGCCGTCCGAGCCTGCCTGGCCTCGGAGACCAGCCGCTCGAAGCGGTGGCAGTCCACGTCGTCGGGGTCCACGTCGAGCAGGTAGCCGCCCGGCACCGTACGGATCCCGCCGACGGCCTTGCGCAGCGCGCTGACGTAGACACGCAGAACGGACTCGGCGGACGCGGGCGGCCGGTCGTCCCACACCGCGGACAGCAGCCGCTCGACCGGCACCCGCTCGCTCGCCGACAGCAGCAGCGCGGCCAGCAACGCCCGGTGTTTGGCCGGGCCCGGAGGCTGCCCGCGATCGACGCGCAGCGGGCCGAGCACGCCGAAGCGCACGTTCACCAGCGCTCCGATCTCACGTGCCGGTCGCCGGCCGGACGGCGAAGGACTCGAAGCGCACCCGGGCCTGCTCGGTGGGGCCCGAGGCCGCGTGCACGCCCGCCTCGCCGGGCCCGTACGGGGCGTCCGCGTCGGACACCTCGGCGACCAGGTTCTCGTTCACCCACATGCGCAGGGTGACCGCGCTCCCGTTCCGGACGCACTCCGCCACGATGCGGTTGGCGGCCGTCCGCGGCACCTTGGCGGGGCCGTAGAGGGCCTTGCCCTGGGTGCCCGTGCGGCGCTTGACGATCGAGACCGCGCCCGCGCCGCTCACCCCGAACTCGTAACGCTCGCCGGAGCCCGCCGAGCCGTGGCACCACACGCCGTACTCCCCGCTGCCCTCCTCCAGGGTGGCCCGCCCGCTGACGATCACTCCGTGCTCCGGCTCCTGGACGGGGGCCGACTTCCACAACCGCCAGCCCGGTCGCACGGTCAGCTCGTAACCCGCGCCGTCCAGGCGGGCGGTACCGGCGTCGGACGCGCCGACCGCCCAGGATCGCGCGAACCCCGCCTCGTACGGCCGGCTCGGCGCGTTGAGACCGGGCAGGGTCGCGGCGGCGGCGACGGCGAGCACCAGCGCCCCGCTCCCGGCCACCGCCCACGGCCACCGCTTCCGCCGCCGCCGTGCCCTGCCGGGCGGGGCCCCGGCTCCGTCCGCCGGGCCCCCGGTCCGGAGCGGGGCCGGTGTCAGGTTCCCGGTCCACGTACGTTCGACCACCTCGCTGGCCGCCGCCAGCCGTGTGCCGCCCACCAGTTCGGCCAGCAGTTCCGCGGCCGTGGGCCGCGCCAGGACGTCCTTGGCCAGCGCCCGTTCCACCACCCCGCGGACGCCGTCGTCGAGCCCGTCCAGGCGCGGCGCGTCGTGCACGATCCGGTAGAGCACCGTGCCCGCCGCACCGCTCCCGAACGGCAGCCGCCCCGTCCCCGCGTACGCGATCAGCCCGCCCCAGGCGAACACGTCGGCGGCGGGCGTCACCGGCTCACCGCGCACCTGCTCGGGAGCCATGAACGCGGGGGTGCCCAGCAGCGCCTGGCTGACCGGGGAGTCGTGCTCGACGAGCTGCGCGATGCCGAAGTCGATCACACGGGGTCCCAGCGGCGAGAGCAGCACGTTGGAGGGCTTCAGGTCGCGGTGGATCACCCCCGCCCCGTGGATGGCGCTCAGCGCGGTGGCGATGCCCACGGCCAGCGCCTCCAGGTTCCCGCCCGCCAGCGGCCCCTGCTCGTTCACGGCCTGCGCCAGGTCGGGCCCCTTGACGTACTCGGTGACCAGGTAGGCCACGTCCCCGTCGAGGCCGGCGTCCAGCACGGGCGCGGTGCAGAACCTGGCCACCAGCCGCGCCGCCGCCACCTCGCGCTCGAAGCGCCGCCGGAAGGCCGGGTCGCGGGCCAGGGCGGGGTGGATGAGCTTGACCGCGGCCAGGCCGCCGGTGGGGGTGGCGGCGAGGTACACCTCGCCCATGCCGCCACGCCCGAGCAGGCGTCGCAGCGTGTAGCCCCCAATGACCCGGTCACCATCCATCGAGGACAGATTAGCCAGAGTCCGGATCAACCAGCCGCTTGCGTCAGCCGGTAGCGGGAGGGCGGGATGCCGTAACGGTCGACGAACGCCTGCCGCAACGTCTCCGCCGTGCCGAACCCGCAACGCGTCGCCACCGCCGCCAGCGGCAGCGAGGTGGAGGCGAGCAGGTGGGCGGCGGCCTCGGTGCGGGTCTGCCGGACGTAACGGCCGGGCGTCTGGCCGAGGTGCCGCAGGAACAGCCGGGTCAGGTGCCGCTCGCTGACGCCCGCGCCCAGCGCCAGCGTGGCGCTGCTCAGGTCGTCGCGCAGGTGCGCCGCGATGTGCTCGATGGTGCGCTTGACGAGGCTGTTGGCGGGCGAGGGCGCTTCGACGAACATGCTCATCTGCGCCTGGTTGCCGGGACGTTGCAGGTAGGTGACCAGGTTCCGGGCGACGGTCCTGGCCAGTTCGGGGCCGTTGTCCTCCTCCACGAAGGCCAGCATGAGGTCGAGGGCGGCGGTGATGCCCGCCGAGGTGGCGACGTCGCCGTCCCTGATGAAGATCGGGTCGGGGTCCACGACGACGTCGGGGAAGCGCTCGGCCATCTCCTGCGCGTGGCTCCAGTGCGTGGTGGCGCGCCGCCCGTCGAGCAGCCCGGCGGCGGCGAGGACGTACGAGCCGGTGCAGACCGAGGCCACCCGGCGGCTCTCCCGGGCCAGCCGGCGCACGTGTCCGACGATCAGCGGGTTCGCGGCGGCGTCCGCGTAGCCGATCCCGCCCGCCACCACGAGCGAGTCGAGCGGCCCCGTGACCCGCTCCAGGACGAGCTGGGCGTGCAGGGTCAGCGCGGTGGCGGTGCTGATGGGGTGGCCGCCGGGGGTGGCGACGCGGTACTCGTAGTACGGCAGCGCGCCGTGCCAGTTCGCGCTCTCCAGCGTCGAGGTGATGCTCGCGATCTCGAGTAACTCCGCCGCCTCGTACGCCACGATCACGACCCGTCGTCGGTCCATGCCCCGACTGTAGGTCCGAAGGACCGAGAACCCAAGTTTCCGGACCTCCCGGGCGGCCGGGCTTGGCACGCCCCGGCCGCCCCCGCGACAGTCGGGGCATGACGACGACAACCTCCAAGTCCGGCCGCCGCTGGGGCAGGTTCGCCCTCCACTACGTCGAGATGATCATCGCGATGTTCGTCGGGATGTTCGCGCTCGGCATGGTGCAGTCCGCCGTCGGGCTCGGCGTCTCCCACAGCGAGCAGCCGGAGCTCTGGTACCTCTCGATGGCCCTCAACATGTCGATCGGCATGGCCGCGTGGATGCGCTTCCGCGGCCACGGCTGGGCCCCGACGCTGGAGATGTGCGCGATCATGTTCGCGCCCGCGCTCGTGCTCTTCCCCATGTTGTGGACGGGGCTCATCGACAGCGGCGGGCTGATGCTGGTCTCGCACGTGGTGATGTTCCCGCTCATGCTGGTCGCGATGCTGCGCCGCCTCGACGAGTACGCCGGGTGCGCGCACTGAGCACCCGGCCGTGGCGGCTAGGCCGCTGCGCGCCCGCCGTCGTTCGCCCGCAGGAACCGCTCCAGCCCCGCCAGGTCGTCGGTGTTGAGGTGATCGACGTCGGCGGTGGCCGGCACGCCCAGAGCTCGACGCAACATCGCACCTCCTTCGGAGGATGATCGAGACGCGTGCCACGTCATGCGGGAAAGAAGTGACGTCCCGCTGAACTCCGGACGTGCCGTCCGAGCTACCGCTCCGGAACCGGACGGGCCTTGATCCGGCCGAGCGTGGCGTTCCTGTCCCTGATGTCGGAGATCAGCACGTGCGCCACCAGCAGCAGCCCCAGGCACAGGATGTCGGCGGCCCACCAGGGGATCTCGGCCAGCAGCAGGTACCCCTGGCCGTCGCTCAGCGATCTGATCACCACCGTGACCACCACCACGACGAGCGTGACCAGCCCCCAGCTCCACAGGGGCGGCAGCGTGCCCTTGTTCCACAGCCGCACCCGCCAGTTCATGAACACGGCCAGCACCCCGAGCAGCGCGCAGAAGCCGATCAGCCACCAGGGCAGCGCGAAGGCGGTCTGCTCGGAGATCTGCTCCCGCGTCGTCCGCAGCTCGGCCTCGGCCTCCCGCCTGGCCTGCTCGGCGGCTTCGAGCTGCCGTTCGAGCTGGGCCACGCTCTTCTGCTGCCGGGGGGACTGCGCCGCGCCCTCCGTCGGCAACATCCGCGTCACGACGGTCAGCATGATCGCCACGAACGACAGCGCCAGCACGATCGCCATGAACAGGTCGATGAAGCGCAGATCCAGCGGTGGCGCGAACGACGCGGGCGCCCGCTTCCTCACTGCTCCCTCACCAGCGTGTACTTCTGCGGCCGGCTCTCGACGGCGCTCAGCCGCTCCACGGCCGTACGCAGCGCGTCCAGGCCCTTCACCAGTTCCTCGGTCCGGCCCCGCGAGTGCGCCAGCTCCTGCGTGAGGCCCTGCGTGTGGGACAGCTCCCGGCTCAGCTCCTGGATCTGGGACATCTCGCGGGCGAGCCCGCCGGAGCCCGCGGCCTTGGCCGGCAGGCGCGCGAGGTAGATCAGGAACACCTCGTCCGCCGCCCCGACGTTGGTCCGCTCCGCCCGCTCGACCAGGGCCATCGCGCCGAACGCGAGCACGCTGAGGAACAGCGCGATCATGGTGACGCCGAACGCGGAGGCCAGTTCGGGCAGCACGTACTGCTTGAGCGCGGCGATCAGCACGCTGGGATCGCCGCGTCCGTCCAGCGCGTTGCCGAACGAGCCGACCATCGCGGCCATGGTCAGCGCCGTCCCGATGAAGCCGAAGACCGGCAGCGCCCAGATCAGCGCGTGATCGAGGTGGTGCTTGTTGGCCATCTCGCTCTCGTCCAGGGCGGAGCGGGCGCTCAGCACCGCCTCGGCGTCGCTGCCCGCCTCCGCCGCCTCCTTGAACAGCCTGAGCCGCCGTCCCACCAGCGTCTCGTCGCCGGGCTTCACCGACCCGATGCCGGTCACGGCCCGAGCGGTCGCCTCGTTCTCCCGCCTGATGTCCGGCACCGCCCTGACGATCCTCAGCACGGTGGTCAGGAACACCGCGATGACGAGCGTGACCACGAGCTCGGCCGCCGCCGGCGCCGTGGTCGCGCCCACGAACACCAGCACCGCCTCCACCGCCCCGGTCATCAGCAGCCCACCGGACACCAGAAGCCCCAGCAGCGGCGCGAACGCCGAGTGACGCCAGTCGTACCTTGACACCCTTCAACCCCACTTAGGCACACCGAATAGTAAAGAAACACCTAAGCACACGTAGAGCAATCTTTGGTGACAGAGTGGCAGATCTGTGACTCAGCGCTGGGACTCGATCGCGCAACGAACCGGCCCCGGCACCCAAGGCGGGTGCCGGGGCCACGTTCAGAGCGCCTGGCCGTCCAACCGCGTCACAACGAGATCGACTCCGGGCCGAGCAGCGCCTTGATGTCGGCCGCGAAGCTCGGCGCGGCGTTGACCGGCCACTCCGGCAACGACATCACCATGACCTTGCCCGCCGGCCGCCGGACGTTGATGTGCAGCGGCACCTGCCCGTGATGCGTCTTCAGCACCTGGCGCAACTCCTCCAGCAGGGCCGGGGTGATGCGGTCCTCCCGCAGGAGCAGCGTGATGGGGGCGCCGGACTCGCTGTTGATGCCGGACACGTCGATGGGGGACATCTCCTGGGCGAAGATCGAGATGGCGCCGTCGCGGTTGTTGATCTGGCCCGCGACCGACACCACGATGTCCGGCCGCAGTTCGGGCCCGTACAGCTCGTAGTTGCGAGGGAAGAACAGGCACTCGACGGCGGCGTCCATGTCCTCGACCGTGAGGATGGCCCACGTGTTGCCGGCCTTGTTCACCCGCCGGTCCACCTTCGTGACGAGCCCGGACACCCGGACATCGCCGCGGTCGTCGCGGCCGGAGCCGAGCAGGTCCGCGATCGTGGTGTCCCGGTTCCTGGCCAGCAGCCGCTCGGCGCCGGCCAGCGGGTGGTCGGACACGTACAGGCCGAGCATCTCCCGCTCGAAGTCGAGCTTGGTCTTCTTGTCCCACTCGCCGTCAGGGATGGCGATCGTGAACGCCATCTCGTCGCCCGTGTCGTCCATCCCGCCGAACAGGGAGTCCTGGCCGTGCGCCTCGTTCTTCTTGATGTCGATCACCGAGTCGACGGCCTGCTCGTGGATCATGAGCAGGCCCTTGCGCGGATGTTCGAGCGAGTCGTACGCGCCCGCCTTGATCAGCGATTCGATGACCCGCTTGTTGCAGGCGGTGAGCGGCACCTTGCCGAGGAAGTCGTTGAAGTCGGTGAAGCGGCCCTTCTCGGTGCGGGACTTGACGATCCCTTCGACCACGTTCTCCCCGACGTTACGGACCGCGCCCATCCCGAACCTGACCTGGGTGTCCCCGACGGCGACGAAGTCGAGCTGGGAGTCGTTGACGTCCGGGGGGAGCACCTGGATGCCCATCTTGCGGCACTCGGCCAGGTAGACGGCCGCCTTGTCCTTGTCGTCACCCACGGAGGTGAGCAGGGCGGCCATGTACTCGGCCGGGTAGTTGGCCTTCAGGTACGCGGTCCAGTAGGCGACGAGGCCGTAGCCGGCGGTGTGGGACTTGTTGAACGCGTACCCGGAGAACGGGAGCATGACGTCCCACAGCGCCTGGATCGACTCGTCGCTGTAGCCGTTGCCGCGCATGCCGGACTGGAAGTTGGCGAACTCCGCGTCCAGGATCTCCTTCTTCTTCTTGCCCATCGCGCGGCGCAGCAGGTCGGCGCCGCCCAGCGTGTAGCCGGCCAGCTCACGGGCGACGGCCATGATCTGCTCCTGGTAGACGAGCAGGTGGAAGGTCGGTCCGAGGATGGGCTCAAGGGCGTCCTTGAGTTCCGGGTGGATCGGTTCGATGTCCTGGCGGGCGTTCTTGCGGTGCGCGTAGTTGGTGTGCGCGTTGGCCGCCATCGGGCCCGGTCGGTAGAGGGCGAGCACGGCGGCGATGTCCTCGAACCGGGTCGGCTCCATCAGCTTCAGCAACTGCCGCATGGGGCCGCCGTCGAGCTGGAACACGCCCAGCGTGTCACCGCGAGCCAGGAGCTGGTAGGTCTTCGCGTCGTCGAGCGGCATCGTCAGGGTGTCCAGCTCGATGCCCCGGCTCTGCTTGATGATCTTGATGGCGTGGTCGAGGATGCCCAGGTTCCGCAGCCCCAGGAAGTCCATCTTGACCAGGCCCATCTCCTCACAGGACGGGTAGTCGAACCCGGTGATGACCACCTTGTCCTTGTCCCGGGTGTGCATGGGGATCAGGTCCAGCAGCGGGGTCGAGGACAGGATGACCGCCGCCGCGTGCACGCCGGTGCCGCGGATCAGGCCCTCGATGCCGCGACCGGTGTCGATGACCTTCCTGACGTCGGGGTCGTTGTCGTACAGGGCGCGGATCTCGGTGCCCTCGTTGTAGCGGGGGTGGCCCTCGTTGAACATGTCCGCGAGGGGGACGCCCTTGCCCATGACGTCCGGCGGCATCGCCTTGGTGATCTTGTCGCCCATCGCGAACGGGTAGCCCAGGATGCGCGACGCGTCCTTGACGGCGGCCTTGGCCTTGATCGTGCCGAACGTGTTGACCTGCGCCGTGTACGCGCTGCCGTACTTCTCGGTGACGTAGGCCACCATGCGGTCGCGATGGCGGTCGTCGAAGTCGAGGTCGACGTCCGGCGGGTTGATGCGCTCGGGGTTGAGGAACCGCTCGAACAGCAGGCCGTGCTCCAGCGGGTCCAGCTCGGTGATGCGGGTGGCGTACGCCACGATCGACCCGGTGGCCGATCCTCGGCCCGGCCCGACCGCGATGCCGTTGTCGCGGGCGTACTTGCAGATGTCGGCGACCACGAGGAAGTAGGAGGAGAACCCCATCGGCCCGATGACCTTCATCTCGGTCTCGTAGCGCTCCATCACCTCGTCGGGGACGGGGTCGCCGTACCGCATGACCAGGCCGCGCTCCACCTCCTGGCGCAGCCACGACTCCTGCGTGTCGCCCTCGGGCACGTCGGGGAAGTCCGGCATCCGGTCCACCTGGGCGAAGACGTCGCTGTAGTCGCCGACCATCTCGGCCACGAGCAGGGTGTTGTCGCACGCCTCCGGCAACTCGGGGAACAGGCGGTACATCTCGTCGGCCGACTTGAGGTAGTAGCCCGAGCCGTTGAACCGGAACCGGTTCGGGTCGTCCTTGTTCTTGCCGACGCCGACGCACAGGAGGCTGTCGTGGGCGTCGGCCTGGTCCTCGGTCACGTAGTGGGAGTCGTTGGTGGCCAGCAGCGGGATGCCGAGCTGCTTGGCCAGCCGCAGCAGGTCCGCCCGCACCTCCCGCTCGATGTCGAGCCCGTGGTCCATCAACTCCAGGAAGTAGTTCTCCTTGCCGAAGATCTCCTGGTACTCGCCGGCCACCTTGACGGCCTCGTCGAACTGGCCGAGCCGGATCCGGGTCTGCACCGCGCCGGACGGGCAGCCGGTCGTGGCGATGATCCCGTCGGCGTGCTTCGAGATCAGGTCCTGGTCCATGCGCGGCTTGGAGTAGTAGCCCTCGGCGGAGGCGAGGGACGACAGCCGGAACAGGTTCCGCAGCCCAGTGGCGTTCTTGGCCCACATGGTCATGTGGGTGAACCGGCCGCCGCCGGAGACGTCCTTGCCGCCCTCCCCGTCCGCGACGCCGGTCTCGGCGCGCTGCCCCCAGAAGACGCGTTCCTTCACGAACCGGTTGTGCGGGGCCAGGTACGCCTCGATGCCGATGATCGGCTTGACCGGGGAACCCGCCGCGACCTTCTGGAACTCGTACGCACCGAACATGTTGCCGTGGTCGCTCATCGCGATCGCCGGCATCTCCAGCCGCTCGGCCTCCTTGAACAGCGGCTTCAGCTTGGCCGCCCCGTCCAGCATGCTGTATTCGGTGTGGACGTGCAGATGCACGAACGACTTGCTCACCCGTTCCCCCAACTTCGCATCGGCCCAAATCCTCGCACGAGCCTATTCCGTCACGAGGATCCCCGGGGCGTTGCGGCCGGAGGCGGCAGAGGTTGTTGCCAGCCTGTTGCGCACGTTGCGTACAAGGCCCGCCACCACACCGTTGAACTGCGGAAACGCGTGATCGTGCCGGGCGTGTCGCGCCTTCGGGCCGGCCGGCTCCGCAGGGTGCGGGGCGCCGGTGCTTGATCGATGTGCCTCACGGACCGACCGCCCGCAGGTGAGGCACCTGCGGGCGGTCGATCTTCTTCTGGCTCACCTCGACGATCGGTGCGGGCGGCTAGTTGATGCTGACGACCGTGCCGGTGCCGTTGGGGTATTCGAGGTAGCCGGTGGCCGTGCCGGACAGCTCGCTCCACGAGGCGGTCACCTGCAGCGGTGTGCCGGGCGTGGCGTGGGCCTTGGCCGGCGTGACCCTGAGCGGAGCCACCACGGGGGCGTCGGCGGTCACGATGTCGGTCTGGAGGGTGAAGTCCGTGGCGCTCCCGCCGGAGGCGACGAGGACGATGTAGGCCCCCGGCTCGGGCTTGGCCAGCAGGAGGCGTCTGTCGCCGCCGGAGCCGTCGATGAAGTCGACCACGCTGACCACCCCGTCGGAGCCGCGCCTGAACAGAGCCGCGAGCACCGACGCCCCCGGATCGTGGGAGAGCTTGATCCCGAGCGCCTTCGTGCCCTCGGGAACGGTGACGTCGATCAACCTGGCGAGGTCCGCGCCGGCGGGCGTGGTGTCGTGCATCGGCCGGCCCTGGACGAGGCCGCGACCGGTGGCGGTGAACTTGGCCACACCGGGCGTGACGTCCAGGGTGAGCGTGCCGTCCGTACCGGCCCCCACGACCTCGGCGGGCGCCTTGACGCTGAGCGGCGTGACCACGACGGGGCTGCGAACCGTCGTTCCCGCGCCCGACCAGGTGAGCGAGCTGGTGGTGGTGCCTTCGGCCGCGCCGGGGGTCAGCTTGATGGTGACGGTGAACTCCTTGGTCTCGCCCGCCTTCTTGAAGTTCAGCGTGGAGGGCGAGACCTTGGTCTGGTAGCCGGCCAGGTCGAGCTTGGCGTGGTAGACGCCGGGGGTCAGCGCGGTCACCCTGCGCGTGACCGTCCTGGTGCCGAAGAGCTGCCTGACGGCGATGCTCGGGTAGTTCAGGTCGCTGGTGGCGATCGGCGCGGCCCCGGTGCCCGTCACCTTGCCGAAGCCCTCGAGGTAGCCGTACCAGTCCTTGATCGTCGCGTCGTAGACGAGGCCGGGCTTCAGCATGCGGGCCGGATCGACGTGGCCTGCGCCCTGGGCGTACGCGTCGGCGGTCCTGGTGTCGTAGGCGGTGGTCATCATCGCCGACTTGATCGAGGCGGGCGACATCTGCGGGTGCTCGCCGAGGTAGAGCGCGGCCAGGCCCGCGACGTGCGGGGCGGCCATGGAGGTCCCGGAGTAGAAGTCGAAGTCCTTGCCCTGGTTGCCGGGGGGCGCCACGGCGGCCAGGATCGACACGCCCGGGGCGCTGATGTCCGGCTTGAGCAGATTTCCGTCGTTGGTCAGCGAGGGGCCGCGCGAGGAGAACGAAGCCACCTGCGGGTACGGCGCGCCACCCGTGCTCACCGGGAGCAGGGTCGCGGTGGCCCCCTCGGTCGCGGCGTAGGCGATCAGCTTCGCGGCGTCCGGATGGTCGACGTGCACCGTGGGCACGCCGTGGATGTCGGCGAAGACGTCCTGGCTGCTGGGGTTGCCCAGCACCATGCCCACGCCGCCGGCCCGCTTCACCTCGGCCGACTTGTCGGCGCGCGGAACCACGCCACGCACACAGTAGATGATCTTCCCGGCGGCCTTGGCCGGGTCGAGGGTCTTCGGTCCGCACATGGAGGCGTCGTCGTCCGAGGCCGTGGCGGTCTTGACCGCCACGGAGGTGGCCAGCGGCTTGGGGCCGAACGGCGCCTGCACGGTGGCGCTCGCGCCGTGCAGGACGGTGCCGTCGCCCAGGTGCACGTCGCCGAGGCGGGGCGCGATCGTGCCGGCGGCGACCGTGGTCACCCAGGGCCCGGTGTTGTCGATCGTGGCGGCGCCCGGCCCCGAGTTCCCGCCCGCGGCTGCGACGAAGACCCCCGCCGCGGCGGCCCGCAGGAAGGCCATGCCGGTCGGGTTCGCCACGTCAGGCGCCTCCTGGCCGGCGCCGACCGAGAAGTTGATCACATCGACGCCGTCGGCGACGGCTTGGTCGATGGCGTGGAGGATGTCGCTGATGTAGCCCTGGCCGTTCCACAGCGCCTTGTAGACCGCGATCGCGGCTCCGGGCGCGACACCGGACACGGTGCCGAAGTCGAGGCCGTTGGCGGAGGCGGCGACGCCGTTGTTCCCGGCGGCGGTGCTCGCCGTGTGCGAGCCGTGGCCGCCGAGGTCGCGCGGGGAGACGAACTCTCCTATCGCGGCGGGATCGTGCTGGGCCAGCCAGGTCGTGCCGTAGTAGCGGGCGCTGATCACCTTCTGGTTGCACAGGTCCGCGGTGAACTGCTGGCCGGTCTGGCAGGTGCCGGTGAAGGTGGCCCCGTCGGCCTTCTTCATCACCGTGACGTCGCCCTGCCGGTAGGGCCGGTAGGGGTCGGCCTGTGTGGGCGGCTCGGTGCCGAGCGCGGGGCCGGCGAAGGACGGGTTCTCCGGCCAGATGCCGGAGTCGACGACGCCGACCACGACACCCTTGCCGGCCTCGGCCGTGCCGCCGAGCTTGGACCACAGGCCGTTCGCGCCCGACAGGCCGAGGAAGTCGCTGGAGTCGCGGTCGTCGAGCGCCTGCAGCAGGCCGTCGGGGGCGACGGACACGACGCCGGGCGTCTGGTTGAGCCTGGCCACCTGCAGGGGGGTGAGCTGGGCGACGAAGCCGTTGGACACGACGGAGTAGTGGCCGGAGGCGGCGGCGCCGACGCTCCTGGCCACCTCGTCCTGGCGTCCTGTCAGGTGGTCGCGGTGGCGCTTGGCCTCGGCGCTGGTGGTGTCGAGCTTCTTGCCCGGGTCCGGCTTGGTGGCGGGGTTGGTGGCGAGGGGCTCTTCCGTGAGCGTGACGACATAGGTGGCGAGGTCGCCCGCCGGCGCGGGTTCGGCGTTCGCCGGGACTGCGGCGGCGGTGACCGCCAGGACCGCGGCGAGGGCCAGCGCGTGGGGGACGCGTGAGGTGCGGGACATTGCTCCTCTTGGGGGGAGGTATGGCTGCCACCCGCCCGGCCATGATCGCCCGGCGGGTCACGGAGCAGTCAACGCCGGGCCCTGACCTGCTGTCGAGATATGGTGGTGACGTTTTTGGTCATATGGCCAGAAGCGACACGAATCGGTCAGGTGGTGCGTGGAAGATCAGCCGTCCCTCGCCGCGGCGGGTATCAGGGACTTCGACGAGCGCGTCTACCGGATGCTGCTCAGACATCCCGGGTGGCGCGCCCCGAGCCTCGCCGCCGAACTCGGCGTCACTCCCCCACGGGTACGGCAGGCGCTGGCCAGGCTGCACGAGGCGGGACTGCTGCGCCGCGCCAGAGGCGGCGGCTACGAGGCGGTCCAGCCGGAGAGCGCGCTGTCCACACTGGTCAGCAGGCGGCGCATGGAGGCCGAGGCGGGCCTGGCCGAGGTCATCTCGGTCGCGCAGGACCTGACGCGGCTCTACCACTCCGGACGCCTGGCGGGCAGCGGCGCGCCGGGGGTGGTGGAGGTGCTCTCCCACCCCGAGGACATCAAGCGGGAACTGGTGGAGCAGAACCTCTCGGCCACCACCGAGGTGCTCTACTTCGACACACCCCCGTACGTCGTCAAGCCCGACGGCTACGAGAACTCCAACGCCGCCGAGATGGCCAACACCCGGGACTTCCTGGCCCGCGGCGTGGACCTGCGGGTGATCTACTGCCCCGAGTCCTTCCACCGCCCCGGCCGCCTGGAGACGCTGCTGCGCCTGGCCGAAGAGGGTGAGCGGGCCAGGCTCCTGCCGCAGTTGCCGTTCAAGCTGCGGGTCACCGACCGGCGGGCCGCCCTGTTCGCGCTGACGGACGGCGTCTACGACAACTTCGCGCTGCTGCGCCCCTCCCGGCTGCTGGACGCCCTGATCGAGCTGTTCGAGCTGTACTGGGAGCGGGCCAAACCACTCGGCAGGCCACAGGCCCCGCCCGAGGAACTGCCGACCGAGGAGGACCTGGTCGTGCTGCGCCTGCTGAACTCGGGACTGAAGGACGAGACCATCGGCAGGCAACTCGGCGTCAGCACCCGCACCGCCACCCGCAAGATCGCGGCGGTGGTGGAGCGGCTCGGCATGACCACCCGCTTCCAGGCGGGCGTGGAGGCCGCCGTCCGCGGCTGGCTCTGACCGCCGCGAGCCTGGCGGAACGGACGGCCCGCAGGGCCGAACATACCGAAACCGCCCCTGTCTGCCGACGTTTCGGCAGCTCAGAGGCGGTTTGAGATAGTGGAGGTGGCGGGAATCGAACCCGCGTCCTTCAACCCCAAGTCAGGGCTTCTCCGGGCGCAGCCTGCTGTGTTTTTCTCAGCCCCGGCGATCACGCAGGCGAGTCGCCGACGGGCTCAGCCACTGTTTGGTTTCCCGATCATCCCCGTGGCCGGGTCAATCGGTTGAGCCTTCTAGCGATGCCAGACCCCGGGCCGAAGGCACTCCCGGGCTGACAGTGGTTTCGCTACTTAGGCAGCGAGCGCCAGGGAGTCCCTGGCAGCCACAGTGCTCTTAGAATTGGCACTTGTTGGTTACGGTCACAGGATTAACGAGGTTATGTCCGCAGTCCTCGGCCCGCTTCACCTGGCTTGCAAGGTCAAAGTCGAAGCCAGTCACCCCCTGTGCAATTGTCAACACGCCCTCAAGGAGGCCGCGCATGACGAATGTACATGGGACAACGCCCTGAACGCCAACTTAATTCCGGGTGCGACTCGTCCGCGCCGGAACATGCCGAACCCCCGGGAACGCGGCACAAAGCACGCGCCCCGGGGGCCGACCGGCAGGGTCGAGCCGGTCCGGACGGCAGGACTTCCCCCGAGATGAAGTCCTGTCTCATCACGGCGACTGGAACCGCAACCCCCCGAGCGGGCCCAGTCACTGAGTAAGACGCAACCCGCCTCCGCAAAGGTTGCTCAGCGTGACGAATAATTCACTACGGGCTACGAAGCGCCCCGAAGAAGCTGCCCGCCACGGCCGCCGGATCGTAGTTCTTCGCCAGCACCGCGATGGCCACGTCGCCCTGCCAGCCGACGAACCAGCCCTGCTGGTTGCCCGACGTCGCCGTCACGCCGTAGACCCGCCCCTTGCCCGCCTGCGCGGGCGTGCCGGCCGCACCGGCCCGCATCATGGTCATCAGCGCCGCGCGGGCCTTCGGGTCCATCGGCACCGGGGCCGGCTGCGGGGCCGGCGTCGACTCGCCCGTCGGGTCGGGCGACTTGGGGTCGGTGACCAGCACCGGCGGACGCCACGTGCCCGAGCCCACCGCCGCGGCCACCAGGGCCATGCTGAGCGGGCTCATCTCGACGTTCTGGCCCGCGATGGCCTTGGCCTTGTCGGCGTCGCCGCCCAGCGACGGCAGTGTCCCGCTGAACGACCTCAGCGGCAGCCGCCACGGCTGCCCCACGCCGAACGCCTTGGCGCTGCGCAGCAACTCGTCGGCCGTGACCCGGCGGGCCAGTGAGGCCAGCGCGGTCACGCAGCCCTTGGCGAAGTGCTCCTGGAAGGTGGCCGACGTGGTGACGCCCGCGCTCTGGCCGGTGTGCACGAACTTGGCCCCGCCCACCGTGCGCTCCTGCGGGCAGGCCAGCTTCTGCTTGGGGCTCACGCCCTTCTTCAGCAGCGCGTCCGCGGCCACGATCGAGAAGGCCGTGCCGGCCGGGAACTTGCCGGCCAGCGCGTCGCGCTCCTGGTGCAGGCCCTTGGTGCTGACCGCGAGGACCTCACCCGTCTCGCGCTGCACCGCCACCAGCGCGCTGGTGCCCGTCTCGGCCACCGCCAGTTCGGCCGCCGCCTGCGTGACCCGGTCGATCGTGGTCTTCACCGAGACGTTCTGCCGGCCCGGCCACTGCTTGAGCTCGGCGACCTGCTCGCCGGTCTTCAGGTCGAGAGTGATCACCTTGGTCTCGGTGGAGCCCGTCAGGTAGTCCTGGTATGCCTGCTGCAGGCCGTTGCGGCCCACCGAGTCGCCGGCCCGCTGCGGGCCGCCCAGCTTCTGCTCGGTCTCGGGCGTGAGCGCGCTGACGCTGCCCACGATCTGGCGGGGCGCGTCGGGATCGACGGGCTGGCGCTGCGGCTGGATCTCGACCCCGTCGATGGCCTCCAGCTTCACCCGCTTCGACTGGAAGAGGGCCCGTCCGAACGTCACGAGCTGCACGAACTTCTCGGGCGGCGAGGACCTGACCCGGCTCAGCAGCCGGTCCTGGGCGTAGCCGGTGACCTCCGAGAGCTGCGCGACCACCTCTTGGGCGCGGTCGCCGAGCTGGTTGGGGTAGACGCCCGCGACGTAGAGGAGGGTGTCGTTCTGGAGCGCGTCGCCGGCCCGGTCGACCACCGGCTGCCGCGGCCGCGGCTCGGTGTCGACCGCGAACCGCTGCCCCTCCTTGAGCTGCGGATGCAGCACCGAGGGTGACCAGCGCACCTTCCAGGAGCCGTCGACCAGGTGCAGCGGCAGCACCCCCTCGTACTCCCACAGGGGGTTGTTCTCCCCGAGGTCGACCTCCGCGTGGAAGTCGGCCCTGGACTCGTCGTCGGCGACGTCGACCTTCGTGATCTTGAAGCGGAACGAGGCGGCGTCCAGCTCCAGCTTCGCGTCGGCCAGCGCCTTGCGCACCGTCTGCTCGTCGCCGTCGGTGCGTCCCGCGGCCAGGTCGTAGTCCTCCGTCTGCCAGCCCACGAGGAAGTCACGCACCGCGTCGTGCGGTGAGGGCTCCTCGAAACAGCCGGTCAGCGTGGTGCTCGCGACCGCCAGAGTGACGGTCGCGGCCAAAGTGCGGCGGGCGCGGATCATGGGTTGCGGTGTCACACTCTCATCGGTTGTGCTGCCGCAGCGCCCGGGCCATCTCCCGCTTGGCCTGCTGCTCCGCCAGCGCGTGCCGCTTGTCCCAGTCTTTCTTGCCGCGCGCCACGGCGATCTCGACCTTGGCCCTGCCGTCCTTGAAGTAGAGCGTCAGCGGCACGATCGTGAGCCCGCCCTCCTTCGTCTTGGCGGCGAGCTTGTCGATCTCCTTGCGGTGCAGCAGCAGCTTGCGCTTGCGGCGCGCCGCGTGGTTGGTCCACGTGCCCTGCGAATATTCGGGAATGTGGACGTTGAGCAGCCACGCTTCGTCACCGTCGATGCTGGCGTAGCCGTCGACGAGCGAGGCGCGACCTTCGCGCAGCGACTTCACCTCGGTGCCCTGCAGCACGAGACCCGCCTCGAAAGTGTCCTCGACGTGGTAATCGTGCCGAGCGCGTTTGTTCTGGGCGATGACCTTCCGCCCGGTCTCACGTGGCATGCTTCGACTTTACCGGCGACCGGGGCGGCGACGACCCAAGCTCACCCCTACACCCTGAGATAGCGACGCAGCGTCACGAACGAGGCCAGAATACAGATCACGACACCGATGACCATGGTGAGCGTGATCGTCTGGGCCAGATCGTTCCAGCCGAGCCCGGTGCCGAAGAACCGCACCACCTCGTCGAACAGGAAGACCTTCGCGAGGATCAGGATGACCGCCGCGAACACGCCGCCGAGCAGGCCGGCGATGACGCCTTCCATGACGAACGGCAACTGGATGTAGAGGTTGGAGGCGCCCACCAGCCGCATGATGCCGGTCTCCCGGCGCCGGTTGAACGCCGACAACCGCACCGTGTTGCCGATCAGCAGGGCCGCCGCCAGCACCAGGACGATGGCCACCGAGAGCGCCGCGAACGCGAGCGTGTTGAGCAGGCTGAAGAACGGGGCGATGAGCTGTCTCTGGTCCGTCACGTCCGCCACGCCGGGCTGCCCCTTCATGGCGTCGAGGACGGGCTTGTAGTTGTCAGGGTCCTGGAGGCTGATCCGGAACGACTCGGGCAGGTCCTCGACCCTGGTGACGTCGACGAGGGCCTGGTTGTTCGAGAAGGACTCCTTGAAGTTCTTGTAGGCGTCGGCCGAGTTCTCGTAGAGAACCCCCTTGACGCCCGGAGTCTTCTTGATGTGGTCCTCCAGCGCCTTGATCTGCGCGGGCGTGATCGCCTTGCCGTTACAGGCAGGCATCGCCGATCCCTTTTTGCAAAGGAAGACCGAGATCTCGACCTTGTCGTTCCAGTAGTTGCTCATCAGCCCGACCTGGCTATTGATCATCAGGCCGACGCCCAGCAGCGCCATACTGACCGCCACGGTGATGACCACGGCGATCGTCATGGTCAGGTTGCGACGGAGGCCGATCCAGACCTCGGAGAAGATGAAATTCGCCCGCATGTCTTGTCTGCAGCTCCCTGTCAGTACGCCTGGCCGTAAACGCCACGCGACTGGTCACGGACGATCTTGCCGTCCTCCAGCTCCACGACACGCTTGCGCATGGAGTCGACGATGGCCGCGTCGTGCGTGGCCATGACGACCGTGGTGCCAGTCCGGTTGATGCGGTCGAGCACCTTCATGATGCCGATGCTCGTCGCGGGGTCGATGTTGCCCGTGGGCTCGTCGGCCAGCAGGATCATGGGCCTGTTGACGAACGCGCGGGCCATGGCGACACGCTGCTGCTCGCCGCCGGACAGCTCGTCGGGCATGCGGTGCGCCTTGCCCTCCAGGCCGACCAGCTCGACGACCTCGGGCACCACCTTGCGGATGAACCGCCGGGGCTTGCCGATGACCTCGAGCGCGAACGCCACGTTCTCGTAGACGTTCTTGTTCGGGAGCAGCCTGAAGTCCTGGAAGACGCAGCCGATGCGGCGGCGCAGGTGCGGCACCTTGAAGTTGGTGAGGCGGGCCAGATCCTTGCCGGCGACATGGATGGCACCGGAGTTGGGCCGCTCCTCCTTGAGGACCAGACGCAGGAACGTGGACTTGCCTGATCCCGAGGGACCGACGAGGAACACGAACTCGCCCTTGTCCACGTCAACGGACACGTGGTCGAGAGCGGGACGGTTCTGGTTCGCGTAGACCTTGGTGACATTATCGAAATGGATCACGAGAGCATCACGGCATGCCAGTCTAGGGGTCAGGACGGAAGCGAGGGTGGCACATGCCCACTTCCCGCCACCGGCCGATCGGGGACGTCGACTTTACTGATGATCGACGTTCCGATTGGCCAGACGACAGTCTAGGGGGAAGACTGGCATGGAACGTCCATAACGGAAACAAAACGATTGTGCGGCTAGACTTGGGGCTGTCATGAGTTGCGAACACCTCGTATGCGCGCAGTGTGCCCACCCCGTGGTCGAGGGGCGCTGCCCCACCTGCCGGGCCACCAGGGAGCGGATGCACAACCACGGCTTCGCCGGGTTGCCACCCGCTCTCATCGCCCTGCTGCTCGTCGCCCTGCTCCTGCTGACGCTGGCGGCCGAGCACCTAGTCGGTGCCTGACTCCTGGCGGCGCATCCAGCGGATCTCCGACTCGATGAACTCGTCGAGGTCGCCGTCGAGCACCGCTGACGGGTTGCCCGCCTCCGTGCCCGTGCGCAGGTCCTTGACGATCTGGTAGGGGTGCAGCACGTAGTTGCGGATCTGGGTGCCCCACGACGTGGTCGTCGCGCCCCGCAGCTCCGACATCTTCTCGGCCTCTTCCTGCCGCTTGCGCTCGAGCAGCTTGGCCTGCAGCACGTTCATCGCCGTCGCGCGGTTCTGCAACTGCGAGCGCTCGTTCTGGCAGGACACCACGATGCCGCTGGGCAGGTGCGTGATGCGCACCGCCGAGTCGGTGGTGTTGACGCCCTGGCCGCCGGGGCCGCTGGAGCGGTAGACGTCGACGCGGATCTCGTCCTCGTTGATGTCGATGTGGTCGGTCTGCTCGACGACCGGCACGATGTCCACCCCGGCGAACGAGGTCTGCCGCCGCCCCTGGTTGTCGAACGGGCTGATGCGCACCAGCCGGTGGGTGCCGTGCTCGCCGCGCAGCGTGCCGTAGGCGTAGGGGGCCTTGATCGTGAACGTGGCCGACTTGATGCCGGCCTCCTCCGCGTAGGAGGTGTCGTAGACCTCGGTCGAGTAGCCCTTGCGCTCGGCGAAGCGCAGGTACATGCGCAGCAGCATCTCCGCCCAGTCGGCGGCGTCGACCCCGCCGGCCTGCGAGTTGATCGTGACGAGCGCCTCGCGCGCGTCGTACTCGCCCGAGAGCAGGGTGCGCACCTCAAGGGCCCCGATGTCGGACTTCAGCGACTCGAGTTCCTTGTCGGCCTCGGCGCGCGTGTCGTCGTCGCTCTCCTCGGCCGCCAGCTCGTAGAGGACCGTCAGGTCCTCGAGACGGCGTGCGACGCCCTCCACGCGGTTGAGCTCGCCCTGGAGGTGGGAGAGCTTGCTGGTGACCTTCTGGGCCTGTTCAGGGTCGTCCCACAGGTCGGGCGCGGCAACCTGCTGCTCCAGCTCCGCGATCTGCTTGCGCATCGCGTCGAGGTCGAGCACGTCCTGGATGCTGCGGAGCGTGCCCCGGAGCTCGTTGATCTCTTCTGCCGGATCGATGCCTGCCACGTCTCCCAAGAGTACGCGACCCTCGCGGGCCCGAATAACATGGCGAGGTGCGTGCATACGGTCGGCGTGAGATGCTGGCGCTCGCCGTCGGCCTCCTCGCCGCGGTGACCGCCTGCACAGGTGATGCCCAACCGACGGCCACGAGGTCCGCGGCGGCCGGCTCCCCGAGCCCCTCGCCCGCCCCGGAGGTGCCCGCCGTGACGCGGGAGGAGGCGGCCCAGGAGTTCGCCGACTTCACCCTCACCGACGACGCGCTGCGGGTGCGGAACGACCTTCAGGGGCGGCTGACGCAGGCCCTCGACATCACGCTGGGCGGGCAGGCCCAGCTCACCCAGGCCGCCTACCTGTCCACCGGCTTCGCGCCGCGCCGCTACCGCTGGGGCCCGCCGACGCTCTACGTGCCCAGGTTCGCCCCGGGCGAGCGGGCGCCCTGGTTCAGCGCGCTGACCATGCGCGACGGGCTGCCGACACTGCTGACGTTCGCCAGGACCGACCGGTGGCGGCTCAGCTCGGCGGCCGAACTGCTGCCGGGCCAGGAGCTGCCGAAGATCAAGCTCGACGCCGACGGCTACGCCACGAGCGTGCCGGCCGACGACAAGACCGTCACGATCAGCCCGCAGTTCATCGGCCCCGTGCACGCCAGCGTGGCCGAGACCGGCACGGCCGGGGTAACGGCGGGGCTGCTCGGGGCGGGCCCGTACACCACGGAGGTGGCGGAGCAGATCGCCGGCAACCGGGAGCGGGCCAAGAACGAGGGCTTCAGCTACGACTCGATCTTCAGCGCCGACAACTACCCGGTCTACGCCCTGCGCACCGGCGACGGCGGCGCGCTGATCCAGTACTCCCTGTCGCGCACCACGTCCACCACGACGAAGACGGCCGAGGACGACTACATCCCGGTGCCCGAGTCGGCCCGGTGGGCGATCAGCACCCCGGTGCTGCGGCGCACGCTCAAGCTGACCGAGACCCACCAGTACGCCGCGGCCGTCCCCCCGCTCACCACCCCGGCCGCCGCGCCGGTGATCGCCCACGACGGCTCGCTCACCCGGGCCTCCGGCCAGTAGCCGCCGCACCGCCCGGCCGGCCGGGCGGTGCGGGGAGGCCGGTTGTCACGCCTCGGTGTGCGGCAGGTTCGACGCGGCGACCAGCGTGCGGATGGCGCGCAGCGCCACGGAGAGCGTGGCGAGGTCGAAGTTGTCGCTCTCCCAGATCTCCGACAGCGTCTGGCGCGCCCGGGAGACCGTCGCGGAGTTCGTCTCGGACCAGTGGGCCAGCCGCTCCTCCGGGGACGATCCGGGCTTGCTGTGGGCCAGCACGTCACGGGTGAGCGAGGCGTGTGCCGCGTACAGGTCGTCCCGCAGGGCGGAGCGGGCCATGGAGTTCCAGCGGTTGTCGCGGGGCAGCGCGATGATCCGCTCCCGCAGCCGGGCGAGCTGCAGCCGGTCGGCCAGGTCGAAGTACACCTCGGCGACCTCGTTGACCGGCCGTCCCGTCAGCGACGCGATCTCCACCAGGTCCAGCGTCGAGTACGCGGGCACCATCCCCGCCACCCGCTCGGCCAGCTCCACCGGCACCCCGCGCGCCACGAACGAGTCGCGCCGCTCCTCGTAGGCGGCCAGGTCGGGACCGGTCAGCAGCTTCGGGATGTGGGCGAGCAGCCCGTTGACCCCCTTGACGAAGAAGCTCACCGACCCGGCCAGGTCGAGCGGCGGCCGGCGGTTGACCAGCAGCCAGCGCGCGCCGCGCTCGGCCAGCTTGCGGGCCTCCAGCAGCATGGCGATCTGGGTGCCGGTGTCGACCACGTTGTCCAGGGACTCCACGGCCCGGTAGAAGGTGGGCAGGTCGAAGACCTCCCGCGCGACCAGGTAGGCCCGCGCGATGTCGGGCGTTGAGGCCCCGGTCTCCTCCCCGAAGCGGTACATGAACGTGGTGCCCGCGGAGTTGACCAGCTCGTTCACCACGCAGGTCGTGATGATCTCGCGGCGCAGCGGGTGCTCGTCCATGTACGTGCGGAACCGCTCGCGCAGCGCCGACGGGAAGTACGAGACCAGCCACGAGGCGAGATACGGGTCGTCGGGCAGGTCGGAGCCGAGCAGTTCGGCGTCGACGACGAGCTTGGTGTAGGCGAGCAGCACCGAGAACTCCGGCGCGGTCAGCCCGAGCCGGGCCTGCCGCCGCTCGGCCAGCGTCTTGTCCGAGGGCAGGAACTCCAGCTCGCGGTTGACCAGCCCGTCCCGCTCCAGCTTGCGCAGGTAGCGGGCGTGGATGTGGAGCATCTCGACGGACTGCGTACGGGCTCCGGCGAGCACCACGTTCTGGGCGTAGTTGTCGCGCAGGACCAGCGCGGCCACCTCGTCGGTCATCGAGGTGAAGACCTGGTTGCGCTGCTTGTCGGTCAGTTCGCCGTCGCGGACGACCTGGTCGAGCAGGATCTTGATGTTCACCTCGTGGTCGGAGGTGTCCACCCCGGCCGAGTTGTCGATGAAGTCGGTGTTGACCAGCCCGCCCTCAAGGGCGAACTCGATCCGGGCGAGCTGGGTGAAGCCCAGGTTGCCGCCCTCGCCGATGACCTTGCAGCGCAGCTCGGAGGCGTTGACCCGGAGCGCGTCGTTGGCCTTGTCGCCCACGTCGATGTGGGACTCGGCGCCGGACTTGACGTAGGTGCCGATGCCGCCGTTCCACAGCAGGTCGACCGGGGCCCGCAGGATGGCGCTGATCAGGTCGTTCGGCGCCATCGACACGATCCCGGACGGGATGCCGAGCGCCTCGCGCATCTGGGGCGTGATCTGGATGGACTTGGCCGTACGCGGGAAGACGCCGCCGCCGGGCGAGATGAGCCGGCCGTCGTAGTCCTCCCACGAGCTGCGCGGCAGCTCGAACAGCCGCTGCCGCTCCTCGAACGAGCGGGCCGCGTCGGGCACGGGGTCCACGAAGATGTGCCGGTGGTCGAAGGCGGCCACGAGCCGGATGTGCCGCGACAGCAGCATGCCGTTGCCGAAGACGTCGCCCGACATGTCGCCGACGCCGGCCACGGTGAAGTCGGTGCTCTGGACGTCCACGCCCATGGTGCGGAAGTGGTACTTGACCGACTCCCACGCGCCGCGGGCGGTGATGCCCATGGCCTTGTGGTCGTAGCCGACGGAGCCGCCGGAGGCGAAGGCGTCGCCGAGCCAGAAGCCGTACTCCTTGGCGACGCTGTTGGCGATGTCGGAGAAGGTGGCGGTGCCCTTGTCGGCGGCGACCACGAGGTAGGTGTCGTCGCCGTCGTGCCGGACGAGGTCGGGCGGGGGCACGACCTTGCCGTCCACGAGGTTGTCGGTGACGTCGAGCAACCCGGAGATGAACATCCGGTAACAGGCCACGCCCTCGGCGAGCAGGTCTTCCCGCGAAGCGGACTTGGGCGGACGCTTAACAACAAACCCACCCTTGGACCCGGTCGGCACAATAACGGTGTTTTTCACCATCTGCGCCTTGACCAGGCCGAGAATCTCCGTCCGGAAATCCTCCATCCGGTCCGACCACCGCAACCCGCCCCGGGCCACTTTCCCGAACCGGAGATGCACGCCCTCGACCCTGGGCGAGTAGATGAATATCTCGAACTTCGGCCGCGGCAACGGCAGCACGCTGATCGCCTGCGGGTCAAACTTGAGAGATATGTACGGTTTGCGGGCTCCATCCACGGTTTGGAAGTAATTCGTGCGCAATGTCGCGTGAATCAGCTCCAGGTACGCCCGCAGAATGCGATCCTCGTCCAGCGAGGCCACCTCGTCGAGAGAACGCAGGATCTCCTCGCTGAGCGCCTCCACGAGGTCCACCCGCACGTCCTCGTCGCGCCGCGGATCGAGCTTCGCCTCGAACAGCCGCACGAGCAGCCGCGCCACCCGCACGTTGTCCCTGAGCACACCCTCCATGTACGGCTGCGAGAACGTGCTGCCGGTCTGCCGCAGGTACTTGGCGTAGGCCCGCAGGATCTCGGCCTGCTCCCAGGTCAGCCCGCCCCGCAGGATCAGCGCGTTGAAGTCGTCGGCCTCCACCCGGCCCCGCCACAGCGCGCCGAGGCCGTCCTGGAAGAGCTGCCTGAACTCGTCCTGGTCCACGCCGTCGGAGGGGTGGAAGCGCAGGCCGAAGTCGTAGATCCAGGCGTTCTTGGTGGCGGGGTCGTTGTCCCGGTCGACCTCGTACGGGCGTTCGTCCACGACCTCCACGCCGAGCCGCTGGATCAGCGGCAGCGCCTCGGACAGCGAGATGGGCGAGCCGACCTTGTAGATCTTCAGCCGCCGCTCCCCCTCGGCGGCGTCGTACGGCTCGTACAGGTTGATCCCGACCTCGTCGCCGTCGCCGCCCAGGCTGACGAGCTTCTCCAGCCGCCGCAGGTCGACCACGGCCACCTTGGGCGGGAAGTCGGCCTTGTAACCCTCGGGGAAGGCGGAGGCGTAGCGCCTGATGAGCGAGGGCGCCTCCGCCTCGGAGGTCATCTCGGTCAGCGCGGTGGCCAGGTCGTCCTCCCAGGAGCGGGTGACGGCCGCCAGGCGCGCCTCCAACTCCTCGACGTCCACGCCCAGTGTCGGGAGCGGCTTGCCGCGCTCGCCCCGCACGACCACGTGCAGCCGGGCCAGCACCGACTCGCCGATCATCGCGCTGAAGTCGAGCGACCTGCCGCCGAGCGCCTTGAGCAGCGCCTCCTGCATCCGCAGGCGCACCTTGGTGGTGTAGCGGTCGCGGGGCAGGTAGATCAGGCAGGAGATGTAGCGGCCGTAGTCGTCGCGCCGCAGGAAGAGCTTGACCTGCTTGCGCTCGCGCAGCCGCAGCACGCCCATCGCGATCGGCATGAGCTGGTCGACCGAGGTCTGGAACAGCTCGTCGCGCGGGAAGGTCTCCAGGATCTCGATCAGGTCCTTGCCGTCGTGGCTGTCGGGCGCGAGCCCGGCCTCGTTGAGCACGCCGGCCAGCTTGCGCCGCAGCACGGGGATGCGGGAGATCGACTCGCTGTAGGCCACGTGGGTGAACAGGCCGAGGAACCGGCGCTCGCCGATCACCTCGCCCTCGGGCGAGAACAGCTTGACGCCGATGTAGTCGAGGTAGGTGGCCCGGTGGACGGTGGCCCTGGAGTTGGCCTTGGTGATGATCATGAGCTGCTTCTCGCGCGCCTTGGCCCGCACCTCGGCGGGCAGCGCGGCGAAGCTCTCCGAGCCGATCTTGTCGTCGCGCAGGATGCCCAGCGCGGCCCCGGGCAGCGCGCGCAGGATCTCGCCCTCGTCGCTGTCCTCCAGGCGGTACTCGCGGTAGCCGAGGAAGGTGAAGTGCCCGTCGGCGAGCCAGCGCAGCAGGTCGATGCTGTCCTCGACCTCGGCGGGCTCCAGCGGCGGCGGGTTCATGCTGAGGTCTTCGGCGGTCTGGACGGCCAGGGCCCGCATCTTCCTGAAGTCCTCGACCGAGTGGCGCACGTCGGTGAGCACCCGCAGCAGGTCGGCCTCGATGGCCTGGAGCGCCTCCTGGTCGGGCTGGCGGTCGATCTCGATGTGGATCCACGACTCCACCAGCACCTGGCCGGTGATGTCCTCCTGGCCGCGGCCGAGCATCCGGCCCGTCATGTCGCGGCGCACCCGCATCTGCGGATGGACCACCAGGTGGATGCCCAGGTCGTGCCGGTCCAGCTCCATCGTGACCGAGTCGACGAGGAAGGGCATGTCGTCGGTCACCACCTCGACCACCGAGTGGCCGGGGTCCCAGCCGTTCTCGTCGAGTGTCGGGGTGTAGGCCCGTACCACGGCCCGGCCCTGGGGGCGGACCTCCGCGAGCTGCCGCTGCGACATCGCGGGGCCGTAGACGTCAACGGGGTTGCGGTCGAGCAGGTCCTCCGGTGCGACATGCCGATAGTAGAACCGCAGGAAGGACAGCGCCTCCTCGGGGCTCATACGGTCACTGCCCACCGCGCAACTTTCGGCGGCTCGCTGGAGCAGCTCATCCTTGGCCTCGTCGAGCGGCATCTCGCTCTCACTCCTTTGTGAGGGTTTGCCATACGTGTTCATCGCCAGGCCCTAAGTTCCCACAACAGCGGGACGTCGTGCCGGCGGGCCCTGCCGCGCGGGTGGAGGGCGCCGGTCGGGCGGCCTCACCGCTGCCGGCAGCGCGGCCATCGTCCCCGCATCGGAGACGGGCAGGCCACGCTGGGAGAGGGCGGTCAGACAAGCATCCCACAGCGTGGGCGCGATGAGCCTGCGGCGCAGCCCGGACGGGCGGTGGCGGCCGCCACCGGAGCGCGGGCACGGGGGAGCGGGCGCATCGCCGTCGATGCCCACCGAACACCTCCCCCTGATCACCCGGCCGCGCGGGGCCGGGTGCAAACGCCTTACCTTCTCGATACCACCCGAAAAGGGCACAGACGTCAACGTGACATCGACATGGGTGGATCGTCACCCGAAGCCGAGGAGAGGTCGTTCCTGAACTCGTCGAGCTGGAAGGGCAATTCGGCCAGCTCGACCAGCTCCGCCTGGCACCGTTCACACGCTTCGAGGTGGCGTTCGAATGCCTCGTGGTCCTCTTCGTCGAGGACGCCGAGGGCGTAGGCGGCCACCCCGTCGTGCATCAGCCGGCTACCCCCTTGTCCCGCAGCAGCTCACGGAGAGCCCGGATCCCGTAGTAGAGCCGGGACTTCACCGTGCCCGGCGGGATCCCCAGAATCTCCGCCGCCTCGTTAATCGTACGGTCTCGGAGGTAGGTCTGCTCAATGACTTCGCGGTGCTCTTCGGACAGGGACCTGAGGGCGTCCGCGACGACCATCGCCGACAGCGCCCGTTCGGAGCCGTCAGGCACCGACATCATGTCGACTTCGGGTGGCTCGACCTCCATAGGCCGGACACTCTTCCGCCGACGACCATCAATGACTATGCGACGGGCCACGGTAAGCAGCCACGCCCATATGAGGCTCGGTTCCCATTGCAGTCTTGCCGAGTTTCGCCAGGCCCTGACGATCGTCTCCTGCACGACGTCTTCAGCCCACTGAAGGTCGTTACCCGTGGATTTGCGTACGTGGCGCAGCAGAGGGCCGCCGAACTCCTGGTAAAGCACCGCGATGCGATGCTCCGCCTCGGCATCCGCACTCTCGAACCTGCCGTCGAGGTGACCTAGCACGGGGCACATCTTTACACCTTCGTTATCCAAGCGGTAGCCACTCCGATAACTCCAGTCATTTCTAACTATCTCCGGCCATAGGTGAACCTGGAACGGGATGGCCGCGTACCTCCGACCATGCACAGGCTTTTGCGCGGCGAGTTGTTCATGCTCGGCGGCTTCGTTCTGGCCGCCGCCGTGACGATCGCGCTGGTCATGCCCCCGGCGATCGATCCCGCGGCCGCCCAGTGGACGCAGACCTCATCGGGGCCGCTCACGGCCGCCGACCGCGATCTACTGATCAAGGTACGCCAGGCGGGCCTCTGGGAGATGCCCGTCGGCGAGTACGCCCAGACCCGCGCCGAGTCCCAGCGCGTGAAGGAAGTCGGCAAGCTGATCATGGAAGAGCACAAGGATCTCGACCTGATCACCCGGCAGACCGCGAAGAAGCTCGGCGTGGCGCTGCCCGACGAGCCCAACGGCGACCAGCAGAGCTGGATGGCCCAGCTCGCGGCCGAGAGCGGTCCGGCCTTCGACAAGGACTTCGCGAACCTGTTGCGTGCCGCGCACGGCAAGGTCTTCACCGTCGTGGCGGGCGTACGGTCCGGGACGCGCAACTCCGAGATCAGGAAGTTCGCCCAGGAAGGCATCAACTACGTGATGCGCCACATGGCCTACCTGGAGTCCACCGGCCTGGTCGACCACAACCAGTTGCCCGAACCGCCGACGCCCTCACCCGCTCCACCCGTCGCTCTGACGGTTGAAAAGAGGAGACACACATCATGAGATCCAGACGCATGGCCGCGGCCGTGTCAGTCTTGGCGGTCGCGGCGGGCAGCCTGGTGTCCGCGGCCGTCATCGGCGTCGGCCCGGTCCTGGCCGCCCCCTGCGACCCCGCGCAGGGGGCTCAGTCGCCTCAGCCGAGCGCGTCACAACGCCAGGACCGGAATCAGGGACGGCGACAGGACCAGGGCCGTCAACAGGATCAGAACCAGCAGGGACAGCGGCAGGACCAGTTACCGGACGACCAACTGCCGGACGAGCAACTGCCGGACGACCAGCTCCCGGACGCCGACCAGCAGGCCCCCCAGGGCGGCGGCGTCGCGCTGCTCGACCCGGCGCAGCAGCCTCCCGAGGCCGGCGACCCCGAGGCCGCGCCCGAGGAGACCGCGTCGGAGGAGGCCGCGAACACGTTCTCGCGCCGCAGGGGCGGCAACCAGCCCACCCGCTCCCCCAGCCCGAGCCCCAGCCCCGGCCAGAGCCAGACCCAGGACCCCGGCGACGGCGGTGACGGTGGTGACGGTGGTGGCGGCGACGGCGGCACGGCGTCCCCGAGCGCCTCGCCCACCGGCTCGCCCTCGCCCACGGCCACCGGCGGCGGTGACGACGAGTGCGCCGACCTGGGCCCCTTCCCCCAGGACTTCGTGAACATCCGCCAGGTCGCCTCGGTGAACGACGCCCTGCGCTCCGGCCGCAACGGCTCGCGCGGCACGTTCGTCTCCCGCTGCGGGACGAACCAGAACGGCCACCACAACCCGGACAACTTCATCGTCGCCCCCGGCGTGAGCAACGGTGCGCACCACCTGCACGACTACGTGGGCAACCTGTCGACGGACGCGTTCTCCACCGACGAGAGCCTGGCGGCGGCGGGCACGACCTGCCGGCTGGACGACCGGTCCACCTACTTCTGGCCGGTGCTGCGGGACCGCAGGTCGGACGCGAACGCCAACGACCCGGACGGCAACGTCGGCCAGGTGCTGCGGGCCCGCTCGGTGACGCTCCAGTTCCGCGGCAACGCCGCCTCCAGGGTGGTCGCGATGCCGAGGTTCATCAGGCTCATCACCGGTGACGCCAAGGCGGCCACGAACGGGACGGCCAACGCCCGCGCCGGGTGGAGCTGCACGGGATTCCAAAATCGCATAAGTCCCGACAAATACACGCTTTGCCCGCGCGGCAGCCAGGTCCTTCGTATTCTGGACTTCCCCAGTTGCTGGGACGGTCAGAACACCGACAGCGCCAACCACCGCACGCACGTGGTCTTCCCCGACCAAGGCGGTGCCTGTCCCCAGGGCACCAGGGCGATCCCACAGCTCCGCATGACCCTCGCGTACTCCGTGCCGCAGGGCCCGTCGTACGCCGTGGACGCCTTCCCCGAACAGAAGCACAACCCCGTCACGGACCATGGCGACTTCGCCAACGTGATGCCCGACCGGCTGATGCAGACCGTCGTCTCCTGCATCAACCGGGGACGTCGTTGCTGACCTGAACGCCCCTCCGGGCGGCCCAGCCTTCCGAGTCGCACCCTCACCCGACCTTGGAGGGAACTACATGCTCCACAGACGGCACCCCAGGCACGCCCCCACTCTGCTGGACACCAAGAGTGTCCGGCTGGGGGCGAGCGCCGGCATCGCGGCCGTCGTGCTGTCGGCGTTCGCGCTGACCAGGACGGAACGCGGCATCGCGCTGCTCGGCCAAGGGGTCGGCTTCCTCGAGTTCTACGCGGGCGTGTTCGCCCTGGTGCTGCTGACCGCGACCGTCGCGCTCGGCCTGCTCACCACCGAACGCGTCTTCCTGTCACCGGCCAACCGGATCAGGGCCCAGCTCGCTCACAAGGCCACCGCCCTCATCGGGCTGGCCTATCTGATCACGCACATCACTCTCATGATCAGCCTCGGGCACGTGCCGCCGGCGGCGGCGGTCGTGCCCGTCGCCGGAGTGTACGTGGGGCTCGGCAACCTGGCCTTCGACCTCATGGTCGTGGCCGTGGTCACGGGAATGCTCAGGGGGCGGTTCGCGACGCGGGCCAGGCCGGGAGTGTGGCGGATCCTGCATTCCGCCGCGTACCTGGCCTGGCCGGTCGGGATCATGCACGGTCTGACGGCCGGTCGTCCGGCCGCCGGTTGGGTCGCCTGGTCGTACGTGGCCAGCATGGCGGCGGTCGGCGGCGCGCTGGTCGTACGCGTGCTGGCGACGTTGCGCCGGCCGCTGATCCTGCCCGAGAAGGTCGAAGGGCCCGCGGTGACCGCTCCCGCCGCCATGGGCGTGCCCTCGGAACGGCCGCAGAAGGCTCCGGTCCCGGCCGGGGCGGCGGCGGGGCCGAGAGCTGCCGACGCACCCGTCAGCCTCGCCGAGGCCAGGCGCAGATACCGGGAGGCGGGATGACCGTCCTGCCCGCGCAGCCCAAGGAGCGACTGTGATTCCGGCCAGAGTGCCACGGGTGTTACGTATGGGTCCGGCCCGGCTGACCGCCGGGCTGGACCACTGCCGTCGCCTCGACCTGCCCGCCCACCGCACCCTCCACGGCGTCATGGAGCCGCGCGAACTGGGCGAGCTCATCTCCTACGCCAACGAGGTGGACATGCGCGGACGGGGCGGCGCGGCCTTCCCGTTCGCCCGCAAGCTGCGCGCCGTGGCCGACTCCACCCGTTCCGGCGGGGAGTGCGTCGTGCTGGTCAACGGCGCGGAAGGCGAGCCGGCCAGCTCCAAGGACGCCATGCTGCTCACCCGCAACCCGCACCTGGTGCTGGACGGCGCGGTGCTGGCGGCCGAGGCGCTGGGCGCCCGCGAGGTGGTCGTCGCCACGGCCGGGGGCGAGGTCGCCGAGGCGTCCGTCACCGCCGCCGTGAACGAGCGCCGCGCGGCCAACGTCTCGGGCGGCGCGGAGAGCCGGGTCCCGATCAGGGTGGTCGGGATCAAGGAGCGGTTCATCTCCGGCGAGGGCGGCGCGCTCGTCAAGGCCGTGAACGGGGAGGAGGGCATCCCGCCCGGCCGCAAGCGGCGGGCCGCGACGAGTGGCGTGGACGGGCTGCCGACACTTCTGTCGAACACCGAGACGTACGCGCAGTTCGCGCTGCTGGCCGAGTACGGGCCCGAGAAGTACGCCGAGGTGGGCACCAGCAGGGAGCCCGGCACGATCCTGCTGACCGTCAGCGGCGGCGCGGCGCACGGGGCCGTCATCGAGGCGCCGGCGGGCACGTACCTGTCGGACGTGCTGGGCCTGTGCGAGGCGGAGATCGGCGACGGCGTGCTCATCGGCGGTTACCACGGCGCGTGGCTGCCGGCGAACGTGGTCGAGACGGCCGTGCTCTCCCGCGAGGGCATGAAGCAGGCCGGCGCCACGCTCGGGGCCGGGATCATCGTGCCGCTGGGCGAGTCCACCTGCGCCCTGGGCGAGGCCGCGCGGGTCGCCGCCTACCTCGCGGCCGAGTCCGCGGGCCAGTGCGGCCCGTGCCGGCTCGGCCTGCCCGACATCGCCAAGGCCATGTACGCCCTGGTGGAGGGCACCGGCTCGGTGGACGCCGTACGGCGTTGCGTACGCGGCGTCGAGCGGCGCGGCGCCTGCTTCCACCCCGACGGCACGGCCAAGTTCGTGCTCTCGGCCCTGGACGCGTTCGAGGTCGAGATCGCCCAGCACCTGGAGAGCGGGGGCTGTGGCCGGCCGATCAGGGGCGTGCTGCCGATGCCGGAGCGCGAGCCGGAGCTGGAGTACCGGCTGGAGGTCGACTGGTCCCGGTGCGCGGGGCACGGCCTGTGCGCGCACCTGCTGCCGGAGTTCGTGGACCTGGACGACTACGGGTTCCCGTCGTTCAGGACGATCCCCGGGTTCATGGCGAAGGAGGCGCGGCGGGCGGTCGACATGTGCCCGGCGCTGGCCCTCCGGCTGGCCCAGGCCAACGGCGGGGACCACGGCGACGGCCCCAAGCCCGCGGGCAGGCCGTTGCAACTGGTCAGGGACGGGGTGCTGCGCAAGGCCGGAGAGAGCATGCCGAGACTCACCCGCGTGGGCGGCACGGCACGTATCTCCAGGGTCGGAGGATCGTAGCGCGGACGTGACGAACCCGGCGGATCGTGCGCTCGTCTCACCGGATGGTCATCGAGATCTCCGGGAGGCGCCATGGATCGCCGGGACTTTCTGCACGCCGCCGCACTCGCCCCGCTGGCCCTTCCGATGACGGGCCCGCTCACGGGGGTGGCGCCGCCGCCCGACTGGGCGGTGCTGCGCGGTCGGCTGGCCGGCACGCTCGTGCTGCCGGGCGACGCCGGGTACGCCGCCGCCCGCCGCCTGTACAACCCCGCCTACGACCACATCAGGCCGCAGGCGGTCGCCTACTGCGCGGGCGCGGCGGACGTCTCGGCGTGCCTGGCGTTCGCGCGGGCGAGCGGCGTGCCGGTCACCAGCAGGTCCGGCGGCCACTCCTACGCGGGCTGGTCCACCGGCACCGGCCTGGTGATCGACGTGTCCAGGATGAACGCGGTGACCCACTCGGGCGGCCGGGCCACGGTCGGCGCGGGGGCCAGGCTCATCGACGTCTACGACCGGCTCGCCCGCCGGGGTGTGAGCATCCCCGCGGGCACCTGCCCCACGGTCGGCATCGCGGGGCTCACCCTGGGCGGCGGCATCGGCGTGGTGTCCAGGAAGTACGGCCTGACCTGCGACGTCCTGGAGTCCGTCCGCCTGGTCACGGCCGACGGCAGGGTGCTGACCTGCGACGCCGGTCACCATGCCGGGCTCTACTGGGCGTGCCGGGGCGGCGGCGGTGGCAACTTCGGCGTGGCCGTGTCCTTCACGTTCCGGACGCACCCGGCGAGCGACCTCACCGTGTTCTTCCTGCGCTGGCCCTGGGCCGGGGCGGGGGCGGCGGTGCGGGCGTGGCAGTCGTGGGCGCCGTCCGCGCCGGACGAGCTGTGGT
>NZ_SSXE01000109.1 GCF_021699195.1 Nonomuraea sp. MG754425 | reverse complement strand
TGATCGCACGGTGCAGAGCTTAGGGGCGCGCGGGCCGGGGGAAGGTGTCCGGGTCACTTCTGTGGTGCTTGAGGAGACGGAGAGCAACGATGGTTGACTCATCCGCATGACAAATGCGGCATTGGTGCTGATTGTTGGTAGTTTTGCGGTTTTCGTGGGCGCCATCGTCCAGGGCGGGGTGGGGTTCGGGCTCGGGCTGGTGGCGGCGCCCGTGCTCACCATGCTGGCCCCCGACCTCATGCCGGGCGCCATCCAGGTGGTCAACCTGACCTTGCCGCTGTTCACGCTGGCCGTCGAGTGGCGGCGGGTGGACTGGTCGGGGCTCGGGTTCGCGCTGCTCGGCAGGTTGCCCGGCAGTGCCATCGGCGCGCTCATCATCGTCCACGTGTCCGTCTACGCGCGTGGCATCTTCGTCGCCGTCATGGTGCTCATCGCGGTGGCGCTGACCGCCAGGGCGCTGAGCGTGCCGCGCAACGGGTACACGGTCACCTCGGCCGGGTTCGTCTCGGGCATCACCGGCACGGCCACCGGCATCGGCGGTCCGCCCATCGCGCTCGTCTACCAGAACGCCAAGGGGCCGCAGATCAGGGCCACCCTCGCGATGTTCTTCTTCCTGAGCGCGGCGCAGTCGCTGGTCATCCTCCAACTGGTGGGCGAACTGCCCGCACAGGCGCTGCTCACCGGCGGCGTGCTCATCGTGCCCATGGTGCTCGGCTTCCTGGTGTCCGGGCCGCTGCGGCGCTACCTCGACGGAGGCAAGGTGCGCAGGGCGGTGCTGGCCGTGGCGGCGCTGTCGGCCGTGGGCCTCATCGCGCAGAACGTGGTCAGCCGGCTCTGGCCCTGAAGGGGAACGTGCCCGCCGCCGGCCGTCATGGCGTCGCCCGCGGGGCCAGGCCCGCACCGCCCAGCAGATCGAGTTCGATCGTCTCGGCCGAGTGGACGAGTCGCAGCGCGGCGGCGACCTCGGGGCTGCCCGCCACCTGCTTCAGCACGGCGTCGAGGTCGGCCTTGCTGCGCCAGAGCTCGGTCACCCAGACGGTGTCGGGCGCATCGGCCTGCCGGTTGACCAGGTAAAGCTCACATCCGGGTGCGCTCTCCAACGTGCCCGCGGCGCTCAGCAGGAGCTCGGCCAGCTCGTGGCCCCGTCTGTCGTGGGCGACGAACTTTCCGTAGCGTGCGACTCTCTCCATGTCGTTCGACCTTACTCATCCTGGCCCGGCCCGTGGCCACCCGCCCTGGCCGCTCTCTGGCCGAAAGATTGAGATGACGTTTCTGGATTGTTACCGGAAACAACAAAATGCCGCCCTCCACCCCCTTCCAAAGCGCTCCGTCCCGGAATACGTTGCCGCAAACAACATTCATCCGGGCCCCTCCGGAAGAAAGGACCCTGCACCATGCGCAAGGGGATCCTCAGCCTGACCGCCGCGGCAGCCGCACTCGCCCTCGGTCTCACCGCCTGCGGGGGCGACAGCGGTCAGACCACGACGCCGGCGGCGTCCGGTTCGGCTCCGGCCGCCAAGGCCGGCAAGATCGGTGTCATCCTCCCGGACAGCAAGTCCTCCGCCCGGTGGGAGACGGCGGACCGCAAGTACCTGGAAGAGGCGTTCAAGGCCGCGGGCGTCGAGTACGACATCCAGAACGCCCAGAACGACAAGACCGCGTTCCAGACCATCGCCGACCAGATGATCACCAACGGCGCGACCGTCCTGATGATCGTGAACCTGGACAGCGGCACCGGCAAGACGGTCATCGACAAGGCCAAGTCGCAGGGCGTGGCCACGATCGACTACGACCGGCTGACGCTCGGCGGCGGCGCCGCGTACTACGTCAGCTTCGACAACAACAAGGTCGGCGCGCTGCAGGGCGAGGGCCTGAGCAAGTGCCTGGCCGACAAGAAGGCCGACAAGCCCATCGTGGCCTACCTGAACGGCTCGCCGACCGACAACAACGCCACCCTGTTCAAGGAGGGGTACGACGGCGTGCTCAAGCCCAAGTTCGACTCGGGCGAGTACGTCAAGGGCCCCGACCAGGCCGTGCCCGACTGGGACAACACCCAGGCCGGCACGATCTTCGAGCAGATGCTGACCGAGCAGCCGAAGATCGCGGGCGTGCTGTCCGCCAACGACGGCCTCGGCAACGCCGCCATCACCGTGCTGAAGAAGAACAACCTCAACGGCAAGGTCCCGGTCACCGGCCAGGACGCCACCGTCCAGGGCCTGCAGAACATCCTGGCCGGCGACCAGTGCATGACCGTCTACAAGGCCGTCAAGAAGGAGGCCGACGCGGGCGCCAAGCTGGCGGTCGCGCTGGCCAAGGGGGAGAAGCCCACGGCGAGCAGCAGCGTCAAGGACCCCGAGACGGGTCAGGACGTGCCCGCCGAGCTGATGGAACCGCAGGGCATCTACTTCGACAACGTCAAGGACGTGGTGGCCGACGGTTACGTCACCAAGGAGGAACTGTGCACGGGTGACTTCGCCGCGAAGTGCACCGAGGCAGGAATTCAATAACACGCAAGGGGTGCGGCCCACGCCACGAGCGGGGGCCGTGCCCCCGTTAAGGGAGCCTCATGACCCCCCTCCTCGAAGTCCGCGGGATCGACAAGAGCTTCGGTCCGGTGAAGGTGCTGCACGACGTCGAGCTGTCCGCCTACCCCGGCGAGGTCACGGCGCTCGTCGGCGACAACGGCGCCGGAAAGTCCACCCTGGTCAAGTGCATCGGCGGCATCTACCCGATCGACGCGGGGCAGGTGCTCTTCGACGGCCGCGAGGTCACCGTGCACAGCCCCCGCGACGCGGGGGAACTGGGCATCGAGATCGTCTACCAGGACCTCGCCCTGTGCGACAACCTCGACATCGTCCAGAACATGTTCCTCGGCAGGGAGCGCAAGAACGGCATCCTGCTCGACGAGGACAGCATGGAGGAACTGGCGGAGAAGACGCTCAGCGGCCTGTCCGTCCGCACGGTGAAGTCCATCAGGCAGCAGGTCTCCAGCCTGTCCGGCGGGCAGCGGCAGACCGTGGCCATCGCCAAGGCCGTGCTGTGGAACAGCAAGGTCGTCATCCTCGACGAGCCCACCGCGGCGCTGGGCGTGGCCCAGACCGCGCAGGTGCTGGAACTGGTGCGCCGCCTCGCCGACACCGGCCTGGCCGTGGTGCTCATCTCGCACAACATGAACGACGTGTTCGCCGTCTCCGACCGGATCGCCGCGCTCTACCTCGGCAGGATGGCCGCCCAGGTCAAGACCGCCGACGTGACGCACGCGCAGGTGGTCGAACTCATCACCTCCGGCCGCAGCGGCGACCTGGGCCTCAAGAACGGGGTCACCCCATGAACAAGGTCAAGGAACTGCCCGGCGAGGCCATCGTCGTCGCGACGCAGGCCCCGTCGATCAAGAACAGCTTCCTCGCCTACGTCCAGCGGGTGCGCGGCGGCGACATGGGCGCGCTGCCGGCCGTGCTCGGCCTGGTCGTGCTGTGCGCGGTCTTCGCGGCGGCCCGGCCGTCCTTCCTCACCGCCATCAACTTCGCGAACCTGTTCACCCAGGGCGCCGCCATCACGCTCATCGCCATGGGCCTGGTGTTCGTGCTGCTGCTCGGCGAGATCGACCTGTCGGCCGGTTTCGCCAGCGGCGTCTGCGCGGCCGTCCTCGCCGTCACGCTGAGCGCCGCGGGCCTGCCGTGGTACGTGTGCATGGCCGCCGCCATCCTCACCGGCGTGATCATCGGCACGGTGCTGGGCACGCTGGTCGCCAAGGTCGGCATCCCGTCGTTCGTGGTCACGCTGGCGGCCTTCCTCGCCTTCCAGGGCCTGGTGCTGGTGCTGGTGAACGAGGGCACGAACATCTCCATCCGCGACAGCGTCGTCGTCGCCATCGCCAACAGGAACCTGCCGCCGTGGCTCGGCTGGGGGCTCTACCTGCTCTGCGTGGCCGTCTTCGCGGCCCTGCAGCTCCGGCGGGCCAGGAGCCGCACCAGGCGCGGCCTGGTCGCCGACCCGCTCTCGCTGATCGCCTTCCGCGTCGGCATGCTGGCGCTGTTCGCCGGGCTCGCGGTCGCCGCGCTCAACCTGGAGCGCAGCCGCAACCCCGCGCTGGTCTCGCTCACCGGTGTGCCGATCGTGGTGCCGGTCATCCTGGTGCTGCTGGTCGTCTGGACGCTGGTGCTGCGCCGCACCGCGTTCGGACGTCACCTGTACGCGGTCGGCGGCAACACCGAGGCGGCCAGGCGGGCGGGCATCCCGGTGGACCGGATCAAGATCAGCGCGTTCGTGATCTGCTCCGCGATGGCCGCCGTCGGCGGGATCGTGGCCGCCTCGCGGGCCAGCTCCGTCGATCCGAACACCGGCGGCAGCTCGGTCCTGCTGTACGCGGTCGGCGCGGCCGTCATCGGCGGCACCAGCCTGTTCGGCGGCAAGGGCAGGGTGCTCGACGCCGTGCTCGGCGGCGCCGTGGTGGCCGTCATCGAGAACGGCATGGGCCTGATGGGCTACGGTGCGAGCGTGAAGTACCTGGTCACAGGGTCCGTCCTGCTGCTCGCCGCGGGCGTCGACGCCCTGGCGCGCAAGCGGGCGGCTGCCGCTGGTCTAAGGTGATCAGCGACCCGCAGCCCCTGAAGGAACCCCAGACGACCATGCGTGCCGGCCCCTCCCAGGAGGACATCAGGCGCCACAACCTCGGCGCGCTGCTTCGCCATGTCCACCTGGGCGGGCCGATCTCGCGTGCCGAGCTGACCTCGAGGATGGGGCTCAACCGCAGCACGATCATGGCGCTGACGTCCGACCTCACCGCCGCCGGGCTCGTACGCGAGGAACTGCCGCGCGAGACCGGCCGCGCGGGCCGGCCCTCGCTCGTGGTGCGCCCCGAGTCGGCGCGGGTCTACGTCTTCGCCTTCGACGTGGGCCCCGACCGGCTCGCGGTGGCCCGCGTCGGGCTCGGCGGGCTGATCCTCGACCGCCGCGAGACCGTCCGCGACCGCGACCGGTTCGAGCTCGACGAGCTGACCGGGGTGCTGGCCGGGTTCGCCCGGCAGATGCGGCGCAAGACCAGGGCCGACACGGTCTGCGTCGGGGCGGCGGCGGCCGTGTCCGGCGGCGTGCGCAAGGACGACGGGGTCGTGCGGTTCGGGCCCAACCTGAAGGCCGAGGAGGTGCCCTTCGGCGAGGAACTGGCCCGCCGGCTCGGCCTGGGGCTGCCGGTCAGCGTGGGCAACGACGCCAACCTGGCCGCGCTCGCCGAGCACAGCCGGGGCGTCGGCGTCGCCGTACGCGACCTCATCTACCTGCACGGGGACGTCGGCATCGGCGGCGGCATCATCGCGGCCGGGCACCTGCTCGGCGGTCACGACGGCTACGGCGGCGAGGTCGGCCACATGGTGGTCAATCCGGGCGGGCGCGCCTGCGGCTGCGGTTCGCACGGCTGCCTGGAGGCGGAGGTGGGCGAGCGCGCCCTGCTGGAGTCGGCGGGCCGTCTCTCGGCGGGTCAGCAGGGCCGCGACGCGGTGCGCTCGGTGGTGGACGCGGCCGACCGGGGCGACATCGTGGCCCAGCAGGCGCTCAGCCGGGTGGGCGACTGGCTCGGGCTCGGCGTGGCGAACCTGGTCAACATCTTCAACCCGGAGATGGTGATCTTCGGGGGGATGTTGCGGGAGGTCTACCTGGGTTCGGCGGCGCAGGTCCGTTCGCAGGTCGCCCTGCACGCCATGGCGCCGCAGCGGGAGCGGGTCCGGCTGCGCACCTCGGCCCTCGGGGACGCCGCCACCCTGGTGGGGGCCGCCGAGCTGGCCTTCGCCCAGGTCCTGGCCGACCCGCTCGAAGTCCTCGCCCGCGCCAACGCCTGACGGGAGGCCGGTCAGGCGACCTTGCTCCGGCTCGCCGTCCAGGTGTCGCAGAAGCCCGTCGCCCCGCCGTGAAAGCCCCGGTCCTGCCAGTGCGCCAGGTTGCGTGGCTTGCCGTGGACGTCGCTCTCGTCGGCCATCCGCACGGCCGAGATCCAGTCCTTCCACGAGATGCCCGGCCTGATCGACTTCAGGGTGGCGCTGTAGAAGACCCCGGCGAAGCACTCGGCCTGCATCTCCAGCCGGTGGCTCAGCAGTCTGCGCGCCGCGGCCGAGGCCGGGCCGTACAGGGCGGCCTGCGCGTTCAGCACGCCGATGAGCTGCTGCACGTGGTGCCCCCACTCGTGGGCCACGGAGTGCGCGATGTTCATCCTGAACGGGTCGCGCAGGTCGTTCTTCATGATCCGGATGGCGATCGTCCGCTGGTCGGGGCAGTACTGCGCGCCGCTGCTGGTGATCGCCCCGCAGACCGAGCCGGTCCCGGTGGTGATCGTCACCTCGGGCGGGCTGTAGGCCAGCCCGGCGCCGGCGAACCGGCCGGCCCAGAAGCGGTCGGCGCAGCCGGCCATCGCCCGGTGGAAGGCCCGCAGCGAGGCGACGCTCCCGACGCGGATCGCGGGGATCGCGCACTCCTGCGGCACCACCTCGCCGCCCATGACGCTCATGAGCCCGGCCTGCCCGACCCGTCCCGCCGCGGCGGCCGGTGCCGGAACGAGAAGCCCCGCGACCATGCACCCGGCAAGCGCCGTGAGAGGAATGCGCACGATCGCGGATCTTAGAGGCTATTGAGTGGTTTGCCCTAGTGGACCCGGTTCTTGGGGGCGGCGAAGGTGTTGCAGGCGCTCGCCGACTGGGCCTTGAACCCGCGCTCCAGCCAGTACCGGTTGCTGGGGTGGCTGCCGTGGGTCTCCTCCGACCCGCTGCGCGCGCCGAGGGCGGCGACCATGTTGTGGTGGCCCTTGAGCAGGATGCTCCAGTCGGTGTCGGGGCGGCGCAGCGAGTCCCACACCCGGCCGACGAACGCCGCGCTCAGGCACTGGGCCTGCAGTTCGGAGCGGCGCAGGGCCTCGTAGGCGCGCGACTCCGTGTCCTTGAGCATGATCACGTCGGTGGCCTTGATGATGCCGGTGAGCTGCTGGACGTGGTGTCCGTACTCATGGGCGAGCCCCTGCATGAGCAGCAGGTCCGTCGGCTCCTCGACGACGTCCGCGCTCAGCAGGAAGGAGATCGACCTGGTCGTCGGGCAGTAGACCGCCTGCGCGCCATCCGGGAAGCGCCCGCACGACGGGATCTTCGTGCCCACCTTGGTGATCACGGTGAGCTTCGGCGCGCTGAAGCGGTAGCCGGCCTTCTTGACCACGGGGGACCACGCCTTGGACAGGCAGTCCATCACGGCCTGGAAGTACTGCTCCGCCTCCTCGACGGTGCCGTTCCGGACCTCGGGCTCCTCGCATTCCGTGACGCCCAGCTTGCCCGTCTTGTACAGCGGGTTCTTCGCCAGGACCGGCTTGTACGAGGGGGCCGCGGAGGTGGTGGCCGCATGGGCCGTGCCGGCGAACAGCACGCCTGCCAGAGCGCCCGCCAGGAGCGCTAACCGAGGAATACGCATGGGAAGGCACCCTATTAAAGAGGGAGTTCCAGGTAAAGCCGGATTAAAGAGGCGTCAGGTGACATTTCGTGGATGCGTCGCCCAGGTGTTGCACGAGCCCGGAGTGCCGCGGTTGAAGCCGCGGGTCATCCACGCCGCCTGCGTCGGACCCTTGCCGTGGTCGTTCTGCGGCCAGCCCTTGGCGCCGTTCTTCTTGAACCAGTTCACCGTGTACGTCCAGTCGGCCGCGGTGACCAGCGGGGAGTCCTTCATCGTGCTCATGAAGACCGAGGACAGGCACTCGGCCTGCAACTCCGAACTGCGCGACAACTGCAGCCGCTTGGCCTTGCCCGCGGTCATGCGCGCCGTCCAGTAGTAGCTCCAGATGCCGGAGACCTGCTGGACGTGGTGGCCGTACTCGTGGGCGATCAGCCGGGTGATGCCCAGCGGGAAGGGGTTGCGGAGCTGCTCCTTGCTGATCATCAGGTACATGGTGCGGTCGGTGGAGCAGTAGACGCCGTCCGCGCCGGTGTTCCAGGTGCCGCAGGGTGTCCTGACCTTCCTGGTGATGATGCGCAGCCGCGGCTTGCTGAAGGGCATGCCGGCCTTGCGGAACTGCGCCGCCCACGCCTTGTTCAGGCACGCGGTCACGCGGGTGAGGAAGCGCCGGTAGGCCACCATGCTGCCGGCCGGCAGGGAGCCGGGCGAGCAGTTCACGTCGGTGAGCCGGCCGGTCTTGTACAGGGGGTTCGCGGTCGCCAGCGTCTTGGCCACCAGCCCGGCCCCCGCCTGGGCCTCGGAGACCTTCGCGGGAGGGGAGGCCATCCGCTGGGCCCCGTTGACGGGGGTCGCCGCGGTCGTGGCCACGTCCGTCAGCACGAGCACCAGGGCGGCCGATGCCAGGGCGAGCACCAGCGTGGCAGCCACAAGTGTCAGAAGTCTGCTTTTGGGGACGGAGTTCATAGGTACCGAAAGACTAGGTCAAGATCGGACATATGTGGGTGGATTTGACTCGATGAAGTCAGTGAGGCCTCCGCGAACTAGACTCTGGGGATCGGCGCAAAAGAGCAGAGGGGAGTCGGACCTGTGAGCGGGTTGCTGGGCTCGATCAAGGGACCGCAGGACGTCAAACGGCTCACTGCCGAGGAGTTGCCGCGGCTCGCGGGGGAGATCCGTGATGTACTCGTCGACTCGTGCGCCAGGTTCGGCGGTCACCTCGGCCCCAACCTCGGCGTCGTGGAGCTCACCATCGCCGTCCACCGGGTCTTCGACTCCCCGAACGACCCCGTCATCTGGGACACCGGCCACCAGTCGTACGTGCACAAACTGCTGACCGGCAGGGCCGCCGGCTTCGAGGCGCTCAAGCAGGAGGGCGGCCTGTCCGGCTACCCGAGCCAGGCCGAGTCCGAGCACGACTTCGTCGAGAACTCCCACGCCTCCACCGCGCTGTCCTACGCCGACGGCCTGGCCAAGGCGTTCAAGCTGCGCCGCGCGCACGACCGCACGGTCGTCGCGATCATCGGCGACGGCGCGCTCACCGGCGGCATGGCCTGGGAGGCGCTCAACAACATCGCCGCCGTCAAGGACCTGCCGGTCGTGATCGTGGTCAACGACAACGGCCGCTCCTACTCGCCGACCATCGGCGGGCTGGCCTCCCACCTGTCGTCGCTGCGGGTCAACCGCCGCTACGAGGACATGCTCGACTTCGTGAAGGACAAGATCGGGAACGTTCCCGTCCTCTACGACGCCCTGCACGGCTTCAAGAAGGGCGTCAAGGACGTCCTGTCACCGCAGGTGATGTTCGAGGACCTCGGCCTGAAGTACGTCGGCCCCATCGACGGCCACGACGAGCAGGCCATGGAGGCGGCCCTGCGCCAGGCCCGCGACTTCCACGGCCCGGTCATCGTGCACGCCCTCACCCAGAAGGGCCGCGGCTACACCCCGGCGGAGAACCACGACGAAGACCAGTTCCACTCGCCCGGCGCCTTCGACCGGGCCACCGGCGCCGAGAAGCCCAAGCCCCGCATCTGGACCAACGTCTTCAGCGAGGAGCTCGTCCGGCTCGGCAAGGAGCGCGACGACCTGGTCGCCATCACCGCCGCGATGCTGCACCCCACCGGGCTGAACGCCTTCGCCGAGGCCTACCCCGACCGCATCTACGACGTCGGCATCGCCGAGCAGCACGCGCTGACCAGCGCCGCCGGGCTCGCCCTCGGCGGCCTGCACCCGGTCGTGGCCGTCTACGCCACCTTCCTCAACCGGGCCTTCGACCAGCTCCTCATGGACGTCGCCCTGCACCGGCTGCCGGTCACGGTGGTGCTCGACCGGGCGGGCGTCACGGGCGACGACGGCGCCAGCCACAACGGCATGTGGGACCTGTCGATCCTCCAGGTCGTCCCCGGGCTGCGGATCGCGGTGCCGCGCGACGGCGACCGCCTCACCGAGCTGCTCGGGGAGGCCGTGGAGGTCACCGACGGCCCCACCGTGCTGCGCTTCCCCAAGGGCCCGGTCGCCGAGCCGATCGAGCCGGTGGGCAAGCTCGGCGAGATGGACCTGCTGCGCGCCCCGGCGCAGGAGCCCGACGTGCTGCTCGTCGGCGTGGGCCCGATGGCCCAGGTGTGCATCGACGCCGCGGTCCTGCTCGACGCCCAGGGCATCTCGGCCACCGTCGTCGACCCGCGCTGGGTCAAGCCGCTGGACGAGGCGCTGGTGCTGGCCGCCGGCGCGCACAAGCTGGTCGCGGTCGTCGAGGACAACGGCCGCGTCGGGGGCGTGGGCGACGCCGTGGCGCGGCTGCTGCGCGACGCTGACGTCGACGTGCCCGTACGCACCTTCGGCATCCCGCAGCAGTTCCTCGACCACGCCAAGCGGGCCGCGATCCTCGGCCGGATCGGCCTGACCGCCCAGGACCTCGCCCGCCAGATCACCGAGGCGGTCGCCAAGCGCACCTCCTCCGTGGAGCCGGCCCGCCGCTGACCGTCCCGGCACCCGACGATCACCGCGACCACCGCCGCGACGACCACGTCCGGCGGTGGTCGTCCGGTGGTGGCGGATCGACCCGGACCCCCTGCGACATCGGCATGATCACCCATTGCATGGGAAGGATCACTGGCCGTGGACATCTTTCGCACGAAGAGCGTCGAACAGTCGATCCGCGACACCGAAGCGCCCGAGCACCAGCTCCGCAAACGCCTGACCGCCGTCGATCTCACGGTCTTCGGCATCGGCGTGATCGTCGGCACCGGAATCTTCGTGCTCACCGGCCAGGTCGCCAAGGAGACGGCCGGCCCGGCGGTGGCCCTCTCGTTCGTCGTGGCGGCCGTCGTGTGCGGCCTCGCGGCGCTGTGCTACGCCGAGTTCGCCTCCACGATCCCGGTCGCCGGCTCGGCCTACACCTTCTCCTTCGCCACGCTGGGCGAGTTCCCCGCCTGGGTGATCGGCTGGGACCTGTTCCTGGAACTGGCGCTGGCCGCCGCCGTGGTGGCGGTCGGCTGGTCGGGCTACTTCGCCTCCCTGCTGGCCTCCGTCGGCCTGGCACTGCCGGCCTCGATCGCGGGGGAGAATCCCGTGGTCAACGTCCCGGCCGTGCTCATCGTGGTGATCCTCACCGCGGTCCTGGTGGCGGGCATCAAGCTGTCCTCGCGGGTCAACCTGATCCTGGTGATCACCAAGGTCGCGGTGGTGCTGCTGGTCATCGTGGCGGGCCTGTTCTTCGTCAAGGCCGCCAACTACAGCCCGTTCATCCCCGAGGCGGTCACCACCGAACGCGTGGAGGGGCTCAAGGCGCCGCTCATCCAGGTGCTGTTCGGCGTCACGCCGGTGGCGTTCGGCGTGCTCGGCATCTTCTCCGCGGCGGCCATCGTGTTCTTCGCCTTCATCGGCTTCGACATCGTGGCCACCGCCGCCGAGGAGACCATCAACCCGCAGCGTGACGTCCCGCGCGGCATCATCGGCTCGCTGATCATCTGCACGATCCTGTACGTCGCCGTCTCCCTGGTCGTCGTCGGCATGCAGCGCTACAGCGACCTGAGCACCTCCGCCCCGCTCTCCGACGCGTTCATCTCGGTCGGCCACGCCTGGCTGGCCACGATCATCAGCGTCGGCGCCATCGCCGGCCTGACCACCGTGGTGCTGGTGCTGCTGCTGGGCCAGACCCGGGTGCTGTTCGCCATGAGCCGCGACGGGCTGCTGCCGCGCTCGCTGGCGAAGGTCGATCCGCATTTCGGCACCCCGGCCCGGCTGACGGTGCTCATCGGGCTGGTCACGATGGCGCTGGCCGGGTTCGTGTCGTTCGCGGAACTGGCCGAACTGGTCAACATCGGCACGCTGTTCGCGTTCGTGGTGGTCTCGCTCGGCGTGATCGTCCTGCGGCGGACGCGGCCCGACCTGCCGCGGGCCTTCCGGGTGCCGCTGGTGCCGGTGCTGCCCGTCCTGGCGGTGCTGGCCTGCGTCTACCTGATGCTCAACCTGCCGGTGGAGACGTGGCTGAGGTTCGTGATCTGGATGATCATCGGGCTGGTCGTCTACTTCGGCTACGGCTACTGGCACAGCAGGCAGGCCTTCTCATGGCAGAAGGCCCGCCGCTGAGCCCGCGGACCGGGCGCGGTGTCGTCAGAGTTCGAGCACCGCGCCGGTCGCCGCCCGCATCAGGCAGGCGTTGGGGAACACCTTGGCCCACTTCACGGCCTTGCCGTGCCAGCGGCCCACGACGACGACCGCGTGCGGCGCGACCTCACGGGTGCAGGTGGGGTTCGGGGTCACGTTGAGCTCCGCGGGCTTGCCCTTGACCTGCTCCAGCAGGCGGCAGGCGGCGCGCGCGTTGGGGTGGGTGCCGCCGGTGGGCTTGCAGTGGAGCCAGACCGTCTTCGTCTCGCCGCCCTTGGCCGCGTCGACGATCTTGAGCTGCGCCTTGGGGTTCGGCGCGGCCTGCGCGGGGACCGCTCCGGCGGCAAGGAGGGCGCCGCAGAGCGCGAGGGCGCCGGCTGCTCTCATCATGGTTACTCTCCGTTCGTAGGACAGCGCACAAGGTTACGACGGAGTGGCAGAGGTGTGGGGAGACCCGCCGTACGGGCCTCCCCAAATTCAGGTCAAGCCGGAACCGAGGCCACGCCGGGAGCCAGGAACCGGGGCCGGGAGATGCCCGCCCTGTCCAGGTACGGCGTGATCCCGCCCAGATGGAACGGCCACCCGGCGCCGAGGATCATGCACAGGTCGATGTCCTGCGCCGCGGCCACCACGCCCTCGTCGAGCATGATGCGGATCTCCTGGGCCAGCGCCGCCAGCACGCGCTCGCGCACCTGCTCGGCCGTGGACGGCGCGCTCCCGCCCGCGAACAGGGCCACCGCCTCCGGGTCGAGCGTGAAGTCCGGCCGGTAGAGGCCGGGTTTGCCGGACTCGACGAGCCGGGCCAGGTTCTCCGACACGCCGAAGCGATCGGGGAACGCCTCGTGCAGGGTCTCGGCCACGTGCAGCCCGACCGCCGGGCCGACCAGTTGCAGCAGCGCGAACGGTGTCATCGGCAGCCCGAGCCCGTCGAGCGCGTGCTCGGCCGTCTCCAGCGGCGTGCCCTCGTCCACGGCCGCCACGACCTCGCCCATGAACCGGGTCAGCAGCCGGTTGACCACGAACGCCGGGGCGTCCTCGACCAGCACCGACGACTTCTTCAGCGCCTTGCCCACCGCGAACGCCGTGGCCAGCGCGGCGTCGCCGGTGGCGGCGCCCCTGATGATCTCCAGCAGCGGCATGACCGCGACCGGGTTGAAGAAGTGGAAGCCGACCAGCCGCTCGGGACGGGCCAGCCCCGAGGCCATCTCGGTCAGCGACAGCGAGGAGGTGTTCGTGGCCAGCACGCACTCCTCCGACACCACGGCCTCGACCTCGGCGAACACCTGCTTCTTGACCGCCATGTCCTCGAACACGGCCTCGATCACGAAGTCGGCGTCGGCGAAGGCGTCCTTGGTCAGCGAGCCGGTCACCAGCGACTTGAGGCGGTTGGCCTGGTCCGGCGAGAGACGGCCCTTGGCGCGGAGCTTGTCCACCTCGGCGTGCACGTAGCCGACGCCCTTGTCCAGCCTGGCCTGGTCGAGGTCGGTGAGCACGACGGGCACCTCCAGGCGGCGCGCGAACAGCAGCGCCATCTGCGAGGCCATCAGGCCCGCGCCCACCACGCCGACCTTGGCGACCTTGCGGGCCGAGGCGGGGTCCGGCGCGCCCGCCGGCCTCTTGGCGCGGCGCTGCACCAGGTCGAAGGAGTAGAGCCCGGCGCGCAACTCGTCGCCCATGAGCAGGTCGGCCAGCGCCGCGTCCTCGGCGGCGAAGCCCTCGTCGCGGGTGGCGGTCTCGGCCAGCGCGATGAGGTCCAGCGCCCGGTACGGCGCGGGCGCGGCGCCGCGCAGCTTCATGTCCACCAGGAAGCGGGCGTCGGCCACCGCCTTCTCCCAGCCGTCGTGCTCGGCGCGCCGCACGCTCACCTCGCCGTTGAGCACGCGGGCGGCCCAGCGCAGCGACTCCTCCAGGAAGTCGGCGGGCTCGAACATCGCGTCGGCGATGCCCAGCTCGTACGCGTCCGGCCCCTTGATCATGCGGTTGTTGGACAGCGGGTTGTCGATGATGAGCTTGACCGCGTTGGCCGGGCCGATCAGCCGGGGCAGCAGTTGCGTGCCGCCCCAGCCCGGCACCAGGCCGAGGAAGCACTCCGGCAGCGCGACGGCCGGCACGCCCGCCGAGATCGTCCGGTAGGAGCAGTGCAGCGCGATCTCCAGGCCGCCGCCCATGGCCGCGCCGTTGACGAAGGAGAACGACGGGATCGCCAGCTCGCCCAGCCGCCGGAAGACGTGGTGGCCGAGCGCGCCGATGGCCAGCGCCTCCTCGCGCGAGGCCACCGAGGCGGCCCCCTTGAGGTCGGCCCCGACGGCGAAGATGAACGGCTTGCCCGTCACGCCCACCGCGGCCAGGTCGGTGCGCTGGGCGATCTCCGACAATGCCCCGTTCAGCGCGAACAGGCCGTGCGGGCCGAACGTGTTGGGCTTGGTGTGGTCGAAGCCGTTGTCCAGCGTGATCAGCGCCATGGTGCCGGCCCCGTACGGCAGCCGCACGTCGCGCACCAGCGCCTTGGTGACGACTTCGTCGGTGGTGCGCTCGCCGAGCAGCGCCCGCCAGGTCTCGATGTCGCTCATGCCAGGTTCTCCCAGATCACGGTGCCGCCCATGCCCATGCCGACGCACATCGTGGTGATGCCGTAACGCACGTCGGGACGCTCGCCGAACTGCCGTGCGAGCTGCGTCATCAGCCGCACGCCCGAGGAGGCGAGCGGGTGCCCGTAGGCGATCGCGCCGCCGTAGGGGTTGACGCGGGGGTCGTCGTCGGCGATCCCGAAGTGCTCCAGGAAGGCCAGCACCTGCACCGCGAACGCCTCGTTGATCTCGAACAGGCCGATGTCGGAGATGTCGAGCCCGGCCAGGCGCAGCGCCCGCTCGGTGGACGGGATCGGCCCGACGCCCATGATCTCGGGGTCCACGCCCGCGAAGGCGTACGACACCAGGCGCATCCGCGGCGTCAGCCCCAGTTCCCCGGCGACCTCACGGGCGGCCACGACGCAGCCGGTGGCGCCGTCGTTGATGCCGGAGGAGTTGCCCGCCGTGACGTTGCCGTGCGGCCGGAACGGCGTCTTGAGCCCGCTCAGCCCCTCCATCGTGGTGCCGGGGCGGGGGGCCTCGTCCTCGACGGCCAGGCCCCAGCCCCGCTCGGCCGTCCGGACCGCGGTCGGCACCAGGTCGGGCTGGATCTTGTCGTCGGCGTACGCCTTGGCCGCCTTCTCCTGCGACAGCACGGCGTACGCGTCCGCGCGCTCCTTGGAGATCGACGGGTAGCGGTCGTGCAGGTTCTCCGCCGTCATGCCCATGATCAGCGCGCTCGGGTCGACCAGCTTCTCCGACAGGAAGCGCGGGTTCGGATCGACGCCCTCGCCCATCGGGTGCCGGCCCATGTGCTCGACGCCGCCCGCGATGGCGACGTCGTACGCGCCGAACGCGATGCCGCCCGCGACCGTGGTCACGGCGGTCATCGCGCCCGCGCACATCCGGTCGAGGGCGTAGCCGGGCACGGTCTTGGGCAGCCCGGCCAGCACGGCGGCCGAGCGTCCGATGGTCAGGCCCTGGTCGCCGATCTGCGTGGTCGCGGCGATGGCGACCTCGTCCACGCGCTCGGGCGGCAGGTTGGGGTTACGCCGGATGAGCTCGCGGATGACGCGGACGACCAGGTCGTCGGCGCGGGTCTCCGCGTACTGTCCTTTCGGCCCTGACCTGCCGAAAGGCGTGCGTACGCCGTCGACGAACACGACGTCACGAGAGGAAGGCACGGATTCGCTCCTCGTTGCTGAAAGGGTTCCGTGCCTATGCTACTCGTCAGTAACTACCGTGCAGACGAGGGCCACGGTGAACAGTCCGTAGACGACGCCGGTGGCCGGCTCCCACAGATGGGCGCGGGCCGCGAGCAGGGCCACGACCGCCACCGCCGCGCCGGTCCACAGCGCCCTGCTCGTCCGGAACCCCGCGCCCTTCCGCGCCCGGCGGCCGGCGCCCGGGTCCCAGGGGTCGCCGGGCGATCCGCCCGAGCGCAGGGCGCGCGCCAGCGTCAGCACCGAGTCGCGGGCCCACCAGAGCAGGAACAGCACCCCGGCGGCCAGGCTGAGCACGGCCAGCGCCTCGACGAGCGGGCGCAGGGCGTCGGCGACGGCGTACGCGGCGGCGGAGCGGAACAGCCGCGGCACGGTCCAGCCGAGCAGGAGCGTCACCGCCCAGCAGACGGCCACCGCCGGCCGGGTCAGCGCGCGCGCCCTGCCGGAGCGGGCCACGGCGTACAACTCCCGCTCCCGCCGCCGCGCCCGGCGGGAGCGCGCGCCCCAGACGTACTGCGTGATCGCCATCACGGGCAGGGCCACGGTGAAGACCGCCAGCGACAGGACAGCCAGCGGCAGCGTCTGCTCCCTGGTCGTGGCCCGGTCGGCGAGCAACTGCACGGTGGTGAGCAGCGCGATCGACGCCGACAACGCCACGAGCGCGCCGCGCCGGGCCGCTCTGGTCCCGGCCCGCAGCCCGGCCACCTCCTGGGCGCCCGGGGGCGGCGCCATCTCGGTCAACAGCATGACCGTCATGATGGCGGCACCGTACGTGCTGACGCCCCGCATTCGGGCGCATTGGACCGAGTAGCCGCCCGGGGTGCGGAAGGAGTGCCCGCGAAGTCATCGTCCGGCTGACGATGAACGGACGAACAAGCCAAGATGAAGGGGCTTATCGTCCCGATACCGGTTTGTAGCTATGCTTCGCGATCATGGCGCAAGGGGTGGACCGCGTGAAGGAACGGCAGGACGAGGCGGTTTCCGGACGGCGCGGGGCCCCACCGGCGCCTCCCGAAGCTGCGCACGGGCATCGCTCCGCGCCCCGGCGCAACTCCCTGACCCCCCTCGCCTGGGTGAGCATCGCGCTGACGTTCGTGCTGGTGGCCGCCTCGCTCGGCGTGTACGGCTACTACCGCTACCTGGACAGCAGCATCCCCCGCCAGCGCATCGATCCCGGCGCCTCCCGCCCGCCGGACACCGGCGCGCTCAACGTGCTGCTGGTGGGCTCCGACTCCCGCGAAGGGGACAACAAGCGGTACGGCGCCAAGTCGGTCGGCATGGGGGAGCGCACCGACACGATCATGCTCCTGCACATCGGCCCGAACCGGGACAACGCCACCCTGATCAGCTTCCCGCGCGACAGCATGGTCGAGATCCCCGAGTGCGCGGGCGGGAACGGGGCCGTGCTGCCCGGCGGCCTGCGTCAGATCAACTCGGCCTTCAACGACGGCGGCATCAACTGCACGATCAAGACCCTCGAGGCCCTGACGAACATCAGGATCGACCACTTCGTGAAGGTGGACTTCACCGGCTTCAAGGGCATCGTCGACGCGATCGGCGGCATCGAGATCTGCCTGCCCAAGGCCGTCAACGACAAAGAGGCCAAGTTCGTGCTCGGCGCGGGCAAGCACGTCGTCAACGGCGAGCAGGCGCTGGGCTACGTGCGCACCCGGTACAGCCTCGGCGACGGCAGCGACCTGGGCCGGATCGAGCGCCAGCAGATCTTCCTCACCCAGGTGATGAAGAAGATCACCGACGGCGGCCTGCTCACCGACCCCGGCAAGCTGGACGCCTTCCTGCGGGCCGCCACCCGGTCGGTCACCGTGGACGACGGGCTCGGCCTCGACCGCATGCTGGAGGTCGCCAACAGCGTCAGAGGGCTGACCGCCAAGGAGCTCAAGGGCATCACGGTGCCCATCGAGCCGTACCCGGAGAACACGGCCAGGGTGCAGTTCGCCCAGCCGGCCGCACGCGACTTCTTCGAGAACGTGCGCCAGGACATCGAGGTCACCGCCAGCCCCGCCCCGGGCAAGTCCAGCGCGCCCAAGATCGAGAACAAGCAGGTGCGCCTTCAGGTGCTCAACGCCACCGGCGAGCAGGGCAAGGCCCAACAGGTGGCCGACGCGCTGGCCGGCCAGGGGTTCGTGGTCACCCACGTGGGCAACGCCGCCACCACCGACGTCACCACCATCCGGTACGCCAGGAAGGACGCCGAGCAGGGGCCCGCCTACGGCGACGCGGTGGCCGCGCGGCTGTCCAAGGACAAGCGCACGCCCGTGCAGGGCAAGGTCAAGGCGCTGACCTCGCAGCCGTACACCGCCAAGACGCCGGCGGCCCAGGCGCCCACGGGGCCGGTCCTCCAGGTCGTCATCGGCAAGGACTGGCCCGGCGTGCGGGTCCAGTCGGCCATTCCCGACGCGCTCAAGGGCAAGGTCGTCGACAGCACCACCAATCCCTGCAAGTGACGCCGGTCAGTGACGCCGCCGCGTGATGCCGAGGTAGCGCTCTGGGACCATTGTTACTGAGCGTGATTTTAGGGAAACAAGTGAAATATCCGGACAAGTAATGGTAGGAAAGGGCGCGGTTACTATTCGTACAAGAGAGGTTCCACCGTGGCACGCGACGAGAACGACAGGCCCTACGAGGGCGGGCAGGGTAAGTCGTTAAACCCGGAGTTGACGGGCGACGTGCTCTCGCCGCGGTGGAGCACCGACGACACTGACGAGCAGCCCGCCATCCAGGTCGTCGGCAACGAGACCTACATCCTCCCGCCCGGCCAGGGCACGCCCCAGCGCATCGGCGAGACCCCGCGCGACGTGCTCGACGACCCAGCCCCGCCGCGCGACCTGCTGTCGGGAGACCCGCGCGACGTGCTCGGCGGTTCCGGCGGTTCCGGCGGCTACGACCTGGGCGGCCAGAGCGGCCCCCACGACGTGCTCGGCGGTCACAGCGGCGCCCATGACGTGCTCGGCAGCTCGCGCGACGCGCTCGGCGGCTCGTACGAGACGGGCGGGGCCGGCGGCTCGTACGAGCTGGGCGGGGTCGGCGGCTCCTACGAGTCGGGCGGGTCGCGCGACCAGCGGACCGGCTCCCTCTACGACGAGCTCAGCGACAGCGGCCCGCACCGCGTGCGGGACCAGGACGACGACAACCCCTACCTGCCGCTGGACCGCGGCTACGAGCGGGATCGCGACGACGACCGCGCCGACGACCTCATGGACAGCCGGGCCGACAACCGGGCCGACAGCCGGGCGGACGGCCGGGCCGACGACTATGACGACCGCGACGACCACGACGATGACCGGCCCAAGCGCGGCTTCCTCGGCTCCGGCTGGACCGACGACTCCGGCGACTCCTACGACCGGCGCTCGGGCGGCGCGGGCGAGGTGCGCCGCCGCACCCGGGTGCTGCTGGTGGCGGCGGCCGCGGTGGTGCTGGTCGGGGTGGGCGTCGGCTGGATGCTCACCGGCACCTCCTCCGACGACCCCTGCGCGGGCGCCCAGTGCGCCAGCGCGGGCGAGGTGACCTCGCCGTCCGATGAGGCCGCCACGGAGGACACGCCGCTGGACGAGGACGAGGAGGAGCCCGTCGGCGATCCCACGGATTCGGTCACCGACGAGCCGACCGAGACCGAGTCCGCAACCTCGGCTCCGACCCGGCAGCAGACCCGTCCGACGCGCGAGCCGGAGGCCGAGCCGACGCGTGACAGGAGCACCGCCGAGCCGACGCGCAAGCCCACCCGCGCGCCGGAGAACACGGTGAACGACACGGACGACTCCGTGTCCGAGGACGCCGGCGCGGACGGCTCGACCTCGACGAACAACAAGCAGCGGCAGGAGGAGCAGAGCAGCACGGGCGACACCGGCGGCTCGACGTCCGAGCAGCCGCCGGCCACGACCCAGGCGCCCGCGCCGACGCCGACCCAGGAAGAGCGTCGGGGCCTGTTCGACATCCTGTTCCCCTGGGCGTGAGACGGCGCGGGCGGGGGCTCGGCTCCCGCCCCGCGCCGGTCGTACGGAGGGGACACCTGCCCTTCCGAGTGGGACTTTCTGTCCCCGCGAGCCGCGGGCGTGGCAGGATGCGGATCCAGGTGCCGGTCTGGCAGACTTGGAAACCGCTTTCCTGGAGGTCTCGTGGTCACGCTTGAAGACGTCGCCAAGCAGGCGGGCGTCTCCCTCGCGACCGCCTCGCGGGTGCTCAACGGCAGCACCCGCCAGGTGGGCGCGGCCCTGAGAGCACGCGTCGAGCGGGCCGCGGACGAGCTCGGCTACCGGGCCAACATCGCCGCCCAGACGCTGGCCCGCGGGGCGAGCAACGTCATCGGCATCGTCGTGCACGACCTGACCGACCCCTACTTCGCGGCCCTCGCCGACGGGGCGATGCGGGCCGCGGCCACCGAGGGCCTGCTGGTCATGGTGGGCACCACGCATCGCGACCCGGAGCAGGAGATCGCCTACCTGGCCACGCTGCACGCCCAGCGCGTGCGCGCCGTGCTGCTGGTCGGCTCCCGCGTCGCCGACGCCCGCGTCACCGGCCGTCTGCGCGAGGAGCTGGCCCGCTACCAGGCGGGCGGCGGCCGGGCGGCCTGCGTGGGCCAGGACCTGCTCGGCGTGGACACCGTCGCGCCCGCCAACCGGGAGGGCGCCGCGGAGCTGGCCAGGTCGCTGGCGGAGCTGGGGCACACGAAGTTCGCGGTGCTGGCCGGCCCGCCGCACCTGGTGACGGCGGCCGACCGGTGCGCCGGCTTCTCCGAGGCCCTCGACGAGCTGGGGCTGCCCGCGCCGCAGGTGATCCACGGGCCGTTCGACCGCGACGGCGGGTACGCCGCCGCGTCGCAGGTGGGCGAGGCCACCTGCGTGTTCGCGGTCAACGACGTCATGGCGGTCGGGGCGCTGGCGGCCTACCGCGAGCGCGGGGTCAGGGTTCCCGAGGACGTCTCGGTGGCGGGGTTCGACGACATCGTCACGCTGCGTGATCATGTGCCCGCGCTGACGACGGTGCGGCTGCCGCTGAAGGACATGGGAGCACGGGCGCTGGAGCTGGCGCTCAACGAGGAGGAGCCGGTCGTGGTCGAGAAGGTCTCCGGTGAGGTCGTGCTGCGGGAGAGTGTGCGGAGGATCGGGTGAAGCTGGCGGTCAGCACGCTGGGGATGCCCGGCGAAGGGCTGGACAGGGCGATCGAGATCGCGGCCGGGCACGGCTGCCAGGGGCTGGAGCTGCGCCTGCACCCCGACACCGGTGTGCACGCGGGTCTCGACGCCGCGGGGCGCAGGTCGGTGCGGGAGCGGATCGAGCGGGCGGGCCTGGAGATCTCGGCGCTCGCCGGGTACGCGGGCGTGTGCGAGCCGGGCCCGGACGAGCCGGTCGTCGAGACGCTCCTCGCCGATCTGCGGCTCGCCGCCGACCTCGGCGCCCCCGGCGTGCGGGTGTTCCCGCGCGGCGGGGACCCGGCCGTCGGCGCCCGCCGACTCAAGGCCGTCGCCGGCCCGGCCGCCGACCTCGGCCGTCGCGTGCTCGTCGAGACGCACGACGAGATGGCGACCGGCGAAGCCGTGGCCGCGCTGCTCGCCGAGGCGGCCTGCCCCGCGACCACCGGCGCGCTCTGGGACCTGCTGCACCCCTGGCGGCACGGCGAGCCGCCGCGCCGCACGCTGGCGGCGCTGGCCCCGTACCTCGACTACGTGCAGGTCAAGGACGCGGTCTCCGAGCGCGACACCACACCGGTCCCGATGTGGACGGGCTCGGTGCCGCTGGACGAGGCGGGCGAACTGCTGCGCGGGGCCGGGTTCGACGGCTGGGTGTCGCTGGAGTGGGAGCGCACCTGGTATCCGGGGGTGGCCCCGGTCGAGGAGATCCTGCCCGGCGCGGCCGAATGGGTACGGCGCTTCACCCCATGAAGGCTTTCGCCGCTTAGATGGGTGGATGTCCGCTTTTACTAGCAAGGTGCTCGTCGTCGGCATGGACGGGCTGCGGTTCGACCGGCTGATCGTCCTGGACGCCCCCGTCCTGGCCGGCCTGATGTCCACCGGTGCGTACGGCACCAGCAAGCTCCCCTACGGCGAGGCCGGGACGCCGCGCACGGAGTCACCGGGCGAGATCGTCCCCAAATCGCCCGAGCCCGGCGACGGCGGCCGGGTGATCAGGTCGCGGACCGACTCCGGCCCCGGCTGGTCGTCGATCGCGACCGGGGTCTGGCCCGACAAGCACGGTGTCGTGGACAACGGCTTCGCCCAACAGCAGTTCCTGAAATTTCCGGACTTCTTGACGCGGGCTAAGAGCGCCCGTCCCGACCTGACCACCTCGGCGTTCTTCTCGTGGGCCGCCCTCGCCGAGCACGGCGCGTTCGGCCCCGCGATCGACCACCGTCTTGTGCTCGACGGGTACGCCGACGGCTGGGCCGCCTGTGACCGCCGGGTCGCCGAGGCCGCCGAGCGCCACCTGACCGCCCAGGACCCGGACGCGGTGTTCGTCTACCTCGGAGACACCGACGAGGTGGCCCACGACCTCGGCCCCCACTGCCCGGAGTACGCCGCCGCCCTCCGGACCCAGGACGCCTACCTGGGCCGCCTCCTCGACGCGATCCGCGCGCGCCCCTCCTACCCGGACGAGCGCTGGACGGTGCTGGTCACGACCGACCACGGCCACGTGGACGAGGGCGGCCACGGCGGCGTCTCGGACGAGGAGCGCACGGTCTTCGTGATCGCGAACATCCTGGGCGAGGACCTCGGCGGCCGGTCGCTCGGCGCTCCCGCGCTGGTGGACGTCGGCCCGGCGGCCCTGGCCGTGCTCGGCGTGGCGGTCGATCCCGGGTGGGGCCTCGACGGCACGAACCGGATTCATCAGGTGTTGAATTCTGCGCCGGAAAGCGGAACACTGGGATGACCGAACGCTGAACGGCTGGAGAGCGCACGATGAAGACGGCCCTGGACTTCTCCGAGATCGACGCCGGCATGCTCGCCGAGGTCGGCGGCAAGGCGGCCAACCTCGGCGAGCTGACCAGGGCCGGCCTGCCGGTGCCACCCGGCTGGGTGCTCACCACCGACGCCTACCGCCAGGTCGCCGAGGGCCTGGAGACCGGCGGCGACGGGCTGGCCGAACGGGCCAGGAGGCACCTGCTGCAGGCCACCGTGCCGGACGCCGTGCACGAGGCGATCGTCACGGCGTACAAGGGGCTCGGCGACGACGTGCCCGTGGCCGTGCGCTCCTCCGCCACCGCCGAGGACCTGCCGTTCGCCAGCTTTGCCGGGCAGCAGGACACCTTCCTCAACGTGGTGGGAGCCGAGGAGGTGGTGCGGGCCGTCCGCCGCTGCTGGGCCTCCCTCTGGACCGACCGCGCCGTGGCCTACCGCGAGTCCAACGGCATCGAGCACGCCGCCGTGCGGCTCGCGGTGGTCGTCCAGACGATGGTGGACGCGCGGGTGGCGGGCGTGCTGTTCACCGCCGACCCGGTGACGGGCCGGCGGCGCGAGAGCGTCATCGACGCCGCCCCCGGCCTGGGCGAGGCCGTGGTCTCCGGGGCCGTGAACCCCGACCGCTTCCGCGTCCTCGACGGCGAGATCCTCGAACGCCGCGCCGGTGACAAGCTGCTGGCCGTGCGGCCTCTGCCCGGCGGCGGCACCGAACGCGTCGAGACCGCGGGGCAGGGCCTCTGCCTGACCGACGACGAGGTGCGCCGCCTGGCCGCCCTGGGCATCCGCGTCGAGGACCACTACGGCGCGCCCCAGGACATCGAGTGGGCCGTCGGCCACGACGGCACGATCTGGCTCACCCAGGCCAGGCCGATCACCACCCTCTACCCGCTGCCCGAGACCGGCCGGGCCGGCCTGCGCGTCTACTTCTCCGTCAACGTCGTGCAGGGCGTCATGGGGCCGCTCACGCCGATGGGGCTGTCGGCGTTCCGGCTGATCAGCGCGGGTGGCGCGAAGCTCGCCGGGTACGGCCCCGCCGACCCGCTCGACGGCGCGGGCTTCCTCGCGATCTCGGGGGAGCGGCTCTGGGTGGATCTCACGGCCGCCGTGCGCAGCCGTCCGGGCCGGGCCATCCTGCCGCGCGCGCTGACCATGGGCGAGGCCCGCGCGGTGGGCGTCATGGAACGCGTCTTCGAGGACCCGCGCCTGGCCCCGCCGCACACGTCGGCGCGGCCCTTCCTGCGCGGCGCGGGGCGCTTCGTCCGGAACCTGCGCGCGCCGCACCGGGTGCTGACCGCGCTCACCAGCCCCGGCAGGTCCGTCGGCTACACGGTCAGGCTCGGCGGGGCGCTGGAGCGCGCGCTCCAGGTGCCCGGCACGGCGACCCCCGAACAACGTCTGGACCACGCCGAACGCGTGCTCACCGGCACCTTCCCGCTGATCGTCTCGATCATGCCGATCGTGCTCACCGGTTACGGCCTCTTCGCGCTCGCCTCGAAGTTGTCGGGGGTGCCCGTGGCCGAGATGAGCGACGTCCTGCGCGGCCTGCCGCACAACCCGACCACCGAGATGGACCTGGAGTTGTGGCACCTGAGCACCCGCATCGAGCCGGAGCCGTTCCGGGAGCTGACGGTGCCCGAACTGGTCGAGCGCTATCAGCGCGGACGGCTCCCGGCCGCCGCCCAGCGCGAGATCACCGCGTTCCTCGCCAAGTACGGTCACCGCGGCGTCGCCGAGATCGACCTCGGGGTGCCGAGATGGTCGGAGGAACCCGCCCACATCCTCGGCGTGCTGGCCAACTACCTGCGCCTGGACGGCGGCACCTCCCCCTCGGAGCTGTTCTCCCGGGGAGCCGGCGAGGCGAGCCGGGCCGCCGCCCGGGTGACGGCCCGGGCCCGGCGCAAGGGGTGGTGGCGGGCCCCCGTGGTGCGGTTCGCGCTGCGGCGCACCCGCCAGTACGCCGGGCTGCGCGAACTGCCCAAGTACTACGCGGTCAAGGCCCTCGCGGCGATCCGCGGCAGCCTGCTCGTGGTGGGGGAGCACCTGGTGGGCCTGGGCGCGCTGGACTCGGCCGGCGACGTGTTCTTCCTGGACCTGCGGGAGGCCAGGGCGGCGCTGGACGGGCGCGACCTGCGCGACCTGGTGGCCGACCGGCGGGCCACGTACGAGCGGGAGCGCCGGCGCAGGCACGTGCCCCGGGTGCTGCTGTCCGACGGCACCGAGCCCGAGGCCCTGTCGGACCCCGGCACCCGGGCCGGCGCGATCACGGGCACGCCCGCCTCGCCCGGCACGGTCACCGGCGTGGCCAGGGTGGTGCTCGACCCGACCGGCGCCTACCTGGAGCCGGGCGAGATCCTCGTCTGCCCCTCCACGGACCCGGGCTGGACGCCGCTGTTCCTGACGGCGGGCGGGCTGGTGATGGAGATGGGCGGCGCGATGTCGCACGGCGCGGTGGTGGCCAGGGAGTACGGCATCCCGGCCGTCGTCGGCGTGCCCGACGCCACCCACCGCATCACCAACGGCCAGCAGGTCACGGTGAACGGCGCCGCGGGCACGGTGGAACCGGCCTGAGCCTCGTCGCCGGGCACGTCGGAACCGCCCCGAACCCCGCTGCCGGAACCGGCCTGAACCGTGCCGCGCGGCACCTGTCGAAACCGTGAATATCATGACAAATCATCAGGAAGTCCGGCATCACCGGAGCCCCGGCGCTACCGTGATCACGTGTCCGTGCCCTACTGGAACCACAACGTCCACTACCACAGCCTGGTCATGAAGCTCATGCCCGCGGGCTGTCAGCGGGCGCTCGACCTGGGGTGCGGCGACGGGCTCCTGGCCAGCAAACTGGCCGCCCGCGCCACCCAGGTGACGGCCGCCGACCGCGCCCCCGAGGCCATCGCCATGGCCTGCGAGCGGCACGGCGGCCTGGACAACGTCGAGTTCGTCACGGCCGACTACCTCGACGACCCGCGCGGCCTGCTCCCCGAGGGCAAGTACGACTTCGTCAGCGCCGTCGCCGTCCTCCACCACGCCGACTTCACCGAGGCCGTCGCGGCCCTCACCCGGCTGCTGGCGCCGGGCGGGCGGCTCGTGGTGATCGGCCTGGCGCGCAACCGCTCGCTCCTCGACTGGCTCGTCAGCGGCGCGGGCCAGGTCGCCTCCCGCGCGCTGCGCCTGCGCCACGGCCCCAAGAGCGGCCCCGGCAAGGGCGTGCCCGCCATGGACCCCGTCCTGTCCTGGGCGGAGACGGCCCGGCTGGCCCGCCGCACGCTGCCCGGCAGCCGGTTCGGCCGCCTGCTCCTGCGCCGCTACCTGCTGGTCTGGGACAAGCCGGAGTGACACCGCCGTGGCGGCGGCTCGCCTGACACGCCGCCGCCCCGGCCCGTCAGGCGAGGACGACCTGCTCGTAGCGGGCCTTCATCGTGGCCACGACCTCGTCGGGGTCGGCGGCCCAGACGTCGGCGTTGAAGATCTCCACCTCGACGTCCCCGGTGTACCCGGCGGCCCGCACCGCCGCCGTGATCGGCGGGAAGTCGATCACGCCGTCGCCCATCATGCCCCGCCCGAGCAGCACGTCCTCGGGCAGCGGGTGCAGGTAGTCGCACACCTGGTAGCCGGCGATCCGGCTGCCCGCCCGCGCGACGTCCTCGAACAGGCGCGGGTCCCACCACACGTGGAAGGTGTCCACGATCACGCCGACCTGCTCCTCCGGGTAGGGCAGGCTCAGCTCCAGCGCCTGGCCCAGCGTGGACAGCACCGCGCGGTCCGGGCAGTAGATCGGGTGCAGCGGCTCCAGTGCCAGCTTGACGCCCCGCTCCCCGGCGTACGGGGCCAGCTCGGCCAGCGCCTCGGCCACCCGCTCGCGGGCCCCGGCCAGGTCACGGGTGAAGCCGGCGGCCGGGAGCGGCTCGCCGGGCTTGACCCCCGGCAGGCCGCCCACCACCAGCACCAGGCAGGCCGCCGACAGCTCGGCCGCCTCGTCGATGGCGCGCCGGTTGTCCTCCAGGGCCCGCGCGAAGGCCGTCCGGCCCTCCTCGCCCGGCAGCCCGCCCGCGGTGAGGAAGCCGCCGCGGCACAGCGACGAGACGCGCAGCCCGGCCGCCCGCACCAGCTTGACGCTCTGCGCCAGCCCGCTCTCGGCGACCTTCTCCCGCCACAGCCCGATCGCCTCCAGGCCGTGCCGCGCGCACCCGTCCACGGCCTCGGGCAGCGACCACTGCCTGGTCGTCCACTGGTTGAGGGAGAGACTCACAGCCCGTTCACCGCCAGCAGCGCCTTCATCCGGCGCACGGCCAGCTCCTGATCGGCCAGCAGCCCCGCCTGGTCGGCCAGGCGGAACACCTCCGCCAGGTGCGGCAGCGAGCGGGCCGACTGGGCTCCGTTCACCATGGCGAACGCGTCCTGGTGGCCGTTCAGCCAGGCCAGGAAGACGATGCCGGTCTTGTAGTGGTACGTCGGCGTCTCGAAGATCTTGCGCGACAGCGCGACGGTCGGGGCGAGGATCTCGTCGTAGCGGGCCAGCAGCCGCTCCCGGTCCGCGTCCGTGCCGGCCGCCTCGGCCGCGTCCAGCGCCTGGAGCGCCGCCGCCGCGGCCGGGGCGATGGCGTCGAAGATGCCCAGCAGCGCGTGCGAGCCCGACCTGATCAGCGACGGGTAGTTGAAGTCGTCACCGGTGTACAACCGGACGCCCTCGGGCAGCGCGGCACGCAGGCCGACCTCGTGCTGCTCGTCCAGCAGCGACACCTTCACGCCGTCCACCGACGCGGCGTGCGCGTGGACGAGCTCCAGGAACGAGTCGGTGGCCGCCGCCACGTCGCGCGAGCCCCAGTAGCCGGCCAGGTTCGGATCGAACATCTCGCCCAGCCAGTGCAGGATCACCGGACGCTCGGCCACGCCGAACAGCTTGCCGTAGACCTGGTGGTAGTCCTTCGGCCCCGTGGCGACCCGGGCGAGCTGCCGGGAGGCCATGACGATCACGCCCGCGCCCGCGGACTGCACGGTCTCGATCTGCTCGGTGTAGGCGGCGGTGATCGCGTCCAGGTCGTCCGCCTGCGGCGCCTGGTCGGTGCCCGCGCCGCAGGACACCAGCGTGGCGGGGTCGCCGTACGAGCGGGCCTCGGCGGCGACCCGCCGGACCAGCTCCTTGGTCGCGGCCCAGTCCAGGCCCATGTTGCGCTGCGCGGTGTCCATGGCGTCGGCGACGCGCAGGCCGAGCGACCACAGGTGGCGGCGGAAGCGCAGCGTGGCGTCCCAGTCCACGGCGGCGGGGGAGCCGGGTGTGTTGTCGCCGAGCGGGTCGGCCACGACGTGCGCGGCGGCGTACACGACGCGGCTGGTCGCCGGCCGGCCGTCGACCGGCCAGGTCACCGGCGCGCGCAGCGGGTACGAGCCGAACCCGGGAAGATCGATCCTCACAGCTCCGGCACCTCGATCCGGCGGCCCTCGGCGGACGAGCGCAGGCCCAGCTCGGCGAGTTGCACGCCGCGGGCGCCCGAGGCGAAGTCGTTCGGGAAGGGCGTGTCCTCCACCACGTGCCGGACGAACGCCTCCCACTGGATCTTGAAGCCGTTGTCGAACTCGGCGTTGTCCGGCACCTCCTGCCAGCCGTCGCGGAAGCGCGCGGTGGCGGGCAGGTCGGGGTTCCAGACGGGCTTGGGGGTGGCCGAACGGTGCTGGACGCGGCAGTTGCGCAGGCCCGCGACGGCGCTGCCGTGCGTGCCGTCCACCTGGAACTCGACCAGCTCGTCCCGGTTCACGCGGACGGTCCAGGAGGAGTTGATCTGGGCGACGACGCCGCCCTCCAGCTCGAAGATCCCGTACGCGGCGTCGTCGGCGGTGGCCTGGTAGCGCTTGCCCTGTTCGTCGACCCGGGCCGGCACGTGCGTCACGGCCTGGGCGTAGACCGACCTGACCCGGCCGAACAGGTTCTCCATCACGTAGTGCCAGTGCGGGAACATGTCGAGCACGATGCCGCCGCCGTCCTCGGCCCGGTAGTTCCACGAGGGGCGCTGGGCCTCCTGCCAGTCGCCCTCGAACACCCAGTAGCCGAACTCGCCGCGCACCGACAGGATGCGGCCGAAGAAGCCGCCGTCGATCAGCCGCTTCAGCTTGAGCAGGCCCGGCAGGAACAGTTTGTCCTGCACGACGCCGTTCTTGACGCCCTTGGCCGTGGCGGCCTCGGCCAGCGCGATCGCCTCCTGCGTCGACTCGGCCGTGGGTTTCTCGGCGTAGATGTGCTTGCCGGCCTCGATGGCCTTCAGCACGGCCTTCACCCGGGCGCTGGTGACCTGGGCGTCGAAGTAGATCAGGTTGTCGTCGTCGGCGAGGACCGCGTCGAGGTCCGTGGTGAAATCCGCAATGCCGTGCTTTGTTGCGATATCTGAAAGCTTGTCGGCGTTACGGCCGACCAGAACGGGCTTGAGCTTCACCCTGGAGCCGTCGGAGAGCGTCACACCGCCCTGCTCGTTGATGGCCAGGACGGAGCGGAGCAGGTGCTGCCGGTAGCCCATCCGTCCGGTGACGCCGTTCATCACGACGCCGATGGTGCGCACGCTCATGAGGATCCCTTCAGGCACAACATGCGGAAAGCGCTTTCCCGAACCGTACGGCCGGGCCACCGAAGGCGTCAAGTAGCGCGAACCTCAGGTGGGCCTCGACCTAGGGCCAGGTCGCCCGTACGACGAGCTTAGAGCTCGCCCGGTGTCTCCAGCCTGGCCAGGGCCGTGGAGATGGGACGGGCGCACAGCGAGAGCTGCCATTCGCGCGCGCCGAGCCCGCGCAGCCTGACCGTCACGCTCTCGTCGGTGATCTCGGCGGGCGGCTCCCAGGTGAGCCTGCGTACGGCATCGGGCTGCAGCAGGTTCTCCGTCGGCATGTGGTGCTCGTCGGCCAGCGCGGAAACCACGGCACGGGCCGCGGCCAGGCGTTTGGCGGCGGCGGGGTCGCGGTCGGCCCAGCGGTTGGGCGGCGGCGGGCCGTCGCCCGGCGTGCTCGGCTGGGGAAGCTGGTTGTCGGGCAGGCTTCTGGCCCTGGCCACGGCGGCGAGCCAGTCGCTCATGTGCCGGCGCGCGCTCCGCCCGGTGAATGCCGAAATTTCGGTCAATGCCTTTTTGGTACGTGGCCCTTCCAGCGCGGCGGTCACGATCGCCGCGTCCGGCAGCACCCGGCCCGGCGCGAGGTCGGCCTCGCGGGCGATGCGGTCGCGCATGGTCCACAACTCGCGCACGATCGCCAGCGCGCGCACGTTGCGCACCTTGTGGATGCCGGACGTACGCCGCCACGGGTCGGAGCGCGGCGCGGGCGGCGGGGTGCCGAGCACGGCCGCGAACTCCTCGCGCGCCCACTCCAGCTTGCCCGTGTCGGTCAGCTCCTGGTGCAGCGCGTCGCGCAGTTCGACCAGCACCTCCACGTCGAGCGCGGCGTAGCGCAGCCAGTCTTCCGGCAGGGGCCTGGTGGACCAGTCGGCCGCCGAATGCCCCTTCTCCAGCCGCAGGCCGAGGACGGTCTCGACCATCGTGCCGAGCCCGACCCGCTCGTAGCCGAGCAGCCGCCCGGCCAGTTCGGTGTCGAACATCTCGCGCGGTTTGAAGCCCACCTCCATCAGGCACGGCAGGTCCTGCGAGGCGGCGTGCAGCACGATCTCGGCATCGGCCACGGCCCGGTCGAGCGCCGACAGGTCGGGGCAGCCGATCGGATCGATCAGCGCGCTGCCGGCCCCGGCGCGGCGAAGCTGCACGAGGTAGGCGCGGTTGCCGTAGCGGTAGCCCGAGGCACGCTCGGCGTCCACGGCGACGGGACCGCTGCCCGCGGCGAAGCGCTCCACCACCCGGTCCAGCCCGGCGGCGTCGGCGACGACGGGAGGGATGCCTTCGCGCGGCTCCAGCAGCGGCTCCACGGTGCGTTCTTCTGTCATGAGCTCACCGGCCTCATGACGCGGGTGCTGTCTTGACTGGTGCCCTCACTTCGTTCGGTCACTCTCCGGATCATCACGGCGGCGGGGCAGGGCGGCCACGTCGGGCGGGAGCGGGGGGATACCCGCCGCCAGGCACATGAGGTCGCACCAGGCGGCGACATGGCCGGACATATCCTCCTGCGCGGGTGACCACGACGCCCGCAGCTCAAGTTCGGTCGTGACCGGGTCGTCGGCCTTGTTGCCGAAGCCCTCGGACACGGCCCTTGTCACGGTACCGCCAGCGGCGGAGTAGTCGGCCTGATGCGCCTCGAGAGCCTCGGTCAGCCAGCTCCACGCGACGGGCCCGAGCAGCGGGTCGGAGGTGATCTCCGGCTCCATGTCGGCCCGGACGTAGGCCACCAGCCGGAACGGGCCCTCCCAGCCGCGCTGGCCCTCGGGATCGTAGAGCAGGATCAGCCGGCCGACCGCGAGCTCGTCGTCGTCGCGGTAGACCGACGCGCCGATGGCGGCCGAGTAGGGGGCCAGCCGCTGCGGCGCGGGCAGATCCTCCAGCTCGATCTCCGGCCTGACCTCGGTCAGCCGCAGGCTCTCCGCGGCTCGCGCGAAGGCGGCGGGCGGCGGCGGTGGCTGGTCACCGAGTGTCATAGCCGAAGCGTAGGTCGAAGACGGGCGGAAGGGGACCACGGGGGTGCTCATCCTTCGTGATCAAGCCGCTGCCGTAACAAGCTGGCGTGCCGGGCGGGTGGTCTCGGCGTGCCCGATCGCGCCGGCGTCGAACGCCGCGACGCCGGGCGCGGTGGCATCAGACGCTGTGGCATCGGACGCTGTGGCGTCGGTTGTGGCGGCGCCGAACGCGACGGCGTGGCCGCACTCGACGCAGGCCCACTCGGGGCACCGGCCCGGCTCGTGCCCGTCGGGGCACGGTGGCTGCTCGAACGGCCGTTCCCCGGCGCAGGACGGGCAGCGCTCACTGCGGCGCTCTGGGGAACTCCACAACGCGGTCATCGCACGAGTCATCGAACCGGGGCCTTTCTTCGGGTCGTGGCTCCGACGTTGGCACGAGCCGCTGACAATTCCCCGCAACGCGCTCGGCGTGTCCCGAAAGTGGTCGCTGAATCGATGCCGCGCGGTGGCTTGGCGAACATTTGGCCCAGTCGAGACCGGCTCTCTGGCCGGACATGGGGTGTGTTCGACCCGTGTGCGATGCCGATGCCGAGCAGACCGGTAAACCTTCATCTGACTATCTGATCATGATTTGGGGTGTCCAATGCATCTTTTTCCGACACCTCGCGCCCGTGTCGGCGACCACTCCCCGTACATGGGACCCTGGAGAGGTGAACCTCGCCGACTCGCCGTTCCTGCGTGCCTGCCGTCGCCGGCCCGTCCCGCACACGCCCGTCTGGTACATGCGGCAGGCCGGCCGGTCGCTGCCGGAGTACCTCAAGGTCCGCGAGGGCGTGCCGATGCTCACCGCGTGCGCGACCCCCGACCTGATCGTCGAGATCACCATGCAGCCGGTCCGCCGCTACGGCGTCGACGCGGCCATCTTCTTCAGTGACATCGTGGTGCCGCTCAAGGCCCTCGGCATCGACCTCGACATCAAGCCGGGCGTCGGCCCGGTCGTGGCCGAGCCGATCCGCGACGCCCGCGGCCTCGACGCGCTGCGCCCGCTGGAGCCCGACGACGTCTCCTACGTCACCGAGGCGATCCGGGCGCTCACCGGCGAGCTGGGCGGCACCCCGCTGATCGGCTTCGCCGGCGCGCCGTTCACGCTCGGCTCCTACCTGATCGAAGGCGGGCCGTCCAAGAACCACGACCGCACCAAGGCCATGATGTACGGCGCGCCCGAGCTGTGGCACCGCCTCATGGCACGCCTGGCCGACATCGTGGCCCGGCACCTGCGCATCCAGATCGACGCCGGGGCCTCGGCCGTGCAGCTCTTCGACTCCTGGGTCGGCGCGGTGGCGCCCGCCGACTACCGCGAGTTCATCCTCCCGCACACCAGGCGCATCTTCGAGAGCGTCGCCGACGTGCCCCGCATCCACTTCGGCGTGGGCACCGGCGAGCTGCTCGGCGTGCTCGGCGAGGCGGGGGCCGACGTCGTGGGCGTCGACTGGCGCGTCCCCCTCGACGAGCACGCCGAGCAGCTCGCCGG
>NZ_SSXE01000108.1 GCF_021699195.1 Nonomuraea sp. MG754425 | reverse complement strand
AGTACTACAGCCTGATTTCGTGATGCTTGAGCCAGCGTTTCCAGTAGTGGCTACTGCGGGCGCGGGTCTGGTGTTGTCGGCGGCGGTGCGACCAGGCGATTGCGAGTTCGACAGGACGAGTGATGGCCGTGATCAGGTGTGCCAGGAGACGACGGATCTCGGCCGGGCTGAAACGGACCAGGCCGCTGCTGCTTTTGGGACACTCGCCGCCGTGACCGCCAGAAAGGCGTGGGCAAGCATGGCCAACGTGATGTGGCGGTGCCAGGCGTCGAATCGTCTGACCTGGTAGTGGTCGAGGCCGGTCTCATTCTTGGCACTCTGGAAGCACTCTTCGATTGCCCAGCGCGCTCCGGCGATGGCGATGAGGTCGTCGAGGGTGGTGCCGGCCGGGGCGTGACATAGGTAGTAGGCCAGTTCGAGTTCGCCCTTGACGTTGGGCGTGAGGCTGCGCCGGACCAGGAGCCAGCGCCGGTAGCCGGGTTCGGTCTCGAAGTGCAGCTCGGCCAGTGCCCAGTCATACAGGCGGGGTCCTTTGGCGCCGTTTCCGCACGACAGGCGCTTCCACGCCTCGGGTGGCGCCTGGGCAGCCAGGGTGTCGGCACGGGTGTCACCACCGAGCCCGGCCCCGACGGTTTGGTTCTTGGGCACGGCGACCACGTAGTTGAGCCGGCGCTGCTCCAGGAAGTGCCGGAACTTGTAGTCCATGCCGTAGGCCTCATCGGCGGTGACCCAAGAGACGGGCATTCCCGCCTCCACAGCGCGCGCCAGCATCTGCCGGGCCAGTACCGGCTTGGTCGCGAACGGCGTGCTGTCCGGAATGCCCGCCGTGGCGCAGCGGACGCGGTCATCGGTCCAAGACTTGGGCAGATACAACTCCGCGTCGATCAATGCTCGGCCCAGCGGAGAGGCGTAGGCCAAGAACACCCCGAGTTGGCAGTTTTCGATGCGGCCAGCGGTGCCGGAGTACTGGCGTTGCACCCCGGCTGACTTGTCGCCCTTCTTGAGGAACCCGGTCTCGTCCACGACCAGCACACCATCGCGGTGGCCGAGGTGCTCCACCACATAAGCTCGCAGATCGGCTCGCACCTCGCGGGCGTCCCAGCGGGCGTTGTTCAACAGCCGCTGCATCCGATCCGCGCGTCCAGCCCGGACGACCACGCACGAAGGTCGTCAGCAGTAAACTCGTCCGACATGCATCCAGACTATAGATCACAAAGTCTGGCTGTAGTACTAGGCCGTGTCCCGTGATCATGTGACGGGGTCGCGGAGCCAGATGCGGATCGAGGCGACGTCGATGGTGCCCTGGTAGATGCGTTGTCGTTTGTCGTAGCGAGTGGCCACGGCACGATGCTGGCGGAGTTTGTTCACGCAGCGCTCGACGGTGTTGCGTTCTTTGTAGGCCTCCCGGTCGAAGACCGGGGGCCTGCCGCCTTTGGAGCCGAGTCTCGTGCGGTTGGCGGCCTGGTCCTTCTTCATCGGGATGACGGCCTTGATGTTGCGTTTGCGCAGGTAGCGGCGGTTGGCGCGAGAGGAGTAGGCCTTGTCGGCCATCGCCCTGGCCGGCCGGTTGCGGGGTCGTCCAGGGCCACGGCGCGGGATGCGGATGGACTTCAGCAGCGGGATGAACTTCGGGCAGTCCGCGTGCTGGCCCGGGGTGAGGATCCGGCTGATCGGTCGGCACCGCCGATCGGCCACCAGATGAATCTTCGTGGACAACCCGCCCCGTGACCGTCCCAGGGCCTCCCGACCCGCCGACGTCACCTCGTGATCTTTGCAAGCCCCTTTGAAGGCAGGTCGACGGCCGGAGCGTGCCGTGCCCCGGCCGCGTGCTGGTGCGCGCGGACCACAGTCGAGTCCGCGCTGACCGTCCAATCCTCGCCCTCGACCTCGTTGCAGCCCGCCCGCAGCCCGTCCAGGATCCGCTCCCACGTCCCATCCAGCGACCACCGGCGATGCCGGTTGTAGACCGTCTTCCACCTGCCATAACAGGGCGGCAGGTCACGCCACGGCGTGGCCGTACGCGTCCGATGGAAGATCCCGTTCATCACCGTCCGATGATCACTCCACCGAGCTCCATGCACGGTCTGCGACGGCAGCAGCGGCTCCAACAGCAGCCACTCCGCATCCGTCAGATCATGACGCTTCAGACGTTCCTCATCCACATGGATGATCTACACCAAAACGCCCCCAAAGGCCACGGGCACGATCTAGGGGAGGCGGGCCAGCAAGTGGGCGTCGAGGAAGCCCCGCTCTGAGGCCGGGTCGTGGAGCAGCCGGGCGAACGGGACGAGCCCGGCCCCGGCCAGCAACTCGACGAACCGGTCCGCTGGCCAGCTATAGGCGGGCGTCACCTTGTGGTCGAAGCGGACCGGCTCCGATCCGTCGGTCGCGAAGAACGAGACCAGGAGCAGGCCGCCCGGTGCCAGCACACGCACCTGCTCGGCGAGCAGCGCGGGCAAATCCCCAGGAGGGGTGTGGATCATCGAGTAGTGGGCCAGCACGCCGCCGAGCGCGCCGTCCTCGACCGGCAGGGCCTCCATCCGCGCCTCATCAAACTGCAGCGCCGGATGGGCCCGCCGGGCGTGGTCGACCATGCCCGGGGAGAGGTCGAGCCCGAAGGCGTCCAGCCCCAGATCGTGCAGCATGGCCGTCAGATGTCCAGGCCCGCACCCGACGTCGACTGCCCGCAGGTTCCCCGTCCCGCGCACCAGCTCAGCGAAGGTACCGATCATGTTCCGCGAGAACGGCTGCGTCTCCAACTGATTAGCAAACATCGACGCATACAGCTCGACGACCCCGTCGTAGGCCGCCCTGGTGTCGTCCTGATGTTCCATCACGGGGAAGGAAACTAGCATCCGCGCACGTTCGCAGTTTCTCGGCCCCGTGTCCCCCAACCCCTTAAGGTCTGACTGTCCGATCACATGATCACGGGACAGGCCCTAGCGGGGCAGCCGCTCCAGGATCAGCGCGATGGCCGCGTCCGGCTCGCTGTCCTGGGTCAGGCCCGAGGCCGCCTTGCCGACCGCGTCGTACGCGCCGCCGTACGACTGCGCCCTGGCCGCGCCCCGGCTGAACAGCGTCATCGCCCCGCGCCCGTTGCCGCGCTGCAGGTGCGTCAGCCCGACGCAGATCTGCGCCAGCCCCTGCCACAGCTCCCGCTCCTCCTCCGGAGCGCACTTCCACCGTCCCTCGAACACCTCGTGCGCGTTGAACGGCAGCCCCTCCTCCAGGAAGCGCCGCCCGTCGGCCAGCGCCCGCTCGGTGGTGGGGGCGTAGTCGTCGGGCACCCTGGGCATGCCGGGGGACCCGTAGGGCAGCGGCCGGCCGTAGGCGTCGCGCGGCCGGGAGCTGCGCGGCCTGCCCTCGGCGTCGCGGTCTCTCATCGGTCGGGCTCCGGATCGGTCAGCCAGCCGAGCAACTCGGTGTCGAACACGTCGGGGATCTCCTCATGGGGGAAGTGGCCGGCCCCTTCGAACAGCCGCCACCGGTAAGGCGCCGCCACATAGCGGCTCGAACCCTGTGCCGTACGGGGCAGGACGCTCGGGTCGAGTGCCCCGTGCACCTGCAGCGTGGGCGCCTCGACCTCGGTGCGCATGGCGCGGGCGTAGCGCCGCCCGTCGGGCCGGAACTGGGAGCGGCCGAACCAGCGGTGATACTCCAGCGCGCAGTGCGCCACGGCCGGGATCCGGAACGCCTCCCGATACGTACGGGACTCCGCCGGCTCCGGCCACCCGGGCCGCGAGCGCTCCTCCAGCAGCCGTCCCACCAGCGCCGCGTCTTGGCGCGTGAGCCGGTGCTCGGGCAGCAGCGGAAGCTGGAAGCCGAACGTCCGCCTGCTCGCCCTGAGCTGTCCGAAGGGGTCGGTCAGCAGGGCGTTGCGCAGCCGCAGGGGGTGGGGGGCGGACACGGCGACCAGCCGGCGCACGCACTTGGGGTCGAGGACGGCCATCGTCCAGGCCAGCAGCCCGCCCCAGTCGTGTCCCACCACGATCGCCCCGGTCTCGCCCAGCGCCCTGATCAGCCCGGTCGCGTCGGCGGCCAGCGTGGGCAGGTCGTAGCCGCGCGGCGGCTTGTCGCTGCCGCCGTAGCCGCGCAGGTCCACCGCCACCGCCCGGTAGCCGGCGGCCGGCAGCGAGACGAGCTGGTGCCGCCACGTCCACCAGAACTGCGGGAACCCGTGCAGCAGCAGGACCAGCGGGCCCTCGCCCGCCTCGACCACGTGGAAGCGGGTGCCTCCCGCGTGCACCGCGCGGTGTGTCCAGGGGCCCTCGATGTGGACGGCGGACTCGTCAGGTGCCATCGCGGGTCACCGGCTCGCGATCCGCGGCGAGCGCGGGCACCGCCTGCTCGTCAGGCGTGGCGATCTCCTTGAGGTCCCTGATCGATCGGGCCGTGCGCTTCATCCCCGCCAGCCCTTTGAGCCGCCGGATCCCGATGAACACCAGCAGACCCGCCGCCAGCAGGTAGACCACGGTCACGATGAGGAAGGCCAGCCAGTGGGGCAGCACCTGGGCCAGCGCGTACGCGATCGTGAAGGAGGCGAGGATCAGGCACAGGTGCGCCATGAAGGCGGCGGCGGCGAACATCCCGGCCGCCGTGCCGACCCGCTTGGCGTCGAACCTGAACTCGGCCTTGGCCAGCTCGATCTCCGAGCGGATCAGGGACGAGATGTGACTGCTCGCCTGGGCGACCAGCGAGCCCAGGGATTCTTCCTCGGGAGTCTGCGGCATGAAACGTCTCCTATCGAGGCCTGGTGGCCGTGTCAAACATCATCCAGCGCGATACGGCGCTTTGCGTACTCGTAGGGTGAGCGGCACCGCCGCCGGGACCGACGCGATGACGCTCGCCGCGCGGACCCCGGTGGTGACGGCCTGGGCACGCCGCGGATGCGGCTCCTTCGACAGTGTCGTCAGGCCGAGCCGCACCTACAGCCAGGCACCACCGAACACGCCGAGGAACTTACCGAGTACGAGCCCCGCTAACACTCCCAGAACTACCCGATCGGACAAGATAGCGCCGAGAGCTGATCCGTCCGGCCGCACCCCCCGGTCGGCACGGACTCGGGGCGGGGGCGACGGAGCCTGGCGAAGAGCGCAAATAAGGCCGCATCCCCCGTTTCATCGGGGTATGCGGCCTTATCGGGGCTACGCGGTTGCTAGTCCTCGGACTTGGCGCTCGGGAGCTTCTCCGAGATCAGGTTCATCACCGTGCTGTCGGCCAGCGTGGTGACGTCGCCGATGCTGCGGTTCTCGGCCACGTCGCGCAGCAGGCGGCGCATGATCTTGCCCGACCGGGTCTTGGGCAGCTCGGGCACCACGAGGATCTGGCGCGGCTTGGCGATCGGGCCGAGCGTCTTGGCCACGTGATCGCGCAGCTCGGCCGCGACGTCGTCGCTCTCCTGGGCGGTGCCGCGCAGGATCACGAACGACACGATGGCCTGGCCCGTCACGGGGTCGGTCGCGCCGACCACCGCCGCCTCGGCCACCTTCGGGTGGCTGACCAGCGCGCTCTCCACCTCGGTGGTGGAGATGTTGTGGCCGGAGACCAGCATGACGTCGTCCACGCGGCCGAGCAGCCACAGGTCGCCGTCGGCGTCCTTCTTGGCGCCGTCGCCGGGGAAGTACATCCCCTCGAAGCGGCTCCAGTAGGTGTCGATGTAGCGCTGGTCGTCACCCCAGATGGTGCGCAGCATGGACGGCCACGGCTCGCGGACGACGAGGAAGCCGCCGCCGCCGTCGGGCACGCTGTTGCCCTGGTCGTCCACCACGTCGGCGACGACGCCCGGCAGCGGGCGCATGGCGGCGCCCGGCTTGGCCGCGGTCACGCCCGGCAGCGGGCTGATCATGATGGCCCCGGTCTCGGTCTGCCACCAGGTGTCCACGACGGGGCAGCGGTCGCCGCCGATGTGCTCGCGGTACCAGACGTACGCCTCGGGGTTGATCGGCTCGCCGACGGAGCCCAGGACGCGCAGGCTGGACATGTCGTACTTGGCGGGGATGTCGTCGCCCCACTTCATGAACGTCCGGATCGCCGTCGGGGCCGTGTAGAGGATCGTGACCTGGTACTTCTGCACGATCTCCCAGAACCGGCCGCGGTGCGGGGTGTCCGGGGTGCCCTCGTAGATGACGCTGGTGGCGCCGTTGGCGAGCGGGCCGTACACGATGTAGGAGTGGCCCGTCACCCAGCCGATGTCGGCGGTGCACCAGTAGATGTCGGTCTCGGGCTTGAGGTCGAAGACCGCGTGGTGGGTCCAGGCCGTCTGCGTCAGGTAGCCGCCGGTGGTGTGCAGGATGCCCTTGGGCTTCCCGGTGGTGCCGCTGGTGTAGAGGATGTACAGCGGGTCCTCGGCATCGTGCGGCTCGGCGGTGTGCCGGTCGCTCTGGCGGTCGACCAGGTCGTGCCACCAGACGTCCTTGTCGCCGGTGGCGACCTCCTCGCCGGTACGCCGTACGACGAGGACGTGCTCGATCTGCGGGCACTCGGCGACGGCCTCGTCCACGGTCGGCTTCAGCGCGGACGGCTTGCCCCTGCGGTAACCGCCGTCGGCGGTGATGACCAGCTTGGCGTCGGCGTCGTCGATCCGGCTCTTCAGCGCGCCGGCCGAGAACCCGCCGAACACCACCGAGTGGACCGCCCCGATGCGGGCGCAGGCCAGCATCGCGATCGGCAGCTCGGGGATCATCGGCATGTAGATCGCGACCCGGTCGCCCTTGCCCACGCCCAGCTCCGCCAGGGCGTTGGCGGCCTTGCTGACCTCGCGCTGCAGGTCACTGTAGGTGAGGGTGCGGGAGTCGCCCTCGGGCTCGCCCTCCCAGTGGTAGGCGACCTTGTCGCCGCGACCCTCCTCGACGTGGCGGTCGACGCAGTTGTAGGCGACGTTGAGCTCGCCGCCCACGAACCACTTGGCGAACGGCGCCTTCCACTCCAGCGTCCTGTCCCACCGCTTGGCCCAGGTCAGCCGCTCGGCCGCGTGCTCCCAGAACGCGAGGCGGTCGGCGGCGGCCTCCGCATATGCGGCTTCGGTCACGTTCGCGGCCGCGGCCAGGTCAGCCGGTGGTGCGAACCGGCGGTTCTCCTTCAGCAGGTTGGACAGCGCCTGGGGCTCGTTACCAGCGGTCTCCGGGGCCACCTCGTGCTCCTTCTATGGCCAGATTGGATAGGTTCGTGTCCCACTTCACCAGCTCATGACCGTCGTCCACAAGAGGTCTAGACAGGTCTGTACCGAGTCTGTGAAGGGGGCAGAGGTTATCAGGAGGCATTACAAATGCTATTGAAATGTTGTCATCCTGAAATCCGGTGAATATGCGAGTGGGGGATGGGGGCGGGTTTTTGGGCCCCCTTGCGGGGTTTATCGGTGGCGGGCGTGGTTGCTCACGGTGAGCGACCGGCGTCCCACCAAGCGTCAGTTTGGTGGACGGTGGGGTGGCGCGGTGCATACGTCCCGTGGTCGCGGCCGTTCCGGTGCGCCTCGTCGTTCGGGTCGGATGGGTGGCGGCCGTGTTGGTCGGTTGTGTTGGCTGGTTGCGTTGGTTGGCGGCGTTGGTTGGCGGCCCGATCCTGGGCCGTCCGGCGCTCGGCCGCGTGCGTATGCCTGTCGTGCGGGTGGTGACGTGGCATGACACGAAGCAACATTTGCGAAATATACGACACGCAGGACACTGAACCGGGACCCGGGGCACCCCTTGATCGTGAGCTGGGCTGATGGGGAGGGGTCGCGGGGCCTTCCCGGCCCGGCCTTCGACTCGTTCGGGCGCGGGTAGGGTCGGGGGCGTGAGCGATCCAGACCCGTTGGCCGTGATAGCCCAGCTCCCCGGCGTGCCGGAGGCGGTGGACGAGGCCCGGCAGGCCGTGGACAGGCTCTACCGGCACCGCGTGCTGCGCCGGGCCAGCCCTGCCGTGTCCACGGAGTCGTCACTGCGTGGCGCCCGCGCGTCGGCCGCCCTGGAGGGCGTGGACGTGCCCCTCGACGTCCTGCGCCGCGACGAGGCGCACGACCCGCTGGTCCAGGGGGCGCTGCGCGCGTCGGCGGAGACGGGCAGGCTGGGCGCGACCTGGCGGACGGCACCCAGGCAGGTGCTGGCGCGCCTGCACGCCGTCTCGGCCGCCGGCCTCGTGCCGCAGGAGGGCCTGGGCCGTCCCCGCACCTCCGACGAGGCCCCTGACCTGCTCGGTCTGGGCCCGGCGCCGGGGGCCGCCGACACCGCCGCCCGGATGGAGAACCTGTTCGGCCTGCTGGAACGGCCCACGAAGGCACCCGCGATCGTGCTGTCCGCCGTCGTGCACGCGGAACTGGCGGTGCTGCGCCCGTTCGGCGCGGCCGACGGGGTCGTGGCCCGCGCGGCCGGGCGGCTGACGCTCGTCGAGCACGGGCTGGACCCGAAGTCGCTGGTGGCGGTGGAGGTAGGGCATCTGGAGCTGCCCTACGCGGACGCGCTCCGGGCGTACTTGGACGGCTCGCCGGAGGGCGTGGCCGCCTGGGTACAACACTGTGCCTCGGCGGTAACCCTGGGCGTTCGCGAGGCGACCGCGATCTGCGAGGCCATGCAGCGGGGCTGACGCGAAGGCGGTCGAACCGCCTGGTGAGGAAGCTGACATAGCTGACGGCGTCCCAGTCACGAGACGCCGTCTGCCGGTGCATCACGCCGGGTTACCAAGCGTGCACCTCAATCCGTCGGAGCGGGTCAAGCCCGCCACGACGCGCCTCCCGCGGCTGGTCGCGCGTGGGTACCCGGTGATGCACCCGGACAAGTGGTCCGTAACCCCTTTCTACGACTAATCAGCCCTGATGGGAACCCCTCAGACCAAGACCTTTGCTCCATCATGGGCGGGTGTCCGGGGTGGCGGGGCGGGCTCCGGGGTGCCGACCCGGTTATCGATCCGTGACGATTACTCTGCGTGATCGTCTTTATGTGATCGTTATACGGTAGGGAAAAAACTTGGCGAAAATGCGAGATTACTCCTCGACGAAACTCGCGTCGATCGGGCAGCATACGGTGGTATCGCCCGAAACTGGAGCGCCCTTGCACGGGATTGCTTTGCAAGTCCCTTGCCAGGCTCTGGTTCAGTGATGAAAGCTTTCTTCTGAAACGGGACCGGCTCTACCCCCCCGGAGCCGGACCGATCAGGCGACCCCCGCTCTCCCCCCCGGCGGGGGTCGCCCCTTTTCCGGCATCTTTCGCTGACCGAGCGCCGCCGTCGCGGCCGACTCCGATGCTCGATCTTTCCGGACGCTGCTTCGGGCCCCTTGCTGCCTGACTGCGGGTGCCTTGGTGTCTTGTCTCGCGCGTCGCGCCTCGCTTCCCTATCAGGCCCCGACCTTCCTGGGCCGGACTCCGGTCTCCGTGGGCCGGGCTTCGTCTTCCTGAGTTGGGCCCCCCTTTCCTCCGGCGGCCCGCGTCTCCTACGGCTCGGTTCCGTTCCGTGTCGGGCTTCGTCTCTCATGTGCTGTGCTCTGGCGCCCGGGTTGAGCCGTGCGTCCGGTGTCGGTCGCTCACCTGCATCGAACCTTCCGGGCTTTCTCCCGCGCAGTGCTGCCCCATGCGCCTCGGGCCCCGTCTCCCAACCCCATCCCCGCTTATCCACAGCCCACCGCCCGTCCCGCTTCCGTCGTCCACAGAACGCCATTCGGTGTGCTGCGACCCCGGCCACCTCCAGCAAGCTCAACCTCCCAACCGCAACCCACCACCGCGCACCTGACCCCAGCCACCGCACTCCGACCCCCAACGGGAGGCCGCCATGCACCGTCCCTTGGTCATCACCGAGGACCCCGCCCTGCTCGACGATCTGGTCCGCATAGCAGCCGCAGCAGGCGCACAACTCGACGTGGCCCACACCCCCGCCCACGCCCGCCCCTTCTGGAATCTCGCCCCGCTGATCGCGATAGGCGCCGACCAGGCAGAGGCCGTGGCAACCACCTCACCTCCGGCCCGCGACCAGGTCCTCCTCGTCACCGGAGACACCGAAGACCCTGACACCTGGCGAAAATGCGTGGCAGTAGGCGCCCAATCCGTCGTCACCCTCCCCAACGACGAGCGCCACCTGGTCGACAGGCTCGCTGACGCCATGGACCCCGACCCTCGTTCCGGCCCGGTGATCTGCGTGATCGGCGGCCGAGGCGGAGCCGGCGCGAGCGTCCTGGCCGCCTGTCTCGCCCTGCGGGCCTCGAGCGACCGCCTGCGCACCTTGCTGGTGGACGCCGACCCGCTGGGCGGAGGCATCGACGCGCTGCTGGGCCACGAGGAGACGACGGGTGCCCGCTGGGCCGACCTGGTGGCCAGGGAGGGCAGGATCAACGCCAGCGCGTTGCAAGCCGCCCTTCCGGCGTTCGGAGACCTGGCCGTCCTCTCTTTCCACAGAGGCGAGGTCGCACCGATCCCTCCGCAGGCCATGCGCTCGGTCCTCGAAGCAGGCAGTCGCGGTTTCGACCTGGTGGTCGTCGACCTCCCCAGACACCTCGACCCATCCTCGCTAGAAGCCTTGACCAGGTCGAAGACCACCCTGCTGGTGGCCACGGCCGACGTCCGCGGCATTCTCTCGGCCGTCCAGGTCCTGTCCGAGCTGCGCGATCACACGGCCGACGTCCGCGCCGTCCTCCGTCCCGGCATCCTGGACGACGACACGGCCATGACCTCCCTCGGCATCCCCTCGGCCGGCAGCCTCCCCGACCACCCCCGGCTCACCGCCACCCTCAACCGAGGTGAGCTGCCACGACTCGGCCCCCGCACCGTGTTGGGCACCATGTGCACCTCCCTCCTCCGAGACCTCCTCCCGGCATGACGATCCCCAGCTCCGGCGGCACGCCGTCAGCCGCGAACCCTCACCCCGGCACCCGGGCGACCCAACAAGCGGCCCGCCTCCGAGCCACTCCGCACCAACCGCCACAACCTGGAAACACACCTCACCATCCAGGCCCTCAGATGACGTATGACCAGCCACAGCGGCACCCCTGGGAGCCGTACATCGAAGCCGGCCGGCAACATGCTCAAACCCAGAAGACCCATCTCCAGCCCTCCCACCCGCTCCCTGCCGGAGCCCACACCGCCGGAACGGGTCCCACCGGACCGAACCCGGCCAGAGCGCACAGCACTGAGCCGCCCTCGCACCTCGGAAACGCCCAACCGGCCCGACCGTCCCGCGACCACTCCGAGGAAACCCACCTCCACCGTCAGCCCTCCCCGACCCCCACCGTCTCCCCGGAACTCGTGGAGGCCGTACGCGTCCGCCTCGCGCGAACGGGCGTCGAACCCACCGCCGCCCAGGTGGCAGTGGCCCTACGCGCCGAGAAGTCCGTATATGGCGACGCGGAGATCCTCGCCGTCGCCAGAGCCCTCTGCGCCGACCTGATAGGCGCGGGCCCGCTGGAGCCCCTCCTCGCCCGCCCAGACGTGACGGACGTCCTGGTCAACGGCCCACGAGAGGTATGGATCGACGACGGCAGCGGCCTGCACCGCACCCCGATCGTCTTCTCGGACGACGGATCCGTACGCCGGCTCGCGCAACGCCTCGCGAGCGCCGCAGGCAGACGTCTCGACGACGCCTCGCCCTATGTGGACGCCCGCCTGCCAGGCGGAGTCCGTCTGCACGCGGTGCTCCCGCCGATCGCGTCCGGCGGCACCTGCGTCTCCCTGCGCCTGCCACCTCGCCGCGCCTTCACCCTGCAGGACCTCGTCTCCGCGGGCACGATCGTCCCGTCCGCGGTCCCGGTGCTCACCGCCATGGTCACCGCCAGGCTCGCCTTCCTCGTCACGGGCGGCACGGGCACCGGCAAGACCACGCTCCTGTCGGCCCTCCTCTCGCTGGCGGACCCGGGCGACCGCCTCCTTCTGGTCGAGGACTCAGCCGAGCTTCGTCCTCTCCACCCGCACGTGGTCCGGCTGGAGACCCGTCCGGCCAACCTGGAGGGCGCGGGCGGGGTGGGCCTGCGTGACCTGGTGCGGCAGGCGCTCAGAATGCGTCCTGACCGTCTCGTGGTCGGAGAGGTCAGAGGAGCCGAAGTGGTCGACCTCCTGGCCGCGCTCAACACGGGCCATGAGGGAGGTTGCGGCACCCTGCACGCGAACACGGCGGCCGACGTGCCACCACGCCTGGAGGCCCTCGGCTGCGCGGCCGGTCTGACCAGGGAGGCCGTCCACAGCCAACTGGCGGCGGCTCTCGACGCGGTCATCCACCTGACGCGGGGCCGCTCCGATGGCCGGCGACGCATAGCCGAGATCTGTCTGCTCTCCAGAACGCCGTCCGGCTATGTCGAGTCGGTCCCCGCTCTCACCTTCGACGCCCAGGGCCGAATCCACGCAGGACCGGGCTACGACGCCCTGGCCAGGCGCGCCTGCCCGTAAGAACCACCGACTGCCCCTCAGCCGCTCCGACAGGCACGGCCGGCCCTCACCACTCGACGACCGGAGCAACCCGTGACGAAGGATCCCGATGACCAGCGCCCTCATCGCCGCGTTGTCCACAGCCTGCGCCGTCTGGCTGTGGACAGGCCCCAACACGGCCACGACCCGCCTGGCCAAACTGCTGGCCCCGACCGCCGCCGACCCCCGCTGGAAAGCCCTGCTCCACCTGCTCACGCGACCCACCGCCGCCACTTCCACCCCCGCCCGCCGCGCCGACGCGTGGCGACGGGCGTCCATCGAGTTGTGCCAGGCACTCGCAGCGGAACTCTCCGCAGGCCACACGCCGGGGGAATCACTGACCAGAGCCATGGCAGCCGTGGACTTCCCCGACCCTGACCTCCTGCGCCCGGTCATCGCCGCAGCGAGGGACGGCGGTGACGTCTCGGCAGCCCTGACCGCGTCAGCTCCGCAAGAAGGAGGCGAGGGCCTACGCCGGCTGGCGGCATGCTGGGAGGTGAGCACCACCGTGGGCGCGGGGCTGGCGTCCCTGATCGACCGGGTGGCGCACACGTTACGAGCCGCCCAAGCCCATCGCCAGGACGTCGCGGCCCAACTGGCAGGACCTCGCACCACCGCCAGAATGCTCGCGGTGCTTCCGGTCCTCGGCATCCTCATGGCCGCGGCCCTGAACATGAACCCGCTGGCCTTCCTGTTCGGCAGCCTGCCCGGCCTCATGTGCCTGACAGCCGGCGTCGCCCTGGACGTCTGCGGCCTGTGGTGGACCAGTCGCATGGCCACTCAAGCCCAAAGCTGACCCTCCGGCCGTTTGAACCTTTCGGTGCTCCAGGGCCGTGCCCACAACCCGAATCACGTCCACATCGGGTGGACGAACCTCCCACAGCACTCACGACCCGTTCGCCGACCCACCGATCTGCCCTGCGCCTGACTCAGGCCGCGTTGAACCGACTCCGCACAAAAGCCCTGGGCCGCAACACGCGGAACGCCCCGAACCCACCCGATCGGACCCGCCGATGCTCCACCTCCTCTCAACCTTCTGCGCCGGAATGTCCGCCTGGTTGTGGCTCTCACCACGCACAGCCCCAGAACGCCTGGCCTGGCTGCGCGCACCCGACGACGCGTCCACTCCCTCTCCGGCCTCTCCCAACAGCCACCAGGGCCGACCCCCTGATGAAGCCCTCCGCAGCGCCACCCCGCAGACCCGCGAGCCGCCTCACCCCAACCGCCCCACGCGAAGAACGACCCTCACCGCCACCTGCGTCGGCCTGATCGCCGCGCTCCTGCTCGGCGGCACAACCGGAATCATCGCGGGCGTCCTGATCACCCCCGCGACAGCCCTGTTCCTCCACAGGAAGGAGCCCCAGCAGTCCCAGCGCGATCGCCGCCGCATAGCCGCCGACCTCCCTTTCGCCGCCGACCTGATGACCGCCTGCCTCCGCGCGGGACGCCCGGTGAGCGCCGCCACCGAGACAGCCGCCACCGCGATAGGCGGGCCTCTGGGCGAACGCCTGACCTGGGTGAGCATTCAGCTACGTCTGGGCGCAGACCCTGAACCAACCTGGGCGTCCCTCGCCAAGGATCCCGCCATGGGCCCGCTGTCACGAGCCATGAGCCGGGCAGTTCAAAGCGGCGCTCCCGTTGCCGACGTCCTGACCCGCCTGGCGGACGACGCCCGAGAGGCGTCCAGAGCCGCTTCGGTCGCTGCGGCGAGAAGCGTCGGCGTGAAGGCGGTCGCCCCCTTGGGCCTGTGCTTCCTCCCGGCGTTCGTCCTGCTCGGCATCATCCCGGTCGTGGCCGGCCTCGCCTCATCCATCGTCCTCCCGTGAACCCCTGCCACCCAACCTCAACTGATCTCGACTCACACGAGGCCCGTGAACCCGCACGAGTTCCTTCGAACCACCGAAGAAGCGATCTCACCGCCATCCCAACCTGTGGGGCCGTCATGTCCACCGCACCCAGACCCTTGTCCACAAGACCTGGCCGCGGCAGCCGGCTTTTTCCACAGAACGACGTTCGGCTCGCAGTTCCCCTGGCCCCGACCGCCATCCTTTGAACTCCCCGCCGGTCAAGACCCCGGCTCCCACCCTCTGGAGGCAAGATGCACAGCCCCGCCACCACGCCAGACGACGCCGCAGCGACCCCAGCGCCAACCAGCCCGAAGACCCCACCGGAGCCCATTCACGCGCCCCAACCCACAGCCACCACAGCGGCGGCGAGCCTCACCAAGCGGACTTTTCCAGATGTCGGCAGCCCTGCCCACATCCCCCTCAAGCGGATCTTCACCACTCCCGACGGCGAGCCCCAACCAGAACTCATCACCGCCCCAGCCACCCCGAGCCAATCCCTGACGACCACCTCAACCAGCACCCAACGCGCCCGGCACCGCATCACCGCTCCTCGCCCACGAATGAACAAGTGGCTTCACTACGCGGCCACCCATCCAGAGCGCGGCATGTCCACCGCCGAATACGCCGTCGGAACCATCGCGGCCTGCGCCTTCGCCGCGCTGCTCTTCAAGGTCGTGAGCAGCTCCGAAGTACAGGAAATGCTCACCTCACTCATCGACCGAGCGCTCAAAACCACAGTGAAATGACGCCCTGCCGCGTGCGGACCTCCACGAGCACCGCGCGGTCGGCATCGCGAGGCTCGGTCACGGCCGAGACCGCCGCGATGCTGCCCGCACTCATGGTCGTACTGGCAGCGGCCCTGTGGGCCATCCAAGCTGTCGGCGTCCAGCTCGAATGCGTGGACGCCGCCCGCGCGGCAGCCCGAGCCGCCGCGAGAGGCGAGCCGGTGGAGCAGGTACGAGATTTCGCCCAAGCAGCCACCCGCCCAGACGCGCAAGTGTCGATAACCCGCGACCCCGAACTCACGACAGTGAAGATCTCAGTGGAAGTACGCCCGTCCTGGGGCGAATCACTGCCTGCGGTCGGTGTGTCGGCCACGGCCACCGCAGACACCGAACAATGACGCCTCGCCGCAGCGACGCCCCTGCCGCACCCACCCGGGCCAACGAACGCCAACCCGAACAAGCGCCAAGGAGACGGCCATCAACCTCAAAGACCGCGGCTCGGCCACCCTCTGGGGGGTGGCGCTCATGGGCCTGCTGATGGCGATCGCCCTGGCGCTTGCCACGGTGGGTTCCGTACGCGTGGCGCGCCACCGGGCCGACAGTGCCGCCGACCTCAGCGCCCTGGCAGCGGCCAGGCTGGCGCTGATCGACCCAGAGGGAGCTTGCGCCAGGGCGGCCGAGTTGGCCACGAGTAATGGCGTCGAACTCACGAAGTGCGAGATCACCGACGATGTCGCCGACATCTGGACCGCATTGCCGATCTCGCTGCCCTTGTTAGGCACCCGGTCCGTAGCGGGCAGATCACGCGCCGGGCCTGCGAACGGACAACATTCCAAGCGATGATCAAGTGACTCGGCGGCGTTCGTGGCCCGGCAGATACTTGGCCGTTCGCGTGCAGTGAGCTCTGCGGCAGGGCACCGTTCCGCGTCATGGGCAGCGGGGCGCGGATCCATGGGAGCACTGCCTGCCATGCCGTGCCGATGCGGTGATCGCGCCCGGCCGCGGTCCGCGCCGAGCGAAACTGCGGTTGGGCACTCCGTCCGACCTGCGCCTTGGGAGGGTGGGGTGGTAGTGGTCAGAGAGGCAATGTCGCAATCAAGTCACGACTTCTTAGACATGGTGTCCAAGAGCTGAATGTCTCCCGTAAGGTTCCGCTTACCCTCGGTCCATGCCGTATGCGTCAAGGAGCCTGGGAGAGCAGGAGCGCAGTCGCTAAGGTGCGGGTCCGGGGACGGTCGGTGACCGTATCGGCCAGGCGGACCGCACTTCCGGTCGTCGCGTGAACGCCCCGGTGGGTGCTCAGGCGGCGCGAGGCTCTCGATGGAGGGAAGCGTCGTGACGGTAGTCGGCAGAGTCGTTGCCGCAGGGATGATCGTGGCCGGATCCATCGTGCTCGGCGGTTCCGCCCAGGCGGCCGTGACGACAGGGCAGACAGACTCCTCCGGCCTGGGCAATGCGTCCTGGCGGGCTGCCGGATCGTCGGGTGAAGCTTTTCTGAAGGACGAATCCGCAGCTCGCGTGATGCTCGAGAAGCGGGCCGACTCTTCGGGGCAGATCACGTCGCCCTCCGACGGTGAGGTGATCTCGAACTCGTCCGTGACGGTCTCCGCGCGTACGGGGCTCATGCAGTTGAGAATGGGGCTGTACGTCGACGGACCCTCCACCCCCAGCCGGCAGGTCGCCTCGGGCGGGGCGAACCAGACCCTGTCCGGCACCTTCGACGCCGACGACGTCCCCAACGGGACCTTCACCGTGACCCTCAAGGGCGAGATCACCGGGACGAGGTACGCGAGCGTCTCGTTCAGGTTGCGCCGCCCGGCCACGGCACCGGGCAGCGTGGACGCGCGCCGGCAAGGCACCGACAAGGTGCTCGTGACCTGGAGCAAGGGATCCGAGTCCGACCTGCAGTCGTATGAGGTCTCCAACACGCAGTCCGGAGTGGTCGGACGGTTGCCGGCCGACGGCGCTTGTGCGGGGTCTTCGTGCAAGGCGGTGCTCGCCGTCCCGTCGAAGGCGGCCGGCCAGCGGGTGGGGTTCACGGTCAAGGCGTTCAGAGGAGACGGTGACGGGGGTTCGATCGCGTCAGGCGATTCGCCGGCCGCGTACGTCGCCTTCCCCGCGGTGCCCACGGCCCAGCCGACGAAGAACAAGGCGTCCGACAGCGCGCGGACACCGAACGACACCAAGGGCGTCGAGGCGTTGCCGACACTGCCTGCGAAGAAGCAGACCGCACCTTCGAGCAAGCCGACCACGCGCAAGCCGGCGACCACGAAGCTGCCCGACATACCCGACACTGATCCGAGCGGCAACCTGCCGATCCCCGCCGCCGACGAGCAGTCGACCACCGACAAGAAGGACAAGGACGACGTACTGGCCCCGGCCGATTCGGGCGACGGCGGGGACACAGCTCCCGTGCAGAGCGACGGGGTGAAGGCCCAGTCGAACGAGTCACCGATCGGGAACATCGGTCAGTACGGCCTTTACGTCGCGGGAGGAATCCTCCTGCTGCTGCTCGGCGCCCACGCCGGCGCCTGGGCCCGAAGGCGTGCCCTCGCCACGGGCAGCGCGGGCGGCTCTGGTCCCCCTGCCTCAGGCGGCATTGCTGCCGCCGCCGGAGGAGGGACCCAGGTTGCCGATCCGCACGGTGGCGGGGGTGTGCAGAGTCAGCCGGTGGATGGCGGCACCACGCGTCCTGCCCATGCGCCGGCGACATCCTCGCGCCGGCCCGCCATCATCCTCGCCGTTGCCAAGACACGGGTCCCCGAACGGCCTGGGACGGACTCCGAGCGGTTACCCGGCACTCGGGATCAGCGTCTGGGCGGGGAACCGGACTCGTCGCCGGCCGACACCCGGAACCGGCGGCCGGATCGAGGATCTTCCTCGCAGATCGATGGCCGTGAGCGGCAACTCGGTGCCGGGATGGACGCACAGCCGGGCGGTCAGGGGCACCGGCCACCGAGCCTGGAGAGAGACTGGTCGCCGGGATCAGAGGAGGATCTGTCGCTGCGGTCTTCGGGGCTGTGGTCGGCGGATGAGGGGACCGGGTCGCCGGTTGGCGATGGTCGTGGACATCGGCCGGGTTCAGCGGCAGGTGCGCCATCCATGCGGCTGGGGCCGGAGCCCGATCCGGAGGTCGCCCTGTCGTTCGATGTACCGGCACAGGGGTCTTCTGAGGCGACTTGGAGTGCGCGTCCTGCGAGTCCGGGGCGGCAGCCGGGTCCAGGGAGAGGCGTGTCGTTCGGGGCTTCGGGGCAAACGCCGGCCGGGTCCGAGATGAGTGCGTCGTCCGGTGAGCTGGGCCGGTGGGTGCGGGGTGAGGGATCGCTCGGTACGCAGCGGCTGGATGCGGAGTGGGGCTCCGTCGCCGAACCGGGCGACGCGGGTGGCGTCCCGGGACAGCAGGAAGGGCCAGGAACACACCAGGGGCCGGTGCATATCGCGCTGCCGAGTTCCGCTGTCACGGACGTTCCCGAGACTGCCGCTCCGACGGCCGCTCCCGCCATACGGCTGGAGGAACGCTGGGATGACTATCTGCCGCCGGCACCGAGATCGATGGAGGACAGTGGGTTCTGGGAGCGTCCACAGCCCGGGGCGGCTGATTTCTGGGCGGCCGACGCGGACGGCGACGATGGTGGCGCGGACGGCGACGGTGAAAAGAGGGACGGGCGAACTCAGGTAAGCCGCAGGCACAAAGGAGCTGAGAGTTAGGCACTTGCGGTTTCGTGCGGACGCTCATCACGAGTGAGCTCTGTTCGCGGTCCCGGAGAATCCTGCGGCGGCTGCATGAGCACGGGTGATATGCGGTTCGGTCACGGCTGAATCTGACAACGACGGCAGGCGATGGCGGTGTGCCGTCGGCAGGCGGGGCGGGGTGTTGTTACGAGGGCCTGACAGGCTGCTGCGCTGCGGGTTTGCGGTTGGAAGATGGGGTCGAGGGTCGCTTTTTGATCTTCCGGAAATCTGCTGGTGAGGCATGATGATCTGGCGCTGGGTTGCATTGCCTTTCGGCATGCTGTTCTTCTCTGGCCGATTCCGCGAATGAGTGGTGGCCTGTGCTCATTGGGGCGCCAGCAGCGTGTCGAGGAGCCGGACGGCGCCTCGCTTGTCCAATGGGTCGTTGCCGTTGCCGCATTTCGGGGATTGGATGCAGGACGGGCAACCGCGTTCGCACTCGCAGGACATGATCGCTTCGCGGGTGGCCGTCAGCCAGTCGATGGCGCGGGCGTAGCCGCGTTCGGCGAAGCCGGCGCCGCCTTCGTGGCCGTCGTACACGAAGACGGTGAGCAGGCCCGTGTCGGCGTGCAGTTCGGTGGAGACGCCGCCGATGTCCCAGCGGTCGCAGGTGGCGAACAGCGGGAGCAGGCCGATCGAGGCGTGTTCGGCGGCGTGGGCGGCTCCGCCGAGGTCGATCCCGGCCTCGGCGAGTGGGGTCACCGCCGAGGCGGGCAGGGTCCACCAGACGGCGCGGGTGCGGAGGGTGCGGGGTGGCAGTTCCAGGGGCTCGTCGCCGAGCATCTCGCCTGACTGGAGGCGTCTCATCAGGTAGGAGACGACCTGGCGGGTCACCTCCACCTCGCCGAAGTGCAACGTGCCGGGACCGAGGGGCTGGGAACGTTCGGTGGAGAGGATGGAGATGTCGGTGATGTCCCGGGCGAAGGTGGTGTAGTCCGGGTTGGCGCTTGAGACCAGGGCGACGCCGGCGTCCAGGTCCAGGAGTTCGACCAGGAAGGTTTCGCCCTGGTGCAGGTAGACGGCGCCGGTGTGGACCGTGGTGTGGGCCGAAGACTCGTCCACGCTGCCCAGGAGACGGCCCGTGGACGACTCCACGACCTGGATGGGGCTGCCTCCGCCGCCTCGGATGTCGGCGAGGTCGGTGGCGCGTTCCCGCCTGGTCCAGAACCAGCCCGCCGGACGCTTCCTGAGCAGGCCCTGCGACACCAGGTCCGCGAGCACTTCGGAGGTGGTGGGGCCGAAGATGGCCAGGTCGTCCTCGGTCAGCGGGATCTCGGCGGCTGCCGCGCAGAGGTGGGGGCCCAGGACGTACGGATTGCCGGGGTCGAGGACGATCGCCTCCACGGGCTGCCCGAACAGGGCCTCGGGGTGGTGGACGAGGTAGGTGTCGAGGGGGTCGTCCCTGGCGATCAGCACGGCGAGGGCGTCCTGCCCGTCGCGGCCGGCTCGGCCCGCCTGCTGCCAGAGGGAGGCGCGGGTGCCGGGCCAGCCCGCGATCAGTACGGCGTCCAGGCCCGAGACGTCGACGCCGAGCTCAAGGGCGTTCGTGGTGGCCAGACCCAGGATGGTGCCGGCACGGAGGGCCTTTTCGAGGAGCCTGCGGTCCTCCGCGAGGTAGCCGGCCCGGTAGGCGGCGATCTTGTTGGGGAGGTCGGCCAGATCCGGGTCGGGGGCGTCCGGGATCGCCCAGGTGAGAGGGCCATGGGGTGGGACGTGAGCGGGGCTGGAAGCCGTGGCGGGAGCGGTTGGCGCGGCAGCCGCCTCGGGCGATTCGGCCGCGTCGAGCGTCCCGGACGCGGCGGGGGCTCCCGGCGTGTCGAATGCCGGCGCGATGTGTGCCTCTCGTGGTGGTTCTGCCACAGGGGAGGAGGCCGGGTCGGAGTCGGCGGAGGAGCCGGTGAGGGCGGGGTCGGTTGTGGCCGGTGGAAGGGGTCCGCCGGTGGTGGGTGTGGAGGCGGCGTCGGTGGGCCGCTCCGGCGTGGTGGCGCCGGGAGGTGCTGAGGGCTGCGGGGCGGTGGTGCGGGGGAAGGGGGATGAGATGGAGAAGGCGACGTCGGCGAGTTTGGCGCGGGCCGAGAGGGCGACCGTCTCCGCACCCCGCCGGGAGCGGACGAAGGCGAGCGTGCGCACGTCGGCCAGGACGAGGTCCGCGAGGAGATCCGCCGTCTCCGCCGTCGCGGTCCGCCGCACGGGAGCCCCTCCTTCGCCCCGGAGCTCCGTCAGGGGCGGCTCCCACAGCGCGATGGTGGTCGAACCCTTGGGCGAGGCGTCCACCGTCACCTCGTCCATCTCAAGCCCCGTCAGCCTCCTGGCGAACACCCCGGGCTCGCTCGCGGTGGCCGAGGCGAGCAGGAACGTGGGCCGCGAGTTGTAGCGGTCGCAGGCACGGCGCAGGCGGCGCAGGATCTGGGCGACGTGCGAGCCGAAGACGCCGCGGTAGCCGTGGCACTCGTCCACGACGACCATGCGCAGGCGGCGGAGGAACGACGACCATCGCGAGTGGCGGGGGAGGATGCTGCGGTGGAGCATGTCGGGGTTCGTCAGGACGTAGTTGGCGTGCTGGCGTACCCAGGTGCGTTCCTCGAAGGGGGTGTCGCCGTCGAAGCAGGCCGCGCGCACCTGGGTGATGCGTAGTTCACGCAGCCCGCGAAGCTGGTCGGCGGCCAGCGCCTTGGTCGGCGTCAGGTAGAGGACGGTGCCGCCGTCGAGGCAGGAGGCGATCGCCGGCGTGAGGTACGCCAGCGACTTCCCGGAGGCGGTGCCCGTGGAAATGATCACGTTTCGGCCACGGTATGCCAGGTCGGCGGCCTCGTACTGGTGAGGCCAGAGTCCTGTCACCCCGCGGTTCGCCAAGCGCGTAACAAGGACTTCGGGCGTCCAGAGAGGCCATTGGACGTGTCCCGCCTGACGTGCTGGAACGTGCTCCACGTGGGTGACACGTTCGTGACGTGCGGGAACGCCGAGCAGGTGGCGCAGGAGTGGACCTGCCTGTTGTGGGGAGGATCCGGAGGAAGTCACTGTTTCCAGTCTTGCATCCTTGGGCAAAGTCGCCGGGAATCGTGATTTCGTATAGACACAAGCCAGGCGCGTGGTTGAATGCCGCGCGTCAGGGTCGGACAGTCTGGGGCCACGCTCCAGACTGCCAGGCCCGCAAGAGTACTTTCGCAGGCGAGGCGCTGGAGGATCTGTGGATCTGAAGTTGGATCACCGCACCGAAGACCGACTTACCATCGTCGAGGTCGAGGGTGAGATCGATGTCTACACGGCGCCTAGATTGCGTGAGCTCCTCATCGACCTGGTCAACAAGGGCAACTTCCACCTTCTTGTGAACATGGAGAAGGTCGACTTCCTCGACTCCACGGGCCTTGGCGTCCTGGTCGGGGGGCTCAAGCGGGTGCGTGCGCACGACGGTTCCCTCGAACTCGTCTGCACGCAGGAGCGGATCCTCAAGATCTTCCGGATCACCGGTCTCACCAAGGTCTTCGGGATCTACGCTTCGGTCGACGAGGCCAAGGAAGCTCACGGCAAAGACAAGTAGCATGGCTACCGTCGAACTGACGTTCAGCGCCCTTCCCGCGCACGTGCGGACCGCCCGGTTGGTGGCGACGGCCATCGCGCGCCGTACCGGCGTGGAGGAGTCGCTGCTGGACGAGGTCAGGCTCGCTGTGGGCGAAGCGTGTTCCCGGGCGGTGGAGGCACATCGCGCTCACTGTCCGGGCGAGCCGATCCGCATCGAGCTGCGTGACGACGCGGGGCGCTTCGAGGTCACGGTCAGCGACCAGGCCCCCAGCGACGACATCAAACCAGAACAACCCCTCGACCTGGGCATGCTCTCCGACTCGTTCATGTCGAACTTCGGCATCGCGGTCATCGAGGGTTTGGCCGATGACGTCCAGGTCATCCCCAGCCCCAAGGGGACGAACATCCGCATGAGCTGGCCGGCCACCGTCAGCGTCTGAGCGCACCTGGGTCTGAGCACATCCGCTCGGGTCTTCGCGTGCGTGTTGGAACGTTCATCGGGCGTGGGCGTGGGTTGGGCTCGCACGTGGGGTGTCGGGCTCAGAACACGGTTCACGCTCGACCTCCGTGCGCTGAGGTGTGCCTGCACGTGCGTTTGTGGGTGTTCGGGTGGCTTCGGCTCCTTGCGGGCGTTTTCTCGTGCCATGACGCGTGCACGGCTCCTGCGGAGACGTGCACGCGGCGGTGGGGCGAGTGGCTGGTCGGGCCGCAGGCGGTACTGCATGGTCGGGCCGAAGCCGAGGACTCGTGTTCGGGCGCGCGTGTGAAGCAAGGGCTTGAACACGAGGTCCGCGAGGCTGGCGTGCAGGTGCATGCGGTCCGAACTGTTACGGCACCAGCGCTGATTGCCGCGATGCCGGTGTACGTGATGATCAGCGCACCGGTGCTGATGTACGCGGGATCGGTGCACGCGAGGCAAGCGTGCGGGCGCGGGCGAACACCTTCAGGCCCGGCGGTGAGTGGGTCACCCCGCCCCACGGAGCTGATACGGAATGTGGGTCCACACGTGGAGCACGAGTCGACCTGCTGCGCCCGCAGAACCGATGCGCAACGTGAGGCTCGCGCGTGGGCAGGACCTACTCGGAGCGAGCGCGAGGCTCGGACGCGGGCGGGGTCGCGACGGGGCTCGTTGTGCGCCGTGGTGCCGGTGCGTGGGACCGGTCGTGTGACCGTGCGGTGTGGGTGATCCTGCGGGAGGAATGCGTTCGAGGCGAGCACGCGTGTGCCACGCCAGCGTGGGGGCCAGGGCAGTCCGTGGGCCGGAGTGCTGCAGGTCATCGCCGCGTGTGGGCCACGACGGCGGTGAAGGCCAGGGCGGCGATGAAGGCCAAGGTGGCGGAGCGAGGTAGGGCGGCGGGTAGGCCAGGGTGACGGGTAAGTCACTCCCGCGTGGCCATGCCCGCGGAGCCGGAGCGGTCCGCACGTCTTCAGGGACGTCGGGTGAGGCAAGGCACGTGGTCGGCGGCTCCGGGTCACGTAGGCGATGGGCAGCCGGGAAATGCACGTGGGCAAGCACTCGCCGCCCAAGTCGCCCCAAAAGACCGGGACGAAGCGGTCCCGGGCCACGCGGCGCCCCGTGGCCCGGCAGGGACGAGCGGCGGGATGGGGTCCGGGCAGGGACGAGTGGTAGGAAGAGGTCCGGGCGGGGACAGGTGGTGGGAAGGGGTCCGGCAGGGACGGGTGGCTGGAAGTGTGCGTCGGAGGAGCACCCTGCGCATCCCCCACTTCCGTCCCAAAATCCACCCCAGCCCCCAAACCATGCCCGCACTAAGCCGAATTACGGTCCGCCCGTATCCACCTCTTGCTATGACCGTAACCCAGGGAAATTCCACTTGTCAGACACCAAACCGGGTCCCTGGCTGGGCATTACCAGACACTCGCACAATTGGCGACCGCGAGAGCCTTCATATCCGCTGAGTGCCTGCGTAGACTCCCGGCACCGGCCAAGGTGATCCGGCGGAACGCGGATTCAACCGGAAGCGGCACCCACAACCCGGATGGTGCCGCAACACCCGCCGAGGAAAACTGCAGCACCGCCCGGGCAGGACGACCGGTCTTGCCGAGGAGAACGATGAGCAGGCACATGCTGGCCCTGGAGCCAGCGTCCAATCTGGCCCTGAGCGGAAACAATCTCACCATCGTGGTCGTGGTCGCCGCGGTCGCGCTGATCGCGCTGGCCGTCGCAGGCGGCCTCGTGCGCGAAGTGCTGGCCGCCGGCCAGGGCACCGAACGAATGCAGAACATCGCGCGCGCCGTGCAAGAAGGCGCCGCGGCCTATCTCACGCGTCAGTTCCGCACGTTGGCGATCTTCGTCGTCGTGATTCCCTTCCTGTTGCTTCTGCTACCCGGAGAATCCGATGTCCGCGTCGGACGCTCCATCTTCTTCGTCATCGGGGCGGTGTTCTCGGCGCTGACCGGCTTCATGGGCATGTGGCTGGCCGTGCGCGGGAACGTCCGCGTCGCCGCCGCGGCCAGGGAGGCCGGCGAGAAGCGCGCCATGCGCATCGCGTTCCGCACCGGCGGCGTGGCGGGTATGTTCACCGTGGGCCTCGGCCTGCTGGGCGCGGCCGTGGTGGTGTTCCTCTACCAGGGGAACGCGCCGGGCGTACTCGAAGGATTCGGCTTCGGGGCGGCGCTGCTGGCGATGTTCATGCGCGTCGGCGGCGGCATCTTCACCAAGGCCGCCGACGTCGGCGCCGACCTGGTCGGCAAGGTCGAGCAGGGCATCCCCGAGGACGACCCGCGCAACGCGGCCACCATCGCCGACAACGTGGGCGACAACGTCGGCGACTGCGCGGGCATGGCGGCCGACCTGTTCGAGTCGTACGCGGTCATGCTGGTCGCCAGCCTCATCCTGGGCCGGGCGGCGTTCGGCGAGGAGGGGCTGGTCTTCCCCCTCATCGTCCCGATGATCGGTGTGATCACCGCGATCATCGGCATCTTCGTCACCAGGCTGCGCGACCGCGACCGCAACGGCATGGCCGCGATCAACCGCAGCTTCTTCATCTCGGCCGGCATCTCGGCGGTCCTGGTGACGGCGGCGGCGTTCTGGTACCTGCCGAGCAGCTTCAGCGGGCTGAGCGGCTCCACCATCACGAACTTCGACGCCGACCCGCGCCTCATCGCGATCGGCGCGGTGCTCATCGGCCTGGTGCTGGCCAGCGCCATCCAGTTGCTCACCGGGTACTTCACCGAGACCAACCGCCGCCCCGTCCGGGAGATCGTCGAGAGCTCGGTCACCGGTCCCGCCACGGTCATCCTGTCCGGCATCAGCGTCGGCCTGGAGTCCGCGGTGTACTCGGCGCTGATCATCGGCGGCGCGGTCTACGGCGCGTTCCTGCTCGGCTTCGGGAACGTGACGATCGCGCTGTTCGCGGTCGCGCTGGCGGGCACCGGCCTGCTGACCACGGTCGGCGTCATCGTCTCCATGGACACCTTCGGCCCGGTTTCCGACAACGCCCAGGGCATCGCGGAGATGTCCGGCGACGTCGAGGGTGAGGGCGCCCGCGTGCTGACCAGCCTCGACGCGGTCGGCAACACGACGAAGGCGATCACCAAGGGCATCGCCATCGCCACGGCCGTGCTGGCGGCCACGGCGCTGTTCGGCGCGTTCCGGACGGCCGTGGAGGGAGTGCTGCCGCAGTCGGCGACGTTCTCGCTCGGCATCGACCAGCCGAACGTCCTGGTCGGGCTGATCATCGGGGCCGCGGTCGTGTTCCTGTTCTCCGGGCTGGCCATCATGGCCGTCGGACGGGCCGCGATGCGGGTGGTCTTCGAGGTGCGCGACCAGTTCCGCAACAAGCCCGGCATCATGGACGGCACCGAACTGCCAGAGTACGGCCGCGTCGTGGACATCTGCACCCGCGACTCGCTCCGCGAGCTGGCCACGCCCGGCCTGCTGGCGGTCATGACGCCGATCGCGGTCGGGTTCGCGCTCGGCTACGCGCCGCTCGGCGCGTTCCTGGCCGGGGCCATCGCCTGCGGCACGCTGATGGCCGTCTTCCTGTCCAACTCGGGCGGCGCCTGGGACAACGCCAAGAAGCTCGTCGAGGACGGTCACCACGGCGGCAAGGGCTCCGAGGCGCACGCCGCCACGGTCATCGGCGACACGGTCGGCGACCCGTTCAAGGACACGGCGGGCCCGGCCATCAACCCGCTGATCAAGGTGATGAACCTGGTGGCGCTGCTGGTGGCGCCCGCGGTGGTGCTGTACGCGGGAGACCCGGTCCTGCGCATCGGCATCACGGTGTTCGCGGTGGCCGTGGTGGTCGGCGCGATCATCGTGTCCAAGCGGCGGTCGGCGACCAACGAGCCGGCCAGCAACAACAACAACAACCGCGACCCCGAGCCCGTCGCGTCCTGACGACGCGGTAAGCCGGACGGGCGCGCCCGTTCCCCATCGCGGGGGACGGGCGCGTCCTCGTTCCGCCGGGCCGCCGTCAGCAGGCACCTGTCGCGGTACCCGCGCCCCCGAAATGGGACACTGGGCGCGTGAACGACGACAACCGGCCCAGCGGCGGAAAGACCCTGGGCCTGATTCTCCTGGCGATGGTCGCGATCCTCGCCGTGATCATCGGGCTGTCCGTCTGGGCCTCGAAGACGGGGTGATCTCGTGCGTACCTTGATCGTGCTGCGGCATGCGAAGGCCGCCCACGTCCCCGGCCTGGCCGACCGCGAGCGACCCCTGACGGATCGGGGCGAGCGGGACGCCAAGCGGGTCGGCGACGAGATCAGGGCGGCCGGGCTGACCCCGGACGCGGTGCTCTGCTCGCCGGCGCTCAGGACCAGGCGCACCGCCGAGCTGGCCTTCCCCGAGATGGAGATCAGCTACGAGCGCGACATCTACGAGGCGTACCCGGAGGAGCTGCTGGAGCTCGTCCACCGCGCCGACCCCGGCCTGGGCACGGTGGTGCTGTGCGGTCACAACCCCGGCGTGCACGAGCTGGCGCTGGAGCTGGCCGGCGGCGACTACGTGTTCAGGCCGGGAGCGTTCGCGGTCATCCGGGTGGACTCCCCGTGGGAGGACCTCTGGCCGGGCCAGGGGAGCCTCGTCACGCGCTGGGACCCCAAGGAGCAGTGAGCGCGTCTAAAGGGTCGTGAGCACGCCGTCCTCGGCGTCCGCGGCCTCCACCTCGTCCCGGGTGATGCCCAGCAGGTAGAGGATCGAGTCGAGGTACGGCGTGTTGACCGCGGTGTCGGCCGCCTGCCGCACCACGGGCTTGGCGTTGAACGCGATCCCGAGCCCGGCGGCGGCGATCATGTCGAGGTCGTTGGCCCCGTCGCCGATGGCCACGGTCTGGGAGATCGGCAGGCGGGCCTCGCGCGCGAAGCGCTCCAGGGCCCGCGCCTTGCCGGGCCGGTCGACGATCTCGCCCACGACACGCCCGGTGAGCTTGCCGTCCACCACTTCGAGGACGTTCGCCGCCGAGTAGTCGATGCCCAGCTCCTCCACGAGGCCGTCGGTGATCTGGGTGAACCCGCCGCTGACGATGGCGAAGCGGTAGTCGAGCCGCTTGAGCGTGCGCACCAGCGTACGGGCGCCGGGCGTGAGCACGACCTCCTTGCGCACCTGCTCGAACACCTCGGCCGGCAGCCCTTCGAGCAGGGCCACCCGGCGCTTGAGCGACTCGGCGAAGTCGAGTTCGCCGCGCATGGCCTCCTCGGTGACCCGGGCGACCTCGTCGAGGCAGCCGGCGTGCGCCGCGAGCAGTTCGATGACCTCGCCCTGGATGAGGGTGGAGTCGACGTCCATGACGATCAGCCGCTTGGCCCGCCGCGACAGGCCGGTGCGCTGCACGGCCACGTCCACCTCCTGCGCGGCGGCCTCGGCGGCCAGTTCCACGCGCAGCGCGTCGGGGTCGGCGCCGGAGACGGACAGCTCGATGCAGGTGACGGGCCACTGGGCGAGGCGTTCGATGCGGTCGATGTTCGCGCCGGCGGCGGCGATGCGGCCGGCGATGCCCGCGATGGCGGCCGGTTGCAGGGTGGCGCCGAGCACGCTGACCGACAGGCGGCCGCGGCGGCGCTTCTCCTTGGCCTGCGACCCGGTGGAGAGCTCCACCTCCATGCCGAGGTCTTCGGCCACGCGTTCGACGGCGGTCCACATGGCGCCGAGGGTGGTGCCGGTGCCGCTCGGCGGGCCGCCCGAGTACGCGACGAGCACGCCGAGCGTGAGCCGGCCTCGGATGACGACCTGTTCGATGTCCGCGACGGTCACCGGAAAGCGTGACAGCACGGAGAAAAGACGGGAGGTGACGCCCGGGCGGTCAGGGCCGGTCAGTGTGATCAGGAGGGTGCGCTGGTCCACATCCCCCCACGGTACTGCGCCCGGTCCGATGCTCGTGAAGCAGGTCGGGCATTCGGGTGCGGGCGCAGGGTTCGCCGGGCTAGCGAGCGATCTTGGTCTTGACCGTCTTGGCGAAGGCGTACTGGGGGACGCCGAGCCGGTCGAGCTCTTCCTTGCTCATGTCCTCCATGCCCTGGTCGTAGTTGTACGAGACCACGCCGAGCGTCGCCGTCTGGGTGCCCTTGGCCTGCTTCGTAAGCTTCCCGGAGAAGGTCATGGTGACGGTGTCACCCTTTTCCACGATCGCGGGCACGTAGCAGTAGAAGGCACGCCCGTCGAGGAAGCACTCGGTGTCCTTGACGGGGGGAGTGTAGTTAATGCGCCGCAGGTCCATGCCCTTCGGGAACTCGCCGCCGATGAACCAGGCGTCGGCGTAGTGCGGGCCCTTGTTGGTGGCGCTGATCGTGTACTTGATCTTGCCGCCGGGCTTGGCCGTCTTGGGCGCCTTCACCTTCACGTCGAAGGCGGAGAAAGGCTCGGCCATGGTGGCCGCGGTGGCCGTGGTGGTGCCGGCCGCGGCGGGAACGGCCGGCAGGAGCAGGGCGCCTGCCGCAATTGCCAGCGCGGCGACCTTGGTGAGGGAGTTGCGCATTCAACGTCTCCGGTAACGAAGGGAAACGGGGACGTCACAGAACCAGGCCCCCGTAAATGTCGGCTTTTCCTATCACAAACGCAAAATCTTCGTAAAGTCTATTACTTCAGAATCAGGTGCGTGTCGCCGAACTCGTGCCACAGATATCCCTTTCGCAACGCTTCCTGGTACGCGCGCGCCAGCACCGCCTCCCCCGCGATCGCGCTCAGCATGAGCAGATGGCTCGACCGCGGCTCGTGCAGGCCGGTGATCAACCCCGTGACCGCCCGCACCCCGCTCTCGGGGGTGACGACGTGCGTGGTCCAGCCCTCCGCCGCGGCGACCCGCCCGCCGTCACCCGCGGCGGTCTCCAGAGCCCGGACGACGGTGGTGCCCGCCGCGACCACCCGGCCGCCGTTCTCCCTGGTCAGGTTGACCAGCCGGGCCGTGGCCGCCGGCACCTCGTACCGTTCGGCGTACGGTGGCTCGTCCTTCTCCGGCGAGGCCACCCCCGTGTGCAGCGTGATCGGCGCGATCCCGATCCCCCGGGCCACCAGCGCCGTCACCAGCTCGACGGTGAACGGCCGCGCCGCGCTCGGCATCTCCGCGCTCCCCGGCACGGTCGCGAACACGGTCTGGTACGCCTCGATCGGCCAGTCCCGCTCCACGTACGAGTACCGGATCGGCACCCCGTGCGCCCGCAGGTACGCCTCCACGTCCCGGTCGAGCACCGCCCGCCACAACCGCGGCGTCTCCCGGCCGACCAGCCGCAACGTCGCCCGTCCCGGCATCGGCAGCCACTCGCCCGGCTCGCCGCCGCCGTACGGCTCCGACCCGTTGCGGGTACGCCGGCGCAGCTCCACCAGCCACGTGCCGTCCGGCCTGGCGGTCGAGAAGTGCACGGCCAGCCGGTCCAGCCGGACGGCCGCGGGCAGGGTCGCCGAGTTGTTCACCACGATCAGGTCGCCGGGGTCGAGCAGGCCGGCCAACTCGCTGAAGTGGTGGTGAGCCGGCTCCTCCGTGCCGCGCGAGACCATCAGGCGCACCGCGTCCCTGGCCATGCCCCGCGCCTCCGGCGGCTCGTGGGCCGACAGGCCGGGCGGCAGCGGGAAGTCCAGTGCGGCGGTCATTGCAGGCTCACCTTCCCGCTCGCCGGACGGGAGCCGACCAGCTCGACGAGCGCCGTCGCCACCTTGGCCGGGTCCGTGGCGGACGCGGCTTCCTGCTCGCCGACCGCGTCCGCGAGCATGCGGGTGTTCATCTCGCCCGGATCGACCCACCAGACGCGCAGCTCGGGCTCCTCGGCGGACAGCACGTTGGACAGTTGCTCCAGCGCGGCTTTGGTGGCGCCGTAGCCGCCCCAGCCCTCGTACGGGCCGGTCGCGGCGTCGGAGGTGATGTTCACGACCGCGCCCCGGGAGGCGCGCAGCGCCGGCAACGTCGCCTGGACGAGAGCCAGCGGAGCGGTCACGTTCGTCTCCAGCAGCACCCTGAACGCCTCCAGCGGGTAGCCCGCCAGCGGCGGCAGCGGCGTCACGCCCAGGTCGCTGGCGTTGTTGACCAGCAGGTCCAGCTCGGGCGCCGCCTCGGCCAGCCGGCGCACGTGCGCCGGGTCCGTCACGTCGCCCGGGATCGCGGTCGCGCCCAGTTCGTCGGCGGCCCGCCGGAGCTCGCGGGCCCCGCGGGCGGTGAGCACGAGGTTCCAGCCCGCGCCCGCCAGCGATCTGGCCAGGGCGAGGCCGAGTCCACGGGAGGCGCCGGTGATGATCGCGGTGTTCGTCATGTATCCGACGCTAGGAACGGAACGCGCGCGGGACATCGGGCGCAGGGCCCGCTCCACCTGGGCACATCGTCCTAGGACCAGCGGTGCGGGGCCGCAAGGCCCATAGAGTGGGGCCGTGACCTCCGACCGAGACGAGATCCTGCAGGCGGTGAGCTCCGCGGTGCTCGCGGTCACCCGCCACCTGTCGGTCCGCGAGGTGCTGCAGGTCATCGTACGCTCCGCGCAGCGGCTGCTCGACGCCCGCTACGCCGCGCTCGGCGTGCCCGACGACGACGGCTCGTTCGCCGAGTTCGTCGCCGAGGGCCTCACCGACAAGCAGTGGGACGCGATCGGCCCGCTGCCCAGGCAGCACGGCATGCTCGGCGCGATGCTCCGCGACGGCACCCCGGTCAGGCTGCCCGACCTGCGCGCGGACCCCAGGTTCGAGTGGTGGCCGAAGGCGCACCCGGTGATGAAGGACTTCCTGGGGGTGCCGATCCGCGACGGCGAGCGCGTGCTCGGCATCATCTTCCTGGCCAACAAGCGCACCTGCGGCGGCTTCACGCGCGAGGACCAGGAACTGCTCACGCTGTTCGCCGCGCACGCCGCCATCGCGCTGATCAACGCCAGGCTCTACGAGCGCGGGCGCGAGCTGGCCATGCTGGAGGAGCGCAACCGCATGGCCAGGGAGCTGCACGACGCCGTCACCCAGAAGCTGTTCTCGCTGCGGCTGACCGCGCAGGCCGCGGCGACGATGCTGGACAAGGCCCCAGAGCAGGCCGCCGCCGAGCTGGACCGGGTGCAGCGGCTGGCCGGGGAGGCGCTGTCGGAGCTGCGGGCGGTGATCGTCGAGCTGCGTCCCGCCGAACTCGACCACCACGGGCTCGCCGAGACGCTGCGCAAGCACGTGCGCATGCTCGACCGGCTGCACCCGGCCCAGGTCACGTTCGAGTGCGCCGAGCTGCCCGCGCTCGACCCGGCGGTCGAGGTGGCGGTGCTGCGGGTGGCGCAGGAGGCGCTGCACAACGCGCTGCGCCACTCCGGGGCCGGAACGGTCTCCGTGAGCCTGGCGTTCGCGGGAAGCCGGCTGACGCTGTCCGTGCGGGACGACGGAGACGGCTTCGAGCAGACGGAGTCACGCGGGCTCGGCCTGGTGTCGATGCGCGACAGGGCCGAGTCCGTCGGGGGAGAGATGTCCGTGGAATCGGTGCCCGGCGGCGGGACCACCGTACGCGTGGAGGTGGGCGTGTGATCCGGGTGCTGATCGCCGACGATCATCCGGTGGTCCGGCAGGGCCTGCGGACGTTCCTCGACCTCCAGGACGACATCACCGTCGTCGGCGAGGCGGCCGACGGCGCGCAGGCGGTCGAGCTGGTCGGCGAACTGGCCCCCGACGTGCTGCTGCTCGACCTGAAGATGCCGGTCATGGACGGGCTCGGCGCGCTCGAGCGGCTGTCCGGGGCCACGACCAGGATCGTGGTGCTGACCTCGGTGAGCGACCCCTCCGACGTCGGCCCCGCGATGCGGGCGGGCGCCGCCGGGTTCCTCTACAAGGATGTCGATCCGCCGGCGCTCGTCCAGGCCGTCCGCGCGGTGCACGGCGGGCAGGTGCTGCTGGCCCCCGAGGCGGCGGAGGCGATGCTGGCGGCCCCCACGGCCGGGGCCGCGCCCGCGCCGGTGCCGCTGACCGAGCGCGAGCGCGAGGTGCTCGCGCTGCTCGCGGCCGGCCGCTCCAACAGGGAGATCGCGCGGAGCCTGACCGTCGCGGAGAAGACGGTCAAGACACACGTCTCCAACGTGCTGATGAAGCTGGGAGTCCAGGACCGCACCCAGGCCGCGCTGTACGCCGTACGCCACGGCCTGGGCTGAGACGCGTCAGGCCACGGCTCAGGTGTCCTTCTTCTTGTTCGACTCCTCGTGGCCGGCGGGCGGGTTGTAGTTCTGCACCGGAGGCGGCGGCGTCCAGCCCCTGCCCGGGTTGCGCGGCGGCGTGACGATGCGCGTCCTGGCCGTCTTGAGGTCGTAGTGGTGCTTGATGCCCAGGCGCTTGAGCTCGTCCTGGCTCATGTTCTCCATGCCCTGGTCGACGTCGAACGAGAGCACGCCGACGCGGGCGGTGGCCGTGCCCTTGGTGCCGCTCTTCAGCGTGACCTGGAAGTTCAGCCAGTCGGTCTTGCCCTTGCTCAGCGCCATCGGCCCCCAGCACCAGAACCAGCGGCCCGACCACTCGCACTTGGTACCCTTGGGGCCGCCCCAGCGCAGGGTGGGCTTGACGCCGCTGGGCACCTGGCCGCCGATGAAGTAGTAGTCGGCGTAGTGCGGGCCGAGGTTCTTGGCCTTGACGTAGTAGGTGATCTTCCCGCCGCGCTTGGTGGTCCTGGAGTGCTTGACCGAGATCTTGAAGTTCGAGAACGGCGCGGCGGTGACGGCCGCGGCCCTGGTCGCGGCGGCCGGCGCCGTCACTGTCGTGGCGCTAGCCTGGGCGGGCGCGGCCAGGGCGGCGGCGGCCAGTCCACCGGCTAAGGACAGGCTGAGGCTTCTGCGCATGTGATGGCTCCCCCTACGGTGTGGAAATCCCCGATCTTCTCCAGGATTATTGCGTAGGGCAATTTTTTCGCAAAGAGCGATGATCTTTCGTGATCTGGGATGGCTTGCGGGTGTCCGCGGTGATTCATCACGCTCGGGGGTCAAGCACAAGGGGGAGAAGCAGGTGCCGGAAACGCACCCCTTGCAGTCCGGTGATCCGTCCATGCTGGGCGACTATCGGCTGCTCGGGCGTCTCGGCAAGGGGGCGCAGGGAATCGTCTACAAGGGCGAGTCGCCGGACGGGCGGCTCGTCGCGATCAAGCTGCTGAACACCTGGCTGGACAAACCCGGCCTGGACACCGAGCGCTTCCTGCGCGAGGTGGCCGCCGCGCGCCGGGTCGCCCCGTTCTGCACCGCCCAGGTGCTCGGGGCGAACATGGACGGAGAGCACCCGTACATCGTCAGCGAGCTCGTGGACGGGGTGTCATTACAGGTGGTCGTGCAGCGGGCGGGGCCGAGGGAGGGCGGGGCGCTCCACCGGCTGGCGGTCGGCACGGTGACCGCGCTGGCGGCCATCCACCGCGCGGGCATCGTCCACAGGGACTTCAAGCCCAGCAACGTGCTGCTCGGGACCGACGGGCCGCGGGTGATCGACTTCGGCATCGCGCGGGCGCTCGACTCGGCCATGACGATCAGCAGCGGAGTCGTGGGGACGCCCGCGTACATGTCGCCCGAGCAAATCTCGGCCGAGCGGGTCGGGCCGCCCAGCGACATGTTCAGCTGGGCCCTGACCATGCTGTACGCCGCCACGGGGCGGCCCGCGTTCGGCCAGGACAGCCTGCCCGCGGTCATCTACCGGGTGATCAACGAGGAGCCCGACCTGTCGGTGCTGCCCGACGATCTGCGGTCGGTCGTACGGGCATGCCTGCGCAAGCGGGCCGAGGACCGGCCCACGGCGGCCGAGGTGCTGTTCTCGCTCCTGGAGCATCAGGGGGCGGGGGCCGGGGTCGATGACGAGGCGGCGCTGACCACCGGGTCCCAGATGGCCGCCGAGCACCATCGCCCACC
>NZ_SSXE01000107.1 GCF_021699195.1 Nonomuraea sp. MG754425 | reverse complement strand
GGTCGGACGGCCTGGCGCCGGTGTCGGTGTCGGCATCGGCATCGGAGGAGGCGCGGGAGGAGGCGCGGGAGGAGGCGCGGGAGGCGGCGTCCGGTTCGGGCGCGCGGTCCGGGCACGAGCGCGGCCGGGGCACCGACGGCGCCCCGAGAGCCCCGGCGTACTCCTCGGCCGGCGTCGGCCCGCCCGGCACGCTGAAGACGAACGCCGCCTTCCCGTACACCGTGTCGCCGCGCCGGTCGGTGATGTCGTCGGCGAGGCTGAGCGCGGTCGGCACGATGCTCAGCAGGCGGTGCACGTTCCGCTCGGTGGCGGCCGAGAAGACGGGCTGATGCGGCAGCCCGGTCGCCGTCAGCAGGCACGAGAAGCCCGGCCGCGACGCCCGTACAGCCGCGTCGAGCTGCCCGAACACGCCGGGCCCCTGGTCGAGGAAGGCGTTCAGGTCGGCGCGGGACTCCCGCAGCGCCGCCGTCACCGTGCTCAGGTCCGAGATGCCGGAGGCCAGTTCGCCGCGTCTGCCGGCCAGCGTGTGCGTGAGCCGGGTGAGCTGCACCGACAGGTCGTCGAGCAGTTCGGTGTGGTCGGCGAGGGTGCCGGTCAGAGAGTGCGCGTCGTCGATGATGTTCCTGATCGAGGGCGCCCGCCCGTCGAGGGCGACGGCCAGTTCGTGCACGACGGTCTCGGCGTCCTCGGGCGGGATCGCGTTCAGCAGCTTGCCAACCCCTTCGAACAGCTTCTTGTAGTCGAGCGGGACCGTCGTCCTGGCCAGCGGGATCGTGTCGCCGGCGGCGAGGGCGGGCCCGGTGACGCCGGTGGCGGGCGGCGAGAGCGCCACGTACGGCTCCCCGATGGCCGAGCGGCGGCGCACCTCGGCCGTGACGCCCTTCGGCAGCCGGATCTCCCGGTCGATGTCCAGCACCACGACGATCCTGCCGGGCGCGAGCCGGACGTCGCCGATCCGGCCGACCCGGACCCCCAGGTACGCCACGTCGAACCCGCGGATCAGCCCGGGGGAGGAGACGAACTCGGCCGAGACCCGGTACGGCCGCTCCACCGCGTCCAGCCGGATGATCGTGCTGAACGCCCAGACGGTCATGACGACCCCCAGCAGCACGAAGAAGCCGATGTTCAGGTAGATGCGGTGTCTCATCGCGGCGGCTCCAGCAGCAGGCCGAAGTCCCCGCCCGGCCGGCGCACGGGGGTCCCGCGCACGGACGGCAACAGGCCCTTCAGCCACACGTAGATCAGCACCTGCCCGTTCACGGTGATCGGCGGCGTGTCGATGAACGCCTGCAGTTCGGCCACCAGCGCCTTGAGGTCCTCCTTGCCCCGCTGCATGGACGTCGAGACGGCCTCCAGTTCGCGCAGCAGCGTGCGCAGCCGCCGCGCGTGGCGCGGGTAGACGGTGAGGTTGGCCTGCTCGGCGAGCTTGGTCAGGGCGACGATGGTCTTCTTGACGTGCCCGCGCCCGTGGGCGAGGCGTTCGGTGGCCGCGGCCAGCGTGCCCGGCAGCCGGTCCAGTTCCGCGCTGCCCTCGGCGAGGTCGTCGCCGAGCCGGGCCAGGGCGTCGATGGAGGTGCCGAGGTCGCGGCGGGCGGCGGCGTAGGCGTCGGTGACCTCGGCGGTCTGCCTGATCAGCCGGTTCACCGTGTCGCCCTGCCCGGCGAAGGCGGTCGAGGCCGCGTCGAGGACGGCGTTGACGTCCTGCGCGCCGAGCGCCTCGATGAGCGGCCCGGCCTTGGCGGTGACCTGCTCGATGTCCGGCTCCACGGACGTCTCGGAGATCGTGGCCCCGTCCTTGAGGTACGGCCCCGCGGCCAGGTCCTTGCCCGGCGGCGGGGTGAGCTGGACGTAGTTCTCGCCCAGCACGGACGTCTTGGCCACGGTGGCGGTACTGCCCTCGGGCACCCGGTGCGCGGACTGGACCGACATGGTGACCCTGGCCCGGTAGCCGTCCAGGCGGATGCCGGTGACGGTGCCGACCCGCACGTCGGAGATCTGCACGCTGTGCCCGGCCACCAGGCTCTGGACGTCGTCGAAGACGGCGTGCAGGGTCAGGTCGCCGGTGGTCGCGCCGAGCGTCTGCAGCGAGCAGGCCGCGGTCAGGGCCAGTGCCGCCGCCCCTGCGGCCAGCCGTGCGATCATCGTGTGTCCCTCCGCCGTTCGAAGGGGCAGTTGCTCAGCCCGCCGGGCAGGCACGGCACCTCGCCCAGGTTCAGCGCGTCGAACAGGGGTGTCAGCCAGGCCCTGGTCATCGCGTTCAGCACGACGCGGATCTTCAGCACGTGCTGTTTCCGGTCCCAGGAGTCGATCAGCACGTCGGCGAAGTCGGCCGCGCCCTTGACCGCCCGCGCGGTGGCCGCGCTGTTGGCCCGGACCGTCAGCACCAGCTCGGCCAGCGTGGTCGCGGCCTGGGGCAGCCGCTTCGCGTACTGCTCGATGATCACGTCGCCGCGCCGGACGAACCCGGCCATGGACGAGACGAAGCCGCGCAGCCGCCGCCGCTCGTCCGCGAGGATGGCGGCGGCCTCGGAGAAGGCGTCGACGGCGCCGGTCACCTGGCTCTCGCGCTTGTTGAGGCTGGTGGCCAGCTTGTTGAGGCCCTCGGCCAGGTCCACGAGCTGCTGGTCCTGCTTGGCCAGCACGCCGGTGAGCTCGGAGGTGTCGGCGAGGGCGTTGTTGATCGTCCTGCCGTGTCCCCTGACCCCGTCGGCCAGGTCGCCGGCCACCTTGCCGAGCTGGTCGTCGTCGAGCGCGTCGGTCAGCTCGGTGAACGCGTCGAGCGCCTCGTCGATCTCCACCGGCAGGTCGGTGCGCTCCAGCGGGATCGTCGAGCCGGGCCGGACGCGGCTCTTGCCGGGCGTCCACGGCGGGTAGAGCACGACGTTGCGCTCGCCGAGCGTGTTCTGCGGCGCGACCACGGCCTTGACGTCGGCCGGCAGCGGCACCCGCGCGTCGATCCGCAGTTCCACCCGCACCTTGTCGCCGGCGATCCGGATCCGGTCCACGTACCCGGCGTCCAGGCCCATCACCTTCACCCGCGCCTCCTCGTACAGGGAGGGCGCCTGTTCGAAGATCGCCACCAGCCGGTACGGGCCGGTTCCCGGGGCCGAGCACGCGGACGCGAGCAGCACCCAGGCCAGCAGCACCGCCGTGAGCCGTCTCATCGGTCGCCTCCCCGGTCCTTGGCGATGGCGGCCAGCACCTCCGGGTTGATCGGCCCGAGGCCGGTGGCGATGGCCTCCAGCCACGGCCCCTGTCCGCCCATCGTGGCCAGCCCGGAGAACGTCGGCCCCGCCCACGCCAGCAGCGAGTTGAGCCGCTCGCCGCTGCCGCTGAGCCGGGTGGTGATGGCCGAGGTGTCGTCCAGGACCTGCACGAGGGTGTTCTCGTGCTCGGTGATCAGCCGGGTCGTGCTCCGCACGAGGTCGCTGCCGTCGCCGAGGATCGTGCGCAGCTCGTCGCGGCGCCCGCGCAGCTCGGTCAGCATGATCTCGACCGCGTCGATGAGCCGTCCGAGCTGCGCGTCCTTCTGCTCCAGGACGTCCATGACCTTCGTGCCGTTGTCGAGCAGCCGCTGGAGCTGCGGCTCGCTGTCGCTGATGGTCTCCGACAGGTCGCCGATGTTGTCCAGCAGGCGGGTGACGCGGCCCTGCTGGAAGGTGTCCATCTTGCCCAGCTCGGTGAGCAGGTCGTCCACGGCGTCGGTGTCGAGCCGCTCGACCAGCCGGGTCGCGTCCTTGACGGCGTCGTTGATCAGCGTGGGCACGCCGGTGCGCTCGGCCGGGATGCGCCGCCGGGCCTCGGGGAGCTGGTCGAGGTACGGGGGCGCGACCGCGCCGCTGAGCTTGACGTACCGGCCGCCGAGCAGGTTGGACAGGGCGATGTCGGCGCGCGTGGAGCGGCCGAGCCGGACGCCGTCGTCCACCCGCCACGTGACGACCACGTGGCCCTGGCCGTAGTCGGCGCGCACCTCCGTGACCTTGCCCACCCGCACCCCGGCCACCCGGACGTCGTTGCCGGTGCGCAGCCCGCCGGAGTCGGCGAACACGCCCGACACGGTGTACCCGCCCTCGAACAGCCCGAGGTTGCCGACCAGGAACGTGGCCACGAGGACCGCCGCCAGCGTCGCCAGGGACGCCAGGCCGACGAGGTGCTTGTTCCTGTCGCGGAAGGACTTGACCGCCATCACCGGCCCACCAGCAGCTTCCTGAGGTCCTTCTCGCTGCGCACGCGCAGGTTGCGCAGCGGCGGCGGCGTCTGCATCCCGTACGGGCAGGGCGCGGCGTTCAGCGCCACGCAGGGGACCGCGGTGATGAAGTAGTGCCCCCGGTTGACCGACGAGTACGCCCGCTCGAACAGCGGCGGGAACGTCCTGACGACCTTGTCCACCTCGCTCACGTGCCGCCTGATCCCGCCGGTCAGCCCGGCCAGGTTGTCCACCAGCCGGCCCAGCTCGCCGGCGTTCCTGCCGAGCACCTCGTCGGAGGTGCGGAAGGTGGCCGACAGCTCCACCAGCGCGTCGTCCACCAGCCGCCGGTTGTCGGCGAACGCCTCCGACAGGGTGACGAGGTTGTCCACGAGCCGCTCGATCTGCTTGTCCCGCTTGGCGACCACGCCGGTGACGGTGGCGTAGTCCTCCAGGAGCCGCCGGATGGTCCGTCTGCGCTCGCTGACCGTGGTGGTGATGGCGTCCACGTTATCGAGCAGGCGCGGGATCTCGCGCTCGTTGCCCTTGAGCGAGGTGGCGGCGGCGGTCAGGAGCTGGTTGATCTGCTCGGGGTCGAGGCTGCGGGTGAGCGGGCCGAGGTCGCTGACCAGTTGGCCGATGTCGACGACCGAGGAGGTGCGGGTGATGCGCGCCCCGGGCGCCAGCCGGTCGCGCGCGGTGCCGGGCAGCAGGTAGATCACCCGCTGGCCGATGGCGTTGCGCCAGCGGACGGCCGCCTCGGTGTCGGCCGGCACCCTGACCGCGTCCTGCACTTCCATGGTCACCTCGGCCCGGCCGTCCACGACCCTGATGGTGTGCACCTGGCCGACCGGCGCGCCGGCGATCTTCACCTCGTCTCCCTCGACCAGCCCCGACACGTCGTCGAACACGGCGCTCAGCCGGTAGCCGCCGCCCGTGTTCACCCGAGCGACCTGCACGGCGATGAACACGATCAGCGACACGGTCAGGCCGATGAACAGCACGAAGCGGACGAACGTCCACCGCCGCCGGACGCGTTCCATGCCTCAGCGCCTCCCGTCGGTCGGTCCGCAGGCGCCGACGATCAGCTCGCAGACGTCGGTGGCCACGAACGCCTCCACCTGGAGCTGGCGGCTGTCGCCGGGGCCGGGCGCCTCGATCAGCTCGTTGAGCAGGTCCACCAGCGTGTTCAGGCCGCGCACGCCGTCGCCGGCCAGGCCGAGCTGGGCGTAGATGAGCGCGGCCACCCGTTCGCCGGAGTGCACGCCGGCCCGCAGGTTCTGCCGGTGCTTGGCCAGGCCGTGCGTGACCTGGCCGGAGACGGAGTCGATCTCCTCCAGCAGGACGCGCACCTTGTCGGCCCGCTCCAGCAGGCCGGGCGTGATGACGTTGACGTCGGAGGAGATGGAGACCAGTTCGTCGCCCTTGTCCGACAGCGAGGTGCCGAGCAGGGCCGCGTCGTGCAGGAACCGCCGGGCCCGCTCCCGCTGGCGGTGGGCCACGTCCACGACGGCGCCGGCGTCGCCGATCAGCTCGCGCAGGTCCCTGCCCTGGCCCTCCAGCCCCTTGGCCAGGGTGTGCACGATGACCGTGACCTCGCGCGGATCGACCGCGTCCAGGCCGCGGTAGGCGTCGCCGAGCGTGTCGGACAGGTCGAGCGGGTCGCGGGTTTCGGTGATGAGCGCGCCGGAGGCCAGGTAGGGGCCGGTGCTCTCGCCGGAGCCCGGCTCCAGGCCGACGAACTTGGGGCCGAACACCGACGCCGGCTCCACGGAGGCGACCGTGCTCCTGGGGATCCTGGCGGTGACGTGCATGGTGACCACGGCCCGGCCTCTGGCGTCCAGCGACAGGTTCGTCACCTCGCCCACCGTGACGCCGCGGATCTTGACGGGGGAGCCGGCGTCGAGGCCCTGACCGGCGCGTCCGAACACGGCGTCGATCCGGGTGCCGGGGACCTCGGTGGCGGCGCGTACGGCGTACAGGGCGGCGGCGGCGAAGACGGCCAGCACGGCCAGCGCGATGCCCATCCGGGCGGCGAGGGGAAGATCGGCTCGGCCCACCTGCTCACCCCGTCAGCGGTATGTTGCCGCCGCCGCCCCAGAACAGGTACGACAGCAGCAGGTTGAGCAGCACGATCGTGACGATCGACTGGCGGATGGCCCGGCCCGCCGCGACCCCCACGCCCACCGGCCCGCCGGTGGCGTTGAAGCCGTGGAAGCAGTGGATCACGATGACGGCGAAGGCGAACACGGCGACCTTGGCGACGCTGAACGCGATGTCGCTGACCGGCAGGTACAGGTAGAAGTAGTAGTCGTAGACGCCGGGCGCGAGCCCGAACAACATCGTGCACATCAGCCGGGTGGCGAAGAAGCTGGCGAACAGCGCGATGAGGTAGATCGGCACCAGCGCCAGCAGCGCGGCCACCACCCGGGTGCAGATCAGGTAGGTGAAGGCGTTGATGCCCATCACCTCCAGCGCGTCGATCTCGTCGGAGATTCGCATCGCGCCCAGCTCCGCCGTGAACGACGAGCCGACCTGCGCCGCCAGCGCCGTGGCCGCGATGATCGGGGTGATCTCGCGGACGTTGGCGAAGCTGCCGACCAGCCCCATGAACGACTCCGCGCCGATGGCCTGCAGCCCCTGGTAGCCCTGCAGCCCCACGGTGGCGCCCACGACGAACGCCATCGTGAACACCACGAAGATCATGCCGCCGCCGATGACGGTCGCGCCCACGCCCACCACGACGTCGCTGACCTGCCGGACGACGACCTTGGCGTACTTCAGCCGCAGCACGACGTCGCGGACCGAGTAGAGCAGCACCTTCCACACGAACAGCGGCCAGTCGGCCAGCGACGCGAACCGCTCGGCGGCGTCCCGCCCCCTGAGGGCGATCCTGAGGCCGGCGGTCCGGGTCGTCATCAGAGCGACCTCGGCGGGTAGGCCAGGAAGTACACGGCCGAGATCACGTAGTTGAACGTGAACACCAGCATGAACGTCACCACGGTCGCCTGGTTGACCGCCCGGCCCACCCCGACCGGGCTGGCCGCGCACGTCATGCCCTTCCAGCAGGCCACGCCCGCCGCGACGAACCCGAAGATCCACGCCTTGAACAGCGTCACGTACAGGTCGGAGGCGACGACCAGGGACAGCGCCCCGTCGAAGTACGCGCCCGGCGTGACGCCCTGCACGACCACGTTGAAGAAGTAGCCGCCGGCCGCGCCCGCCACGATGACCAGCGGGCACAGGCACACCGCGACCGTGCTGGCGGCCCACATGCGCGGGGTGACCAGGCGATGGATCGGGTTGACCGACATGACCTCCATCGCGCTCAGCTCGTCGCGGATGTGGCGCGCGCCGATGTCGGAGGTCATCGCGCTGCCGCCGGCGCCGGAGATCAGCAGCGCGCTGGCCAGCGGCGCCACCTCGCGGATGAGGCCGACGAAGACGGCGCTGCCGGTGGCCGAGCCGGCGCCGAGCTGCCGGGCCAGCTCGCCCACCTGCAAGGCCACGGTGGCGCCCAGGGGCAGGGCGACCAGCAGCACGGGGACGCTGGTGACGCGGGCCAGGAACCAGCACTGGTCGACGAACTCCCACCACCAGCGCCTGACGTCCCAGCTCCGGCGCAGGCCCTCCAGCACGATGACGAACAGGTCACCGACCTGGCCGAGGGCCGCGCCGGCACGGCGTCCGACGTACCCGGACCAGGCCATCGCCACCTCCGCCGCCTACGAATTGGCAACCTTACTGACGGGTTGTCCAGTAGGCCATGCTTCGGCGGTAATTTGCGCGAAAGGTAGGAGAGCCAGATCACACCTTGTCAACCGGGTACGAAACGCGACCGCTCCGTCACAGCAGGGCGGCCATCCAGGACTCGATCTCGTCCGGGTGACGGGGGAGCGCCGAGGACATCAGCGTGGCCCCGTCGGCGGTGACCACGAGGTCGTCCTCGATGCGGATGCCGATGCCGCGCAGCTCCTCGGGCAGCGTCAGGTCGTCCGGCTGGAGGTACAGGCCCGGCTCGACGGTCAGCACGTGCCCCTCCTCCAGGACGCCGTCCAGGTAGACCTCCGAGCGCGACTTGGCGCAGTCGTGCACGTCGAGGCCGAGCATGTGGCCGCTGCTGCACAGCGTGTAGCGCCGGTACAGGCCCGTCTCCATCAGCTCGTCCACCGACTGGGTGAACAGGCCCCAGTCGCGCAGTCCCTCGCAGATGACGCGCATGGCCGCCAGGTGGAAGTCGCGGAAGCGGGCGCCCGGCCGCAGGGTGGCGATGGCGGCCGTCTGGGCCTCGTACACCAGTTCGTACGCCTGCCGCTGCACGGCGCTGAACCGGCCGGACATCGGGAAGGTGCGCGTGACGTCGGCGGTGTAGAGCGTGTCGGCCTCGACGCCCGCGTCCATCAGCAGCAGGTCGTCGCCGCGCAGCGCGCCGTCGTTGCGGATCCAGTGCAGCACGCAGGCGTGCGACCCGGAGGCCACGATGCTGTCGTAGCCGACCGCGTTGCCCTCCAGCCGCGAGCGCAGCCCGAACACGCCCTCCAGGTACCGTTCGCCGCGCGGGTGCCCGAACGCCTGGGGCAGCGCGCGCACGACGTCCTCGAAGCCGCGGGCGGTCGCGTCCACGGCCCCCTGCAGCTCGCCCAGCTCCCACTCGTCCTTGATCAGGCGCAGCTCCGACAGGAACGACTCCAGCTCCGCGTCGCCCGCGCCCCTCGGGACCCGGGCGTCCACGGAGGCGTCCACCCCGCGCAGCACCCTGGCCGGGCGGCCGTCCAGCTCCAGCTCGCGGATGTGGGCGCAGTCGATCTGGTACAGCTCGGCGGCCTCGGCCAGGTCGGGGCGCGGCCCGGCCCAGAACTCGCCGTAGCGGCGGTCGCGGTAGAACTCCTGGCCCTCCTCGCGCGGGGCGCGCGGCCTGACGTACAGCACGGCCTCGCCCGACGGCTCGATCACCAGCACGTCGTCCGACTCGTTCGCCCCGGTCAGGTACGAGTACGCGCTGTGCGGCCGGAACCGGAAGTCGCTGTCGTTGCTGCGCACCTTCAGCGTGCCCGCCGGGATCACCAGTCGCTCGCCGGGGAAACGCTGCGCCAGCGTGGCCCGCCGCTTGGCCGCCCACGGCGCGATCGGCCGCGCGCTCACCCCCGCGCCGCCGCCCGGCCCCCAGCCGGTGCGCATGAAGGCGGCCAGTTCGTCGGTGACGGGCAGATCGTGGCTTCCGGTGTTGAGCGGCTCGGTCATCTGGTGGTCCTTGAGTGATTTTTCGGTTTTTGTACGGGATTTCGTACGCCAAGCAGCCTACGGGACCGCTTGACGACGTCCCCACATGCTTGTTTGCCTGGACACAAGCTGGCAAGACTGAGGGCCAAAGACTGAGGGCAGGGGTGGTCCACATGCTCATCGGGACGATTCTGCGGAGCAAGGGCAGCGGCGTGACCACGGTGGCGCCGGAAGCCACCGTGCGCGAGCTGCTCGCCGAGCTCGCCGAGCACAACATCGGAGCCGTCGTGGTCTCCACCGACGGCGTCACCATCGAGGGCATCGTCTCCGAGCGCGACGTCGTGCGCCGCCTGCACGACCGCGGCCCGGGGATCCTCGACCTCCCGGTGGAGGCGATCATGACGACCGCGGTCACCACGGTCGGTCCGGGGGAGAACGTCGAATCCCTGCGCCGCACGATGACCATGCAGCGCTTCCGGCACATGCCCGTCGTGGAGAACGGCCGGCTCGTGGGCATCGTGAGCATCGGCGACGTGGTCAAGAGCGCCATCGAGGAGCTGGAGACGGAGAAGGCGTCGCTCGTCGACTATCTCCATCGTTGACAGAGATGGCACCCTTGGTCCGTGATGTACGGGCCCCCGCGTCTTGACCACCCCCAGTATCCGGAGTATCCACGGGCGACGAGCAGCCCACCGATCATCCTGCTCGTCGCCGGACTCGCCGCGCTGCTCGGCTTCCTGCTGGGCCTGCTCGTCGGGTTCGGCGCCGGGAGCACGACGGAGGAGCCCGAGCCCAAGATCACGGTGACGGTCGAGGACACGCCGCCCGGGGACGCGCCCTCCGACGGCATGCCGCCGGGGAGCACGCCACCCGAGAGCACGCTGCCCGAGAGCACGCTGCCCGAAGGCACCGCGCCCGCCCAGCCCGACCCGCTCCAGACCGATCAGCCCCAGCCTGGCCAGACCGGTCAGCCGCTGCCCGGTCAGACGGGGCAACCAGGTCAGACGGGGCAGCCGCTGCCCGGTCAGAGCGGGCAACCGGGTCAGACGGGCCAGCCTCAGGCCGGGCAGACCCGGCCGGGCGGCGACGGCGCCGTCGACATGTCCTCCCTCCTGCGCACGCTCGTCGTCGGCTCCGACATCCAGCCGGGCACCTACCGCACGACCGGCCCCATGTCCGGCTTCCCCATGTGTTACTGGGCCAGGCTGAACACCACGAACGGCGGCGACCCGATCGCCTCCGGCATGCCCAACGGCCCGGCCACCGTCACCATCCAGCCCACCGACAAGGCCTTCCAGACGGGCGGCTGCGTGGAGTGGACCCGCGCCTGACACCCGCTCCCCGCCGTCGCCTCCGGCAGGGGAGCGCCGGCGGGCCGCGACGCTAACCGCCGGCGACGGAGCCCGGCGAGACCAGCCCGCTCTCGTAGGCGAGCACGACGGCCTGCACCCGGTCCCTGAGCCCGAGCTTGGCCAGGATGCGGGCCACGTGGGTCTTCACCGTCGCCGGGCTGAGGGTCAGCCGGTCGGCGAGCTCGACGTTGCTCAGCCCGGTGGCCAGCAGCCGCAGCACCTCCAGCTCCCGCGCGGTCAGCTCCGACAGGTCACGGTGCCGGGCCGCAGGAGCGGCGTCGTCCCGGCGGGCGAACCGCTCCACCAGGCGCCGGGTGATGGTCGGGGCGAGCAGGGCGTCGCCGGTGCGCACCAGGGTCACCGCGGCCACCAGGTGCTCGGGGGTGACGTCCTTGAGCAGGAAGCCGCTGGCCCCGGCGGCGAGCGCGGCGTAGACGTAGTGGTCGAGGTCGTAGGTGGTCAGGATGAGGACGCGGGTGGCGCCGGCCGTGTCGTCGGCGAGGACGCGCCGGGTGGCCTCGATGCCGTCCATGCGCGGCATCCTGATGTCCATGAGGACGATGTCCGGCCTGGTGCGCCGGGCCGCCTCCACCGCTGCTGCGCCGTCCGCCGCCTCGGCCGCCACCTCGATGCCGTCGGCGGCCAGGATCATCCGGAAGCCGGTGCGGACCAGGGCTTGATCGTCGGCGATGAGGACGCGGAGCGGGTGGTTCATGAGGCTCGCCATGGTACTCGGGCCAAGATCCGGTAGCCGCCCGCGGGGGTGTGTCCCGCTTCGAGCGTGCCGCCGTAGACGGCCAGCCGTTCGCGCAGCCCGATCAGCCCGCGCCCGCCCGTGCGCGACCGGCCGCGCCGCGTGCCGCCGGTGTCGGTGACCTCGATCTCCAGCCGGTCGCCCTCGTGACGGATCGAGACGGACGCCGCCGCGCCCGCCGCGTGCTTGATCGTGTTCGTCAGGGCCTCCTGGACGACGCGGTAGGCGGCCAGATCGACCCCGGCGGGCAGCGGGCCGGGCGGCGGCGACAGCTCGACGCCGACCCGGATCCCGGCGTCCCTGACCCGGGTGACCAGCGCGTCGAGCTGATCGAGCCCAGGCTGCGGCGCGAGCCCGCCCCGCGGGCCGGGCGGCCCGGTCTCCGTGACCCCGTTCCTCATGGCCTCGTTCTCGGTGGCCAGCAGGCCCCCGCCCGCCTCGATCGCGAGCAGCGCCCGCTTCGACTCCGCGGGTTCCGCGTCCATCACCTTGCGCGCCGCCCCGGCCTGGATCACCATCACGCTCACGTTGTGGGTCACGATGTCGTGCAGTTCGGCGGCGATCCTGGCCCGCTCCTCGTCCACGGCCGCGCGCATGGCCTCCGACTGGGCCCGCTGGAGCGCGTCGATGCGATCCCGGCCGGCCCGCAGCCGCCCCTGCCAGAAGCGGACGGCCACCGCCAGCGCCCCCGCCCCCGCCAGCACCACGACGGGACCCAGCCAGGACGGCAGCGCGGGGACGACGTCCTGGAAGACCACGCCGGTCAGCACGGCCGCCGCCGCCAGCCCGCCCGCCGCCGCCGGCCGGTGACGGCTGTAGGCGAGCGCGCCGTAGGCGGCGACGGCGCAGGCGAGCACGGTGATCCACGTCGCGGCCTCGTGGGTGGCCAGCGCGGCGAGCACGACCGTCCAGAAGACAGCCAGCGGGTACCGGCGTCGCACGGCCAGCGGCAACGTGGTCAGGACCACCAGCAGCGGATGCGGACCCTGCGCTGAGCCGGCCCGCGGGCCCGGCGGGTCCGGGCTCACCGGCCGGGCGGGCGGGTCGGGACGCAGCCGCAGGGACACGGCCGCCGGCCCCTGTCGCCCCTCGGTGGAGGCGTCGTGCAGATCGGCCGATGCGGCCACCGCGAGCACGGTCAGCAGCAGCGCGAGCACCAGGTCGGCCACCAGCGCTCCGCGGGACGGCCGGGCCCGCGCCTCCTCCGGGCGCAGCACCTCCCGTGCGTACCGCCACCACGTCCGCCGCCCTCGTTCCGCCGTCATCGGGACATTGTCATGGCTGCGCGACCGGCCACGCATCCGTCCCGATGACGGGAGCGGCCTCCGCCGGGACTACGTCGCAGGGATGACACCGGGCACGAATCGTCCCCAGGGGCTACCCGGATTCGGCAGCGCGGCCGACGCGCCCGCCGCACGGCCGCGCCTAGCGTCGTCCCGTCCACGGCATCCGAGGAAAGGCGACACACTGATGGATCCTGTGAGAACGGCGGCCCTCGCGCTGGCCGGGCTGCTCACCCTCACGACCCCGGCCGCCGCCGCCCCCGATGCGGCGCCGCGGCTGCCCGCGCCGACGGGCTCCCACGCGGTCGGCGTCACGTCCCTGCACCTGAAGGACGCCTCCCGGCGCGACCCGTGGGTCCCGGCGGCGACATCGAGGGAACTGATGGTCTCCGTGTGGTACCCGGCGGCCGGGACGCGCGGCCGGCACCGGGCCCCGTACGTCACGCCGAAGGAGTCAGAGCTGCTGATCAAGGACGCCGGGCTGCCCGGCGTGGCGCCCGGCACGCTGAGCAAGGTGCGCACCAACGCCTTCACCGACGCCGTGCCCGCGGGCCGCAGGCACGGCCTGCCCCTGGTGGTGCTCTCCCCCGGCCTCGGCTCGCCGCGCAGCTCACTCACCGGCCTGGCCGAGGACCTAGCGAGCAGGGGCAACGTGGTGGTCGGGATCGAGCACACCTACGAGAGCGCCGCCACCGCCTTCCCCGACGGACGGGTCACCACGTGCGTCGCCTGCGGGAACAAGGCCCCGGACTTCGGGGAGCGGGTGGTCAGGAGCCGCGCGGCGGACGTCTCCTTCGTCCTCGACCAGCTCACCGGCGCGAAGCCGAAATGGCGGGGAGCCGCGCTGATCGACCGGACGCGCATCGGGATGGCCGGTCAGTCCGTCGGCGGCGCGAGCAGCGTCGCGGCCATGGTGCGGGACGAGCGCATCCGCGCCGGGGCCAACCTGGACGGCACCACCTTCGCCCCCATCCCCGAGCGCGGCCTGTCCCGGCCGTTCCTGTTCCTGGGGTCGCCGGAGATGCACGGCCCCGGCGGCAAGGACGGGAGCTGGGCACGCGACTGGAAGAAGCTGACCGGCTGGAAGCGGTGGCTGGTGGTGACCGGCGCGGAGCACGCGTCCTTCACCGACGTCCCGCTGCTGGCCGAGCAGATCGGCCTCGACCTGGGATTCTCCATGACCGGAGCCCGCTCCTTGGAGATCACCCGCGCCTGCGTCGCCGCCTTCTTCACCCGCCACCTCACCGGGAAGCCGCAGCCCCTGCTGGACGAGCCGTCCGCCCGCTACCCCGAGGTGACGGTCGGCGGCCAGGTTCGCTCGCTCGGCCAGCGGAGTCCCCGGTGACGTGCGGGAATCGGGGACGGATGGGTTTGGCACCGGCGGGGCGCGCGTAGGAGGATGCGCTCAGCCCACCAAGGAGGAAGACATGTCGGTGTTGCAGAGCTTCGTGGACAGCGTGCGCAACGGGGCGATCGAAGTGATCGACCTGACCGCGCCCCTCTCGTCGGAGACGCCGATCCTCCAGCTCCCCGAGCCGTTCGGCAACACGATCCCGTTCCGGCTGGAGGAGATCAGCCGCTACGACGACCGCGGCCCGGCCTGGTACTGGAACGACATCCACACCGGCGAGCACAGCGGCACCCATTTCGACGCGCCCGTCCACTGGATCACCGGCCGCGACGGCCAGGACGTCTCCGAGGTGCCCGCGCGGAGCCTGATCGCGCCCGCCGTGGTGCTCGACTTCGCCGCCGAGGCGGCGAAGGACCCCGACTTCCTGCTCCAGATCGACCACGTCAAGGAGTGGGAGCGCGCCAACGGCCCGCTCCCCGACGGCGGCTGGCTGCTCTACCGCACCGGCTGGGACGTCCGCTCGGGCGACCAGGCCGCCTTCCTGAACGCCGACGAGAGCGGGCCGCACACGCCCGGCGTCTCGGTGGAGTGCTCCCGCTGGCTGGCCGCCGAGACGCCCATCCTCGGCATCGGCGTCGAGACCGTCGGCACCGACGCCGGGGCGGCCCACTCCTTCGACCCGGCCTTCCCCTGCCACTCGTTCCTGCTGGGCGCCGGCAAGTACGGCCTCACCCAGCTCCGCAACATCGACCGCCTGCCGGTGACCGGCGCGGTCGTGGTCGCGCCGCCGCTGCCCATCGTGGGCGGCTCGGGCAGCCCCGTCCGCGTGCTGGCCCTGGTCGAGCGTTGATCGTCGCGGAGGCCGTCGGCCGGGCCCTGGCCGCCTGCGGGGCCGGGCCCGTCTTCGGGGTGGTCGGCAGCGGCAACTTCCACGTCACCGGCGCGCTCGTGGCGAGCGGGGTGCCCTTCCACGCCGCCCGCCACGAGGGCGGCGCCGCCACCATGGCCGACGCCTACGCCCGGATGAGCGGGCGGGTCGCGCTGGTGTCGGTGCACCAGGGCCCCGGCCTCACGAACGCCATGACCGGCCTCACCGAGGCGGCCAAGAGCCGCACGCCGCTGATCGTGCTCGCCGGTGAGGCCACCGAGGTGCAGTCCAACTTCCACATCGACCAGACCGCCCTGGCCGGTGCGGTGGGCGCGGTGGCGCTGCGGGTCTCCGATGCCGCCACGGCCGTCGAGCAGGCGGCCGTGGCCTACCGGGTGGCGGTCGAGGAACGGCGCACGGTCCTGCTGAACCTGCCGCTCGACGTCCAGGCCGCCCGGTACGAGGGGCCGTCCGACGTGGCCGGGGTCGTCGCGAGCCTGCCGCGCCCCGCGCCCAGGACCCCGGCGGTTGACGGGGCGGCGGAGCTGGCGCAGGCGCTGGAGGCGGCCGGCAGGCCGGTGTTCATCGCGGGACGCGGCGCCCGGCACGCCCGGCGGGAGCTGGTGGAGCTGGCCGAGCGGAGCGGGGCGCTGCTGGCGACGTCCGCGGTGGCCAAGGGGCTCTTCCGCGGCGACCCGTGGGACCTCGACGTGTCCGGCGGCTTCGCCACGCCGCTGACCGCCGAGCTGATCCGCGGGGCCGACCTGGTCGTCGGCTGGGGCTGCGCCCTGAACATGTGGACCACCCGGCACGGCTCCCTCGTCTCCCCGGGCACGCGGGTGGCGAAGATCGACCTCGACGCGGCGGCGCTCACGACGCACGTGCCCGCCGACCTGGGCGTGGTGGGCGACGTGGCCGACGTCGCCCGGACGGTGACGGGCCTGCTGCCGGCGGCGCGGCCGGGGTACCGCTCGCCCGAGCTGGCCGGCCGCATCCGGGCCGAGGGCCGCTGGCAGGCCGTCCCGTACGAGGACGAGGGCGGCGACGGCCGGATCGACCCGAGAACGCTCACGATCGGCCTGGACGAGCTCCTGCCCCCGGAGCGCGTCGTCTCCGTCGACTCCGGGAACTTCATGGGATACCCGTCGATGTTCCTCGACGTCCCGGACGAGGGCGGGTTCTGCTTCACCCAGGCGTTCCAGTCGGTCGGGCTGGGCCTGGCGACGGCGATCGGCGCGGCCCTGGCCCGTCCCGACCGGCTGCCGGTGGCCGCCCTCGGCGACGGCGGCGCGTTCATGGGCCTGACCGAGCTGGAGACCGTGGTCCGGCTCGGCCTGCCCATGGTGATCGTCGTGTACGACGACGAGGCGTACGGGGCCGAGGTGCACCACTTCGGCCCGCACGGCCACCCCCTGGAGACGGTCACGTTCCCGCCGGCCGACCTGGCCGCCGTCGCCCGCGGCCACGGCCTGGACGCCGTCACCGTCACCCGGCGGGAGGACCTGGCGGGCGTGGCCGGCTGGCTGGCCGGGCCGCGTGACCGCCCGCTGCTCGTGCACGCCAAGGTGGCGCGGGAACGCGGCTCGTGGTGGCTGGAGGAGGCGTTCAAGGGCCACTGACCGAGGCGCCCGGGTCTCAGACGTTCGGGGCGGCGGGGGGCTCGCTCGAAGGCCGCTGATCGAGGCGGCCGGAGAGGCCCGGGGGGGTCAGAGTTTGCGGAAGGTGCGGGCCTCCTCGGCCGCCTCCAGCACCTCGGCCAGCGGCGCGCCCGCGCCCGCCGCCACCGCCGCCGCGATCGCCCCCTCCACGAACGGCACGTCCGCGACCACGATCCGGCCGTCCTCCTCCAGCAGCCGGGCGGTCAGCACCGAGCTGCCGAGATCGGGGATGAGCAGCACCCCGGCCCCGCGATCGACGCTGCGCACGGCCGCCTCGACGACGTCCACGCTCGTGCCCAGCCCGCCGTCGACCATCCCGCCCGCCGCGGCCACGGGGGCGTCCGCGCCCGCGATCCCGCGGGCCAGCGCCACCGCCTCGGCCGCCAGCCCGGCGCTGTGGGAGACCAGCACCACACCCACCATCGCGCTAGCCGGCCACGCTCGCCAGGGCCGCCATGAACAGCGCCGCCGACGCCGCGCCCGGATCCTCGTGCCCGACGCTGCGCTCGCCGAGATAGCTGGCCCGCCCCTTCCGCGCCTGCAGCGGGATCGTGGCCTTCGAGCCCTCCTGGGCCGCGCGGGCCGCCTGGCCGAGCGCCACGCTCACCTCCGCGCCGTCGCGTACGGCCAGGGCCAGCGCCCGGGAGGCGGGGGCCAGCGCGTCCACCATGGTCTTGTCGCCCAGCACCGCCTTGCCCAGCCGCTCGACCGCCACCACCCCCTCCTCGAACGCCCCCGCGAACCCGGCCAGCGTCACCGGCGTCTCCAGCGCCTTGCCCATCTGCCGGAACAGCGACCCGTACAGCGGGCCCGAGGCGCCGCCGACGCGGCGGATCAGCGTCGTGCCCGCCGTCGTCAGCACCTGCGCCCCCGACTCGGGCGGCGAGCCGGCCAGCTCCTTGAGCACCTCGGTGAGGCCGCGGTCGAGGTTCGTGCCGTGGTCGGCGTCGCCGATGGCCGCGTCGAGCCGGGTCAGCCGGTCGCGGTCGGCGCGGACGAGCCTGGTCGCCTCCTCGAACCAGGCCACGAACAGGTCCCGCTCCATCACCGCCCCCAGCGCAGGCCGGGCGTCTCGACCGGCGCGTCCCACAGCCGGGTCAGCGCGTCGTCGAGCCGGCAGACCGTCACGGAGAAGCCCTGCATCTCCAGGCTCGTCACGTAGTTGCCCACCAGTGAGCGCGTCACCCGCGCCCCCTTCCCCTTCACGTACGCCGCCACCTCGGCGAACACCACGTACAGCTCCATGAGCGGGGTGCCGCCCATGCCGTTCACCATGACCAGCAGGTCGCCGCGTAGCGGCAGGTCGCCGTGCAGGGCGTCCATCGCCATCGTCGCCAGCTCGCGCGCCGGCGCCAGCGGCACCCTGGCCCGGCCGGGCTCGCCGTGGATGCCGATGCCCAGCTCCACCTCCGTCTCCGGCAGGTCGAACGTGGGCTTGCCGGCGGCCGGGGTCGTGCAGGAGGTCAGCGCGATGCCGAACGACCTGCTGCGCTCGTCCACCTCGGCGGCCACGGCGGCGACCTCGGCCAGCGGCGCGCCCTCCTCGGCCAGCGCCCCGGCCATCTTCTCCACGAACAGCGTCGCGCCGGTGCCGCGGCGGCCCGCCGTGTAGAGGGAGTCCTGGACGGCCACGTCGTCGTCCACCAGCACCCCGGCCACCTCGACGCCCTCGACCAGCTCGGCGGCCATCTCGAAGTTGAGCACGTCGCCGGTGTAGTTCTTGACGATGTGCAGCACCCCCGCGCCGCCGTCCACGCCCTTCGTGGCCTCGATGATCTGGTCGGGCACCGGCGAGGTGAAGATCTCGCCGGGGCAGGCGGCGTCGAGCATGCCGTGGCCGACGAACCCGGCGTGCAGCGGCTCGTGCCCCGAGCCGCCGCCCGAGACCAGGCCCACCTTCCCCGGCCGCGGGCCGTCGGCCCGGTAGACCACCCGGTCGCGGACCCGCAGCGACGGGTGGGCCGCGGCCATGCCGTTCAGGGCGTCTTCGACCACGGAGTCCGCCGAGTTGATGAGCTTCTTCATGGTCACAACATCTGCCCGTTTCCACGCCCTCGCAAGCGTCGTTCGCAGGCCCGTGCCGGGGAGGTGAAGGGGGCGGCCCGCCTCCCGACTACCGTCATACCCGCCCGAGTAGGTTACCTTCTGCACATGGCTGAGATCGTGTACCCGCCGGTGATCGCCGCCGCGCGGACCCTCTTTCGCGTGCTCGACATCCGCTTCCACATGGAGGGGACCGAACACGTGCCGCGGTCCGGCGGCGCGGTGCTGGTGAGCAACCACATCAGCTACCTCGACTTCATCTTCGCGGGCTTCGGCGCGCTGCCGTCGAAGCGGCTGGTGCGCTTCATGGCCAAGCAGGACGTCTTCGACCACCGCATCTCCGGGCCGCTGATGCGGGGCATGCACCACATTCCGGTGGACCGGGGGGCGGGCGCGGGCTCGTACGCCACGGCGTTGCGGATGTTGAAGGCGGGCGAGGTGGTCGGCGTGTTCGCCGAGGCGACGATCAGCCGGTCGTTCACCGTCAAGGAGATCAAGAACGGCGCGATCCGGATGGCCCAGGCCACCGGCACGCCGATCATCCCGGTGGGGCTGTGGGGCAGCCAGCGGTTGTGGACCAAGGGCCGGCCGCGCAAGCTCCTGCAGCGGCACGTGCCGCTCACCGTCCTGGTGGGGGAGCCGATGTACCCGAAGCGCGGCGAGAACGTCAACGACCACACGGCCGACCTGCACACGCGGTTGTCGGACCTGGTGGACCGGGCGCAGCGCACGTACCCGGAGATCCCGCAGGGGGCCTGGTGGCAGCCCGCCCACCTCGGGGGCACGGCTCCGACGCCGGAGGAGGCGGCCGCGATGGACGCCGCCGAGGCCGAGGCCCGGGCCAACCGCGACTGACCCTCGCTCACCCGGCCACGACGCCCGCCCGCACCCGGCGCCGGTGCGGCGGGAGGCGGCGCGGCGTCCGGCGGGAAACCCGCGCGGTTCGGTGCGGGTGAGTGCGTGCGGCGGGTCGCCGCACGGTCACCCGCCCTGCTTCCGCACCGGACGGGTCAGATGGCCGCCTGGTACGCGCTGGCGCGCATCCCGGCCAGCAGCCCCGCCGTCTGCTCGGGCGTGCACCGCCGTACCGGATCGTGGTGCAGCAGCCCTTCGATGAGCGGCCGCATCACCCCGGCCCGGCGCGGCGGCGGGTACGGCCCGCTGCGGGCCATGCCGAGCACGGTGGCGGCGTCCTGGCCCGGGTAGGGCGGCTGGCCCTCGATGGCGCTGTAGAGGGTGGCCCCGAAGGACCACATGTCGGCCTCCTTGCTGGCCGGCCCTCCGTGCAACCGCTCGGGCGCCATGAAGGCGGGCGTGCCGCGCAGTCGGCGGGAGGTGGTCATGCGGATGTCGCCCTCGGCGGTCGCTATGCCGAAGTCGGTCAGCACCACCCGGTCGCCGGTCAGCATGACGTTGGCGGGCTTCACGTCGCGATGCAGCACACCTGCCTGGTGGGCGGTGCGCAGCGCGGCCAGCAGGTGCTGCCCGATGGCCGTCACCGACTGGGCGGGCAGCGTGCCCACCTGGGAGAGCAGTTGGTGCAACGAGAGCCCGTCGAGGTACTCCATCACGATCCAGAGCTTGCCGCCCTCTTCGATCAGGTCGTGGACCGTGATGATGTTGGGGTGCGTCAGGCCGGCCGCCATTCTGGCCTCACGCAGCACCCGGCGGCGTACCATCTCGGCCTCTCCGGCCAAGGTCAGCTCCTTAAGCGCCACCGTACGGTGGAGGAGCTGATCGAACGCCCGCCAGACGACTCCCATACCCCCACGACCGGCCTCCTCGTTCAGGAGGTACCGTCCGCCGATCTTCCGCATACCATCCCCTCAAGCTCGGGGATAATCATGTCACCTCAGCACGAGCTGTAGGGTGCCTAACGTGATCTGGATATGTCGGAAAGTGTAGGTTTGCAGGTCAGAGGCCGTGAAATTTGATCCGACAAAGCGCGCCACACCAGTCCGACTGCCGCCAAACATACTCCTACGGCCCCCACGAGGGCGGCGGTAAGCCCGGCGAACTCGGCCACGACGCCGCCCAGGGCCGCTCCCAGCGGCATCCCGCCCATCCCGATCAGGCGGTATGCCGAATTGACCCGCCCGAGCAGTTCCGCCGGGATCAGCCGCTGCCGGGCCGAGATCACCAGTACGTTCCCCGCCGCCCCGGCCACGCCCCACACCACCGCGGTCGGGTAGAGCGCCCACGGGGACGGGACGACCACCGGCACCAGGAGCAGCAGGCTGGTCACCAGCCAGTTGCCGACGAGCGTGCGCATCTCCCCGAACGCCGCCGCGGCCCGGCCCGCCAGCAGTGAGCCGAACACCGCCCCGACGGCGAAGGCGGTGGTCATGAGGCCGTACTCGCCCGGTTCCAGCCCGATGCGCGACCCGTCGCCGACCGCCCACAGCACGAAGACGGCGAAGTAGCCGGCGTTGGCGAGGTTGAGCAGCCCGGCCGTGACCGCCAGGCCGCGCAGGACCCGGTGGCCCCACAGGTAACGCAGCGCCTCGGCGATGTCGGCCCGCAGCGGGCCGCGCGCGGCCGGGGCCGGCAGCCGGTACGTGCCCCGCATGCCCAGCAGGAGCAGGCCCGCGGCGGCGTACAGGACGGCGGGGGCGCCGAAGATGGCCGCCGGCAGGGCCACGACGAGCAGGCCGGACAGCGGCGCGCCGACGAAGTCGTTGCCGATCATCTGTGCGCTGGACACGCGGCCGTTCGCCCTGGTCAGGTCGTCCGGGGAGACGGCCATCGGCAGGACGGACTGCGCCGAGAGGTCGGCGAAGACCTCGCACGCGCCGGCCAGTAGCACGGCGGCGAGCAGCAGCCACAACTCCAGCGTGCCGAGTGCGGCCAGGAGCGTGACGGCGGCGAGCAGCGCCGCCCGCGCCAGGTTGGCCGACACCATGACGCGGCGGCGGTCGGCCCGGTCGGCGATCGCGCCCGCGTGCAGCGCCAGCACCAGCCACGGCAGCGTGGCGGCGGCCCCCACCAGGGACACCAGGGTGGGGGAGCGGGTCAACGACACGGCCAGCAGCGGCGCCCCGACCTTCAGCACGCCGTCCGCCAGGTTGGACGCCGCCGTGGACGACCACAGGTACGCGAACGATCGCCCGAGACGGGTCATGGCAGGCTCCGCTATCGTGTGTAAAGGAAAGTGTGCATAGATTCCTTTGCAAAGATAGGCTTGCACAGTCATGCAGATCAAGTCCTTCTCCGCCCGCACGCTCGACGCGAACGCCCTGAAGTCCTTCGCCCACCCGCTGCGGCTGCGCATCTACGAGCTGCTGGACGAGCACGGCCCCTCCACGGCCACCCGCCTGGCCGGGCTGCTCGGCCAGAACACCGGCGCCACCAGCTACCACCTCAGAGAGCTGGCCAAGCACGGCATGATCGAGGTGGTGGCCGGGATGGGCCGCGGCAAGGAGAAGTACTGGCGCATCGTCCCCGGCGGCCACTCCTTCGCCGACGCGCGGCCCACCGACCCCGAGACGGCCGCCGCGCTGGAGTACCTGCTCGACGACCTGGTACGCAGCCGCGGCACGGAGCTGTCCCGCTGGCGCCGGGAGTCGGCCACCGCGCCGGATGAGTGGGTCCAGGCCGGCGTGTACGGGCGGCGCTCACTGCGGCTCACCCCGGAGGAGACGGCGCGGATGCGCGACCAGGTGTTCGAGGTGCTGGAGCGGTACCGGACCCTGTCGGACGGCAGGGAACACGACAGGGAGCAGGGCCGGGGCGGGCCGCTCGGGCACGTGGTGGTGCACTTCGACGTGCTGCCGGTGGGCACCGGCGACGAGGGCTGACGGCCCGCGCCCCCGAGACCGGGGCGCGGGCCGTGCCGGTGTCAGGGGAGCAGGCTGAGGGCGCGCGCCATCATGTCCTGCGAGGCGTTCTTCGCGGAGCCGCAGTCGAACGGCGGCTGCGGGTCGTACTCGATCAGGAGCTGCACGGTCTGCGCCGTCTCCACGTCGCTCGACCGCGAGAGCAGGGCCAGCGCCATGTCGATGCCCGCCGACACGCCGGCCCCGGTCACGATCTTGCCGGAGCTGACCACCCGCTCGGCCGTCGGCTCGGCCCCGTACTGCTTGAGCGCGTCGAGCAGCGCCCAGTGCGAGGTGGCCGGGACGCCGTCCAGCAGCCCGGCCGCGCCGAGCAGCAGCGAGCCGCTGCACACCGAGGTCGTCCAGCGGGTGTGCTCGTGCGCCTGCCCGATCCAGGAGACCAGGGCCTCGTCCGCCAGGGCGTCGAAGGTGCCGCTGCCGCCCGGCACCACGATCACGTCCGGTGCGGGCAGGTCGGCGTACGTGGCGGTGGCGTTGATCGTCAGCGTGCCGTGGTCGTCGGGGACCGGCCCCGTCCGGCCGGCCACGAACGTGACCGTGTGACCGGGCGCGAACGCCAGCACCGTGTACGGCCCCACCGCGTCCAGCGCGGTGAAACGGGGATAGAGCGGGATGGCGACGTGCATCTGCCTCATCCTTACGTGGAGTCCTTGGAACGGAACCTTCTACGGTGGTCGCCGGGCGAGATCCGCCAGTGCCGGCGGAAGACCCGGTAGAGCGTCTCCTGCGTGCCGAGCCCCGACTCCCTGGCCACCGCCGACAGCGGCAGCCCGGTCACCTCCAGCAGCCGCCGCGCGGTGTCGGCCCGGCTGCGCTCGACGTACCGGCCGGGTGACAGGCCGGTCTGCTCGGTGAAGACGCGGGAGAAGTGCCGCTCGCTCATCCCCGCGCGCAGGGCGAGCGCGGGCACGCTGAGATCGGCGCCCGGGTTGGCGTCGATGTAGGCCTGCAACTCCCTGAGCGGCTCGCTGCGCGGCGTCATGGCCCGCATCGGGGTGCTGAACTGGCTCTGCCCACCCGGCCGGTGCAGGTACACCACGAGCCCGCGGGCGACGTCGGCGGCGAGCCGGTGGCCGTGGTCCCTGGAGACCAGCGCCAGCGCCAGGTCCACGCCGGACAGCACGCCGGCGGAGGTCCAGACGTGGCCGTCCTCGATGTAGAGCGGGTCGGGGTCCACCTCGACGGCGGCGTAGCGGCTCTGGAGCTCGCCGGCGGCCAGCCAGTGCGTGGTCACCCGCCGGTGGTCCAGCAACCCGGCCTCGGCCAGCAGGAACGCGCCGTTGCAGACCGAGGCCACCCGGCGCGCGCCCCCGGCCAGCCGGACGAGGTCGGCGATCAGGCCACGGTCCCCGAGGTGCTCGGGCACGCTCAGCCCGCCCGCCACCACCAGCGTGTCGATCGGCCCCGAGACCTCACCGAGCGCCGAGGTCGCGACCGTGACGCCGTGGAGCGCGGCCACCGCCCCGCCGCCGGGGGAGGCCACCTCCACCGTGTAGCCGCCCCCGGGCACGAGCAGGTGCGCGGTGCCGAACACGTCGGCGGGACCGGCCATGTCGAGGAGCTGGAACCCGGGGAAGACGACGATCACTACGCGTCGCTGCATGCCTCCATGCTGGTCGCCGGCCCGAAGTGGCGTCAATGACACGAATATTGCAGATTAGGCCACCCCCGCGGGCCGGGAATGCCGAAAGCCCCCGGGGGCAGGACCGGGGGCTCTCGCCGACAATGGGTGAGGGGTGTGCTCAGCCCATGTGCGGGTAACGGTGGTCGGTCGGCGGCGCGAACGTCTCCTTGATCGCGCGGGCGCTCACCCAGCGCGTCAGGTTGAAGATCGAACCGGCCTTGTCGTTGGTGCCCGAGGCGCGCGCGCCGCCGAACGGCTGCTGCCCCACGACCGCGCCCGTCGGCTTGTCGTTGACGTAGAAGTTGCCCGCCGCGAAGCGCAGCCGCTCCGATGCCGCCGCGATGGCGTAGCGGTCCTGGGCGATGACGGAGCCGGTCAGCGCGTACGGGGCGATGCCCTCCATCTGGTCCACGACCGTGTCGTAGTCGCGGTCCTCGTAGACGTGCACGCCGAGGATCGGCCCGAAGTACTCCTTGACGAAGATCTCGTCGGCCGGGTCCGCGCACTCCAGGACGGTCGGCTTGACGAAGTAGCCGACGGAGTCGTCGTAGGAGCCGGTGAGCACGTCGATGTTCGAGGCCGCCCGCGCCCGGTCGATCGCCGCCTTGTGCTTGGCGAACGCCCGCTCGTCGATGACCGCGCCCATGAACGTCGACAGGTCCGCCGCCACGTCGCCCACCGTCAGCGACTCGGCCACGGAGACGAAGTCGTCACGCACGCGCTTCCACAGCGAGCGCGGCACGTAGGCCCGCGACGCCGCCGAGCACTTCTGCCCCTGGTACTCGAACGCGCCCCGGACCAGCGCCGTCGTCAGCACGCCCGGGTCGGCGGACGGGTGGGCGAGCACGAAGTCCTTGCCGCCGGTCTCCCCGACGAGACGCGGGTAGCCGTGGTAGGAGGAGATGTTCTCGCCGATCGTGCGCCACAGGTGCTGGAACGTCGGCGTGGAGCCGGTGAAGTGGATGCCGGCCAGCGCCGGATGGCCCAGCGCGACCTCGGAGACGGCCTGGCCGTTGCCCGTGACGAGGTTGATCACGCCGGGGGGCAGCCCCGCCGCCTCCAGCAGCCGCATCGTGAAGTGCGCGGCGAACTGCTGCGTCGGGGACGGCTTCCAGACCACCACGTTGCCCATCAGGGCGGCCGAGGTCGGCAGGTTGCCCGCGATCGCGGTGAAGTTGAACGGCGTGATCGCCAGCACGAAGCCCTCGAGCGGCCGGTACTCCATCCGGTTCCACACGCCGGGCGACGAGATCGGCTGCTCGGCGTAGAGCTGACGGGCGTAGGCCACGTTGAAGCGCAGGAAGTCGATCAGCTCACAGGCCGCGTCGATCTCCGCCTGCTGCACCGACTTCGACTGGCCCAGGACGGTGGCCGCGTTCAGCGTCGCCCGCCACGGGCCCGCCAGCAGGTCGGCGGCCTTCAGGAAGATCGCCGCCCGCTCGTCGAACGACAGCGCCCGCCACGCCTGCGCCGCCTCCAGCGCCGCCGCGATGGCATCCCGCACGTCCTGGGCCGTAGCGTCGTTGGTACGGCCCAGGACGGAGGCGTGGTTGTGCGGCTGCACCACGTCGATGGGCACACCGCCGCCGAGCCGCTGCTCGCCGCCGATGGTCATGGTCAGGTCGAGCGCCGTGCCGGTGAGCTGCTTGATCCGGTCCTCCAGCGCCTCCCGCTCGGCGCTGCCGGGCGCGTAACCGTGAATGCGCTCGTTCTCGGGCACGGGGACGTTGCTGATGGCATCCATTTACTTACCCCCAAGGGCACGAAGGAAGAAGGCGACGTTGGCGGGGCGCTCGGCCAGGCGGCGCATGAAGTAGCCGTACCAGTCGTCGCCGTAGGGGACGTACACGCGGACCGTGTGGCCGGCCCCGGCCAGGGCCTCCTGCCGGTCGGTCCTGATTCCGTAGAGCATCTGGAACTCGTGGTCGCCGATCGTCCGCCCGAAGCGGTCGGCCAGCAACTCGGTGATCGCGATCATGCGGTCGTCGTGCGTGGCCACCATGGGGTACCCCTTCCCCGCCATGAGGATCCGCAGGCATCGCACGTACGCCTTGTCCACCTCGGGCTTCCCTTGGTGGGCGACGGACGCGGGCTCGCGGTAGGCGCCTTTGACCAGCCGTACGCGGGAGCCCTCCGCGGACAGGTCGTGGCAGTCCTGCTCGCTGCGGAACAGGTACGCCTGGATCGCCACGCCCGTCGAGGGATAGTCCTCGCGCAGCTTGCGCAGGATCGACAGGGTGGAGTCGACCGTGGTGTGGTCCTCCATGTCGAGCGTGACGGTCGAGCCGTTCGCCGCCGCGGCGGCGCAGATCTCGCGGGCGTGCTCCAGCGCCATGGCGTCGTCGAGCCGCTGCCCGACGGCCGACAGTTTCACCGACACCTCGCCCCGGGTCTCCAGGCCGAGCGGTGCGACGGCCCGCAGCAGCGTGATGTACGCGTCGGCGGTGTCCTCGGCGGCGCGCGCGTCCAGCGTCTCCTCGCCGAGGTGGTCCACGGTGACGGCCAGACCGGCGTCGCGCAGGCGTTCGATCGCGGCACGGGCCTCCTGGACGCCCTCACCCGCGACGAACCGCTGCACGACCTTCTTCGTGAGCGGAAAGCCTGACACGGCGCGGCGTACGGCGCCGCTTCTCGAAGCGGCGAGGAGCAGTTGACCCAGCATGGTTTCAGTGTAAAAACCGCAGCTCAGAGGGGGCCATCGACGGGCGTAACGCCGGTTGTGGCAGGCTGTCGTACAAATGCACAACACGGCCGACCTACAAGAGATCGTCGACGAGATCGCCGCCCGGCTGGGCGCGTCCGCGACGCTGGAGGACCGCTCGTTCCGGCTGCTGGCCTACGGGGCGCAGCACGGCGACATCGACACGGTCCGCCAGGAGTCGATCCTGCGCCGGCGCGCCACCGGCGAGGTACGCGAGTACTTCGAACGCTACGGCATCGCCAGGGCCGGCGGGCCCGTCAGGATCCCCGCCGACGCCGAGCTCAAGGTGCTGTCCAGGATCTGCTGGCCGCTGCGCCACGGCGAGGTCGTCTACGGCTACCTGTGGCTGCTGGACTCCGGCGCGTTCACCGACGAGATCCTGCGGGGCGCGGCCCCGCTCGTCGCGCGGGCCGCCGCCGCGCTCGCCCAGGAGGCCAGGAGCCGCCAGGACCTCGGGCACGGCCTGCGCGCCCTGCTCTCGGCCGACCCGGAGGAGCGGGCCGGCTTCTCCATCGAGGTGGCGGGCCCGGTCGCGGCCATCGCCGTACGCGAGTCGCAGGAGCGGGTGGCGGCGCTCTGGACGCTCCCGCGCGGCGTCCTGGCCCGCGCCGGCTCTCCCGTCGCCCTGCTCGCCCCCGCCCACCTGGCGGGGGAGGTGGCCGAGACCGTGCGGAGCGCGTACGGCACCGCGGCCGGCATCGGCGCGCCCCGGGCCGACCCGGCGGACGCCTGGCTGAGCTGGCGCGAGGCGCGTCAGGCGCTGCGCATCGCCGAGCACTTCCCCCGGCACGCGCCCGTCGCCCGCTGGGAGGACCTCGGCGTGCACCGGCTGCTGGCCCGGCTGAACCAGGCGGACCTGCGCGAACTGGCCGCCGAGACCGCGGCGCTGGACGACGAGCTGGCCCAGACCGTGGAGGTGTACCTCGACCGCGGGGGACACGTGCAGAAGACGGCCGCCGAACTCGGCATCCACCGCCAGACGCTCTACTACCGGCTGGGCAAGGCCGAGCGCCTCCTGCACCGCGACCTGTCGGACGGCGACGACCGGCTGGCCGTGCACCTGGGCCTGAAAGCGGCCCACCTCCGCACCCCCGACAGCCGCTGAACCCGATCCGAACAGCAATCCCCGGCCAGAACCGCCCGCACCACCCGGCCAGGACGGCCCGCCCCGGCCGGGACGGGGTGGGCTGACCAGCCGGAACCGGCCAACTGGCCAGAACAGGCCGCCCTACTCGCCCTCGGCGGGCAAACCCGGCCGTGGCGGGCGAGGCGCCCTGGCGGATCATCCGGCCAGGGCGGGCCACTCGCCCGGGACGGGTTACCCGCCCAGGACCTGGCGGAGTGTGGCGGCGAATCCGTCGGGGTCGCCCGGCATGCCGAACTCGTCGCCGAGGAAGCCGCCGTGGTTGCTGGGGAAGATCACGGGCTCGGTGCCGAGCAGCCCGGCCACCCCCACGCCGCCCCGGTGGGCCATCTCACCCTCGGACTCGGCCCCGACCCCGATCACCACGCGGGTCGAGGCCGCGCGCAGCGCCTCGACGTCGGGCTCGTAGTGGATGCAGGAGATGAGGTTCTGGCCGAGGAGCGGGTCGTCGCGGGAGCCGTCGTCGTGCGTGGGCAGCCCGAAGTCGGCGGGGTTCGGCGCGGGCAGGTCGGCGAACCCGGCGGGGAACTCGCCCCGGTGGCCGGTGAGCGTGAAGAACCGCACCATCCCCGCCCCGAAGCCCTCGCGCTCGTACGCCTGCCGCAGCCCGGCCACCGCGGCCAGCGCGTTGTCACGATCGGGGAGCACCTTGGCGAGCGGCGGCTCGTGCGCCACGAGCACCCGGACCTGCTCCGGATGCCGGGCCACCAGCGCCAGCGCGTTGACCGCGCCCCCGCTGCTGGCGAAGACGTCGACCGGGGCGCCGCCGAGCGCGTCGATCACCCGGTGCAGGTCGTCGGCGTGTGCCTCGGGGGTCGGCCCGGTGTCGTCGGTACGCCTGCTGCGGCCGACCCCGCGCGGGTCGTAGGTCACCACCGTGCGGTCGGTGAAGTGGCCCGCCAGCGTGGCGAAGCCGGAGGCGTCCATCGGCGACCCGATCAGCAGCAGGGCCGGCGCGGTGGGCTCCTCCGCCTCGCGCACGTCGTAGGCGAGGGTGGCGCCGGGCACCTCGAGGGTGTGGGTCTTGGGCTCGGTCATGTGGTGGCTCCTTTTCAACGGTCGTAAAGGTAGACCACGCGACCGACAGAAACTCACCGCCTGGTCGGGAGGGCGTTGAACTCCGGGCTCCGCGGCGTGCGTACAGCATCGCGAACCCGCAATCACGGGGCCACGACGCGGAGGCGAGCAGGTGATCGCATGCCTGGTGGATGGGAGACACTCGGGCTGACGGGCGACCCCGCCCCGGGAGATCCGGCGCAGGCGCGGGCGCTGGCCGGCCGGCTCCTCGACCAGGCGAAGCTGGCCGAGGACAACACCGCCAGGCTGAACACCGTCTCGGGCGGCAGCCCGGCGCTGAACATGCGCGGCGACTACGCGGCCAAGTACGCGGAGGCCCTTCGCACCCTGCCGGGCGAGCTGGCCAAGCTGGCCACGGCCTACCGCGGCGCGGGCACCGCGCTGAAGACCTACGCCGCCGCCCTGGAGGAGGCCAGGACCAGGTCCGGGACGGCGCTGCGGGAGGGACAGGCGGCCGACGAGCGCTACCAGGGCGCATTACGCGAGATCAGGGCCAGGCTGCCCGCCTCGGCCGCCACGGGCTCCCTGACGGAGGTGGAGTCGGCCGTCGCCGCCGCCGGCCCCGCCGTCCAGGCCGAGGTGCGGCCCGCCGTGCGGCGCGCCCACGACGCCGACGGCGACAGGGCCCGCGCCCGCCGGATCGCCGACGAGGCGGCCCGGTTGCGCGGCGACGCCGAGACGCGGGCGGTGAACGAGATCGAGCAGGCGCTGGAAGGCAGCGGCATCCAGAACAGGTCGTGGCTGGAGAAGGCGTGGGAGACGGTCTCCACCCCGTTCAGGTCCTGGGACGACTTCGTCGACCTGGCCCGCAACGTGGCCCTGGTGGCGGGCGTCGCGGTGCTCGTCATCGGCACCGGCGGGGTGGCGGGCGCGCTCCTGCTCGGGACGGCGGTGGTCGCCGGGGCGCTCGTGTTCGCCGACACGCTGAACAAGTACCGCCAGGGCAGGGCGGGCCTGGGACAGGTCGTCCTGGACGGGATCGGCGCGTTCCCCGGGCTGCGCCAGGTCGGCCTGCTGGCCCAGGGCGCCAAGGCGGCGATGGCGCTGGGCGGGCTGTCGGCGGGGGTGCGCGCCGGGGGCGGCGCCGTGATGGGGCTGTTCCGGGCCGGGATCCCGGCGGGCGCGACGGCGGTCACGGGCACGGGGTTGCGCGAGGCGCTGACCGCGGGCGCGGGACGGGCCTCGACGGCCGCCGGCACCGCGTGGCAGAAGACCCGGCGCTTCTTCAGCCGCGACCCGGTGCACTTCCCCACCGGCACGGTGCTGCTGCCGCAGCACGACTTCGCGCTGCCGGGCGTGCTGCCGCTGGCGCTGGAACGGGTCCACCTGTCGAACCACCGGTCCGGACGATGGTTCGGCCCGTCGTGGGCCTCCACCTTCGACCAGCGCCTGGAGATCGACGACCAGGGCGTCTGCCTGGCGCTGGCCTCGGGCGCGCTGCTCGCCTTCCCGCACGCCGGTGTGGGCGAGCCGGTGCTGCCGGACGAGGGCCCCCGGATGCCGCTCGTCCGCGATGGCGAGGACCGGTACCGGGTCACGGACCCCGCCACCGGCCACACCCTGCACTTCACCGCGGTCGAGGAGGCCGGCCCGGACGACGACGCCGGCCCGGACGACGCTGGACAGCCCGCCGTGCTGCCGCTGGCCGCGATCACCGACCGCAACGGCAACCGCGTCGACCTGCGCTACACCGGCGGCGTGCTCTCCGAGGTGGCCCACTCCGGCGGCTACCACCTCGACGTCGAGACGCACGACGGTCTGATCGTGTCGATCCGGCTGCGCGAGGCCGGCCAGACGCTCGTCGCCTACCGTTACGACGAGCGCCGCGACCTCACCGAGGTGATCAACTCCTCCGGCCGCCCCCTGCGCCTCACCTACGACGCCGGCGGCCGGCTGACCCGCTGGGTGGACCGCATCGGCACCTGGTACGCCTACACCTACGACGACCAGGGCAGATGCGTGCGCGGCGCGGGCACGGGCGGCGTGTTCGACGTCGAGATCGGCTACGCCCCCGGCCGCACCACGGCCCGCGACTCGCTCGGCCACGAGAGCACGTACCACTGCAACGAGCTGCTCCAGGTCGTGCGCGAGGTGGACCCGCTGGGGAACGAGACACGCTACGAGTGGGACCGTCACGACCACCTGCTGTCGCGCACCGACCCGCTCGGGCGGGCCGAGCGCTGCTCCTACGACGAGCACGGCCTTTTGACCTCGATCACCCGGCCGGACGGCGCCACGTCCCGCCTGGTCCGCGACCGGTCCGGGCTGCCGGTCTCCATCACCGACTTCGACGGCCTCACCTACACCCGCGAGTACGACCACCACGGCAACCTGGTCACCGAGCGCGCCGGCGAGACGGGAAGCGTCACCCGGTACGCCTACCACGCCCACGGCGGCCTGGCGGGCCTGGTCAACGCGCTGGGGCACGCCTGGCGCGTGGAGTGCGACCCGGCGGGGCTGCCGGTGGCGCTCACCGACCCCGAGGGCGCGACCACCCGCTACGAGCGCGACGCCTTCGGCCGGGTCACCGCCGTCACCGACCCGGTGGGCAACACCACCCGCTACGCCTGGACCGTCGAGGGCCGTCCCGCCGCCCGCACGCTGCCGGGCGGCGCCACCGAGCACTGGCGCCACGACGACGAGGGCAACCAGATCGAGCACGCCGACGTACTCGGCAACCTCACCCGCACCGAGATCGGCCCCTTCGACCTGCCCACCGCCCGAACCGGCCCCGACGGCTCCCGCCTGCGCTTCGGCTACGACACAGAACTGCGGCTGGTCTCGGTGACCGGCGCGCACGGCCTCGTCTGGCGCTACGACTACGACCCGGCCGGCGGCCTGGTCGCCGAGACCGACTTCAACGACCGCCGCCTCACCTACCGCCGCGACGCCGCCGGGCAACTGACCGAGCGCGTCAACGGCGCGGGGGAGCGCACCCGCTACCTCCGCGATCCGCTCGGCCGGATCGTCGAGCAGCGCTCCGGCGCGCGGGTGTGCACGTTCGCGCACGACCCGCTCGGACGCCTGGTCAGGGCCGTCAACGCGGACGCGGACCTGCGCGTCGAGCGTGACGAGCAGGGCCGGGTCGTCGCCGAGACCTGCAACGGCGCGACCGTCACCACGGTCTACGACCGGCTCGGCCGCCGCGTGCTGCGCCGCACCCCGTCGGGCGCGGAGAGCCGGTGGGAGTACGACGGTCGCGACCTGCCCCGAGCCCTGCACACGGGCGGGCACACCATCGGCTTCGCCCACGACGCGGCCGGACGGGAGAGCACCCGCGACGTCGGCCCCGGCCTGACCCTGTCCAGCGAATGGGACCCCGACTCCCGGCTGCGCGCGCACGTCTGGAGCGCCGGCTCCCGGCCCGGGGGCCGCCGGGTCAGGCAGCGCCGCACGTACGACTACCGCGCCGACGGCCACGTCACCGCCGTCGACGACCTGCTGTCCGGCCGCCGGGCCTTCGACCTCGACCCGCTCGGCCGCGTCACGGCCGTGCACGGCGGCGGCCCGGACGAGCGCTACGCCTACGACCCGGCCGGGAAGATCACCGACGCCTCCTGGGAGCCGTCCGCGCCGCGCCAGGGCGGGCGCGGCTACACCGGCGCCCGGGTCCGCGCGGCCGGCCGGGACCGCTACGCCTACGACGCCCAGGGCAGGCTCGTCGTGCGCCGGCGCACGGGCCTGTCGAAGGGGACGCGCGCCTGGCACCACACCTGGGACGCCGACGACCGGCTGACCGAGGTGCGCACCCCCGACGGCCAGACCTGGCGCTACCGCTACGACGCCCTGGGCCGCCGCATCGCCAAGGAACGCCTCGACGGCACCGGCCGCGTCGACTTCGTCTGGGACGGCCAGGTCCTCGCCGAGCAGACCACCGGCGGACGCACCACCACCTGGGACTGGGAGCCCGGCACCCACCGCCCGCTCGCCCAGACGGAACGCCTCCCGCAGGAGCAGATCGACCAGTCGTTCTACGCCATCGCCACCGACCTGCTCGGCACCCCCACCGAGCTGATCACGCCCGGCGGCGACGTGGCCTGGCGCGCCCGCCGCACCCTGTGGGGCGCGGACCTGGGCGCTCTGTCCACCGGCGCGGACTGCCCGCTGCGCTTCGCCGGCCAGTACGCCGACGAGGAGTCCGGCCTCCACTACAACGTCTTCCGCCACTACGACCCGGTCGCCGCCCACTACATCAGTAGTGACCCGCTGGGCCTGGCACCGGGGCCGGACCCGTACGCGTTCGTCCACAACCCGACCACCGCCGCCGACCCCCTGGGCCTGGCCCCCTGCGGCGTGCCGGGCGGGGACGACGTCCTGCCTCCCAGGGTCGCCGCCAACTTCGTGGGCGGTCGCCACACGGTCCGGGTTCTCGAGCAGGACACGGTTCTCTACCGGGCCGGTGTCCACCATGAGCCCATGGGCCGATGGTTCTCCGTGGAGAAGCCTCTGGGAGTCATCCAGGCACGCATCGACAAGGCGTTACCCCCGGTATGGCCGAGCGGCGAACGCTGCGTGCTGGACACCGGCTTCGCCGTCAAGTTCCCCGCGGGTGTGAAAGTCTTCGAAGGAGAGGTCGCCAATCAGGGTTCCCTCTACATGGGCGGCACCGGTCAGATCTACATTCCCGATTCGCGGGATATTCCTGGAGTGGAGGTGGTGGGCTCATGGCCGCTTCATTAGAACAGGACCGGCTGCGCAACGTGCTGCTCGCCCTGATCGAGCTGCTGGAAAGCCTCGGAGAACCCCACGCGGGCCATGCCGAAGGGCTGAGACGCCTGGACCGGATGGTCGAGGAGGCCCGCGACCGCGACTCTCCCGAACTGCTCCAGGATGCGGTGCGCACGATCCTCAGCCTCTACGGCGGCATGGGCAGCTTCCAGGACCTGATCCTGCAGAACGCCCAAGGGGTGCTGCCGGAGCAGGACCGGTTCCAGGAACTGCAGGACCGGTTGTTCCAGGCGGCCTGGGAAGAACTGCGCTAGATCAGGCGCAGGCCGCCTCGTAGACCCGTACGAGCTCCTGGCTCACCCGCTCCCACGAGTAGCGCGAGCGCACCCGGTCCGCGCCCGCGTAGCCCAGCGCGGTGCGCAGGGTCGGGTCGTAGAGCAGTTCGCGGGCCAGCCGCGCGGTGCGCGCGGGCCGGTCCGGCGGCACCAGCAGGCCGGTGACGCCGTCGATGACGGAGTCGAGGTGGGCGCCCACGGACGAGGCGATCACCGGCACGCCGCAGGCCATCGCCTCCAGCGCCACGATGCCCGTCACGGCCTCGCGCGGCACCGAGACCACGGCGTCCGCGCTGCGCATCAGCTTCGGCACGGCGGCCCGCTTGACCTGGCCGAGCAGCGTCACCCGGTCGGCCACCCCGAGCTGCTCCGCCAGCGCGCTCAGGCGGCGCGCGTCCCGGTCCTGGTCGAGGTCCTCCGGCTCGGGCCCGCCGACGATGACCAGCTCGACGTCCCCGAGACCCGGCAGCGCCCGGACGATGGTGTGCGCGCCGCGCTCGATGGTGAGCGGCCCCACGTGCAGCAGGCGCTTGCTGCTGCCGCGCGTGGCGATCGCGCCCCGGCGCTGGAAGCGCTCGGTGTCGACGCCGTACGGCACCACGGCGATGTTCCCGCGCGGCACGCCGAGCCTGATCAGGGCCGACTCCTCGTCGCCCGAGCCCGCGATGACCGCGTCGGCCCGGCGGCCGAGCGCCCGCTCCAGCTCGATGTGCGTGGCGTCGACCGTGTGGAACGTCTGCGTGACGGGGACACCGAGCCCCTTCGCGCCCGCGACGGCGACCAGCCCGCCGGTCCACGAGTGCGCGTGGATCACGTCGGGCCGCTCCTGGTTCCACCGCCTGCTCAGCTCGGTGCCGACCGCGTTGAGGTACGGCGCCACGTCGTCGCCGGCGAGTTCCCTGGCCGGCCCCACGTCGATGCTCTCCAGCGTGACTCCCGGGGCCACCCGCGTCTTGGGCTTGCTCTCGGCGTTGTCACGACGGGAGTAGACGGTGACGTGATGCTCGCGGCCCAGCTCTCGTGCGACAGACAGGATGCGGTGACGCTGGTTGCCGTTTGCGGAAGCGACGATCGCGATATTCATGGCACACCTCAGAAGCGTGGAAAGCCTTGAAGGTGTGCCTGCGTCTTAGGCACGTCGTTCTACGATTTCGACCATACCCAGGTTTGCGGCGCTCGCAAACCCATGCAGATCAGACACATCGCAAGGCGAACACCACGATCTCGTCCCAGACCTGTCCGCCCGAGAACGCGTGCCGGTCCGCCTCCACCGCCTTGACCACGGTGGACGGCGCCTGCCCGGCGCACCGGCTGAGCGCGTCGGCCAGCCGCTCCTCGCCGTACGGCTCGCCGTGCTCGTTCCTGGAGGAGATCAGCCCCTCCGAATACAGCAGCAGCGTCTCCCCGGGGGCGATCGTCAGCGTCTCCACCCTGGTCTCGGCCTCCGGCGAGATGCCCAGCGGCACGCCGCCGCCCGCGGCGAAGCGCACCCCGCCGTCGGGCTGGAGCAGCGCGGCCGGGTGGTGCCCGGCCGAGGACAGCCGGATCTCCCGCCCGGTCACGAACCCCGCCGCGGCCATCACGAACATGCCGGTGCCCTGCGTCGTCAGGGCCTCGTTCACCTTGCGCATCACCAGGTCGGGGTCGGATTCCCAGACGCTGAGCACGCGCAGCCCGCCGCGCACCATGGCGCTGACCGAGGCCGCCTCCTCGCCCTTGCCCGCGGCCCCGCCCAGCGCGAAGCCCCAGCCGCCCGAGACCGGGAACACGTCGTAGAACTCCGCGCCCACCGACGCCCCCGGGTGGTAGACGGCCGCCGCCTCGAAGCCGGGCACGTCGGGCAGGTTGCGCGGGGCGACGCTGGCCGACAGCGCGTCCGCGGCCAGCGAGCGGCTCTGGAAGCTGCTCTGGGCGCGTACCGCCAGCCCCATCTGCACCCCCACTTCCTGCATGACGGCCAGGTCCGCCAGCGCGAACGGGGGCCTGTCGTGCGCGCGCACCAGCGTCAGCGCGCCGTCGGAGTGGCCGATCGGCACGCACAGCACCGATCCGGCGCCCATCGCGGTCAGCAGCGGCCCGTCGGCGCAGAAGCCGAGCAGGGCGTCGTCGTCCACCATCTCCAGCACCACGCCGGAGCCGCGCTCCAGCACCTGCAGCACGAGTTGGCTGCCCGCGGGCTCCGCGGACTCCACCTGCCGGACCAATCCGCCCAGAGGGTGGTTCTTGGGCGCCGCGACGACCGCGCGGCGCGGCACTCCGTCACGCACCATGTCGGCCAGCACCCAGTCGGCCCACTCGGAGGCCAGCAGCCGCGCCGCCCGCTGCAGCACGACGGGACGCAGCAGCGCCTCCTCGTCGAGCAGCAGCCGGCCCATCCGGGTCAGCAGGTCCTGCCGCCTGGCCGCGGCCAGCAGCAGCGCGCCGTCGGACTGCTCGGGCCGCCGTGCGCCCGGCTCCGGGAGCTGCACCTCGGTCGGCAGCGCCACCGCCGCCACCATCTGCTGCGGCTCGCCCGGCATCGTCAGCCTGGTCAGCGCGAGCTGGACGGTGTGCGTGCGCCCCTGGTGCGCCAGCCGGGTCTCGAACGCCGCCGGCTGCCCGGTCTGCAGCACCGACGTCAGGTGCGAGCGGAAGGCGGCCCGCCGCGACACGTCCACCAGCAGCGGGAACGACCGGCCCACCAGGTAACCGTCGGGGCTGCCGAGCATGCGCGAGGTCTCGGGGTTGATCCGCCGGACGACGCCGCCGCCGTCGAGCACGATGACCGGCACCGGGAAGGCCCTGAAGACCTGACGCAGCAGCTTGAGCTCCCGCTGACCACCGTCCTTGCGCCCGGGGGCCCGCTTGGGGGCCTTGCGCAGTTCCTCGCGGGCCGCGGCCAGCAACTCGGCGGCCGTGTCGAGCTCGGCGAGCGCGGCGTCCAGCGTGGGTGCGAGGTCGGACGGATAGGCGGCCCTCGCCGCGCGCAGCGAGGCGACGCGCCCGGTCAGCGCGTCAAGCGCGTGTTCGAGGTCCGGCATGGTCATGGTCTGAACGCTACGCCACTCGGGATAATGCTAGCCATAAGGGGTAGATGCTTATTGCTATGGAATCGACCGCGATGATCACCCCCGGACTCGCTCGTGACCTCGCCGCCCTGGGCCGGCTGGGGGAGGACACCTCGACGGAGAGCGTGTTGCGCGGTCTGACCACGGCACTGGCCACAGGCGTCCCCAACTGCTCAGGAGCCTCGGCCGAACACTGGCGTGACCACCGTGTCATCGTCTCCGGGTCCCACAGCGAGCTCATCATGCTCGTCGAGGGCGAACGGGAACTGGGTGAGGGCCCGTCCATCGAGGCCAGGCAGAGCGGCGGCCGGGCCACGGTCACCGACGTGCTGAAGGAGACCCGCTGGCCCCGCTACGACGCGCTGGCCACCCGCTGGGGCGTGCGCTCCGTGCTCGTCGTGCCCATCGAGGCCCCGCCCGCGCTGCTCGTCGTCGGCCTCTACTCGGTACGCCCCGGGGCCTTCTCCCCGCAGGGCGCGGGCTCGCTCGCCGACATGCTGACCGAGCAGGTCGGCGTGGCCATGACGAACATGTGGGAGTTCGAGGAGGTGCGCACCGACCACGCGCAGCTCCAGGAGGCCCTGGCCGGCCGTTCGGTGATCGACCAGGCCAAGGGCATCATCATGCAGACCAGCAACTGCACCGCCGAGGCCGCCTTCGAGGAACTGCGCAGGATCTCGCAGCACCATCAGGTCAAGGTGGCCGACCTGGCCAGGTCGCTGGTCGACGAGCACCAGCGCAAGTCGAAGCGCTGAAAGCCGGTCAGCCGATGGCCGCCAGCGCGTCATCGAGGGTGTCGTAGAGCGGCAGGCGCTGGGCCAGGCCGGTGATCCACATCACCTTCGACTTGGAGTACTCCACCCCGATCAGCGCGAACCTGGCGCCCCCCGTCGTGCTCGTCTGCCAGCGATGGACGATCAGCCCGAGGGCACGCGAATCCATGAACGTCACCCCGGCCAGATCCAGGATCAGGTCGGCGCCCGCCATGGTCAGGTAGTCGGCGAACTGCGCCCGTGTCGTGGCGTCGAGCACGCCATGAACCCTGACCACGGTGATCCCGTCCACGGTCGACGACGTCAGGCTGAGGGCCGCCATCGGCTCCTCGCCGTTCTCCGGCATTGTCACGGGGCAACCCTACTGTCACCACGCGATCGAGGAATACTTCCGGCCGCAGGGGGGATACTGGAGCCGAAGTCCAGCAGAGGGCTTCGGTCTCGAGAGTAGAGCGAGGCGTGCCTCTGCATGGGCTTTTTCCTTTTGCGGCGGGCCGCCTGCGATCCATATGAGGAGCAGCGATGGCTGTGCAGGAATACGTCCTCGAGGAGATGACCGCCGAAGAACTTCTGGCCGAGATGGTCAGGGAAGAAACGCCCGACAGCCTCAAGGAGCGTCTGCGCGAGCGCATCGTCGAGATGCACCGGCCGCTGGCCATGGAGATCGCCCGGCGCTACCGCTACCGGGGCGAACCCCTGGAGGATCTCCTCCAGGCCGCGTACGTCGGGCTGATGAAAGCCGTCAACGGCTTCGACCCGACCCTCGGGCACGCGTTCAGGGGCTACGCGGTCGTCACGATGACCGGCGAGGTCAAGCGGCACTTCCGCGACCGCACCTGGGCCATCCGGGTGCCCCGCCTGTACCAGGAGCGCCGCTCGGAGCTCAACCGGCTCGTCGCCGACCTCAGCCAGGACCTCGGCCGCTCGCCGACCGTGGCCGAACTGGCCGCGAAGATGAACATCAGCGAGGAGGACGTCCTGCTCACGCTCGACGCCTCCGCCGCCTACAGCACGCTGTCGCTCGACGCGCCGCTCGGCACCGACGACGACGCGGCCTCGCTGGGCGACGTCATTCCGGAGGACGACGATACGCTGAGCACCATGGTCGACAGGGAAGCCGTCAAACCGCTCATCGACGCGCTGCCCTCCCGCGAGAAGCACATCCTGCTGCTGCGTTTCTTCGGCAACATGACGCAGGCCGAGATCGCCGCCGAGTTCGGGATCTCCCAGATGCATGTTTCCCGCATTCTCCGCAAGGTTCTCGACCAGCTTCGCGCCGAGCTGGTCGGCTGACGAAGGCGGTCGCCGGGTGAACGAGGACGTCGAGCCTCAGTCGGGCCACACGAGCCCGCCACCCGGCGTGCCCGTGAAGGCGCTGCGCTTCCGGCTGCCGGACCTGCCACGGGTCCGGCAGTTCGCCGAGGACGAGGCCCGCGCCGCCGGCATGCCCGAAGAGGTCGTCGGCGACTTCGTCATCGCCGTCAACGAGGTGGCCACCAACGCCGTCACCCACGGGGCCGCCTCCGCCCACCTGCGTACCTGGGTGAGCGGCGGGGACCTGGTCGTCGAGGTGCACGACGAGGGCCTCTGGAAACCGGGCCCCATGCCGGGCGCGGTGGGCGGCATGGGGCTGTGGGTGGCCCGGCTGCTCTCCTCCGACCTGACGTTGCGCGTCGGCAGCGGCGGCAGCACGGTGATCATGCGGTTTCCCGGTAAGGGGTAGCTCCCGCACGAGGCTCAGCGGCGAGTTCGGCCGCCGCGCCACTTGCCGAATCCCGAACGCAGGCCGGCCGTGCCGACGCCTGCCTGGTGCAGGGCCAGCAGGGTCAGCCCCAGCAGCACGAACGTCATGCCGGAGAAGCCGCCGGGGATCCGCGCGTTCACCAGGTCGAGCAGGAAGCCCAGCCCGAAGACGATCGCCGCGATGATCGCGAGCATGTCAGGTCACCTCGTTCCCTGGCTCTGGAGCGGTGGCCCGCTGGACAGGGCCAGGAGCTGTTCCAGGACGTTGCGGTAGTCGCGCAGCGCCAGGCGGAGTTGTTCGGTGTCGGCGTCGGTGCTCTTCCAGCGGTCGCGCAGTGCGCTCGTCCGGCTGGTCAGGGTGCTGGTGAGGGACTCCACGACCTCGCCCACCAGCCCGTCGGCCCGTTGCACCGCCTGGCCGGGGTCGTCCACGAAGCAGGACTGCAGGTCGCGCCAGCGGGCCTGCACCTCGGCGGGGTCCTGGTCGAACAGCGCGGCGTCGGTGGGGGCCGCGTGGGTGCCGGGGGCGGCGTGCGGCTGGTCGGGTTCGGGCGGGAGGTCGATGTTGATACTCGGCCGCGGTTCGATGTGCTGCGGGGGAAGTTGTTCCGTCTCGGCCTCGCTGCGGGTGAACTCCTCGTCGTCGGGGAGCGGGCCGTGGATCGCGTCTCTGTCGTGCGTGCCGTTCGGGTCGTCGCCGGGTTGCGACGGGGGTTTCGGCTTGTCGCTCATATCGTTCACCGTCCTCGGGGGGTCGTCTCGTGCAGCAGTTCCTCGAACAGCGCGCGGTAGTGCACCATGGCCTGGCGGAGGTCCTCGGTGGAGGCTTCCTTCCTGGCCGCGCGCCCGCTGATCTCGCGAGCCGTCCGGTAGCGGCCGAGTGTCGAGGGGTGTCCCACCGACAGGTCGGACATGCGTTGCTCCAGGTCGTCCGTCGGGTAACCCCGTTCCGCCATGACCGCCGTGACCAACTGGTCGGCCTCGGTCACCGCGGGCCCAGGGGCGTCCACGAAGCGCTCCTGCACCTCGCCCCAGCGGCCGGCGTAGCTCTCGCGCGACTCCTCCGACAGGGGACGGATGTCGAGCTCCGCGTGCCGCTGCTCCCGATCGAGCAACTCCTGCTCCGCCTCGCGGCGGTTGTCGCCGTGCTCGGCGACCGCGCGTTCATATTCCGGGCCGAAACGTTCGCGGAGATGGGCGCGACGCCTCTGCCGCAGCGTGAGAAAACCGACTGCGGCGAGCGCCACCACCGCGACCACGACGGCCACCCATGCCCAGGGGGTCATGTTGTTCGCCTCCGGTCTCTGTGTCGAGACCGGCGACTGCCCTCGAACGGGCGGTCGAAACGCCGTTCAGCGCCCCTCGAGCGCCTTCCTGGCCGCGGCCAGCACCGATGCCACATGCGAGCCGCCCGGCCCGGCGGGCACCTCGCTGAAGCCCTCACCGGCGTCGTAACGCAGGTCGAGCCCGGCATCGACGAGCCGCTGGGCCCACCGCAGCGCCGTGTTCAGCCGCTCCGCCGCCGGCGGCTTGCCCTGAGCCGCCGCCGACAGGTTGCGCAGGTTCGTGGCCGGGCCCGACTGCGCGTGCGCGCGGGCCAGCTTCCACGGGAGCGCGGCACTGTGGTCCATCATCGGCTTGGCCAGCCCGGCGGACCGCTTCGCCTGCAACACCCCTGACTCGCTCACGCCGAAGTGAGCGGCCAGTTCCTGCACACTCATCCCCTCGGCCACCCGCCGTACCAGTTCCTCGCGATCAATGGTCGGCTTACGCCCCACCTGGCCGCCTCCGCTCCCGTTCTCCGTGTACGCGTGCACCTCCGATGTGCGCTAAGGTTATGACGTCTCGCCTCGCAGGAGGCGGCCGACACAGCCGGGACGTAGCGCAGCTTGGTAGCGCACTTGACTGGGGGTCAAGGGGTCGCAGGTTCAAATCCTGTCGTCCCGACCAGGTAGCTGGTCGATCAGGGTGTCACTCATCAGAGTGGCACCCTTTCGCATTGACGAGTGACTAACTGAGTGACTACCGGGCGAAGATCGTGTCCATCGCCGCAGCTCCTTGCAGGAGTATGGGGCGGATCTGCTTGCGATAGACAGCTTCGGTGACCGCCGTCCCGCTGTGGCCGACGAGGCGGGCGTTGTCCTCCAGAGGGACCCCGGAGTCGGACAGCAGCGAGACGAAGCTGTGCCGCATCTCTCGGGGCGTCCAGTAGTACGCGGGCATGCCGGCCACCCGGTCATCCACCGCCGCAGCATGTGGCACCGAGGACACACCGCCGTCATCCGCGGCGCATCGGCCCGCCTGGAGATCAACTCCTACACCAACGCCGACATGCTCCCCGACTGGGACGACCCCAAGCGCCACGCCCAGTACCGCAAGCGGCCCGGCTTCTTCTACCAGTCGCTCGTCCGTGAACACGGCCCTGTCCGATGGCTGACTCTCACCAGTGCCCGCATCGCCTACGAAGACGAACGAGCCGCACTCCGCATGGACTACGCCGAAGCCGTCCTCATCATCCGCCGCACCATGGCCCACCCCAACGGCCATCCCATCGAAGTCACCGAGGTCAAAGCGCCCGCCAACCGCCTCGAGATCGGCTACCACCGCGAACTCGCCGACGACCCCGACATCGACTTGACACCCCAAGAACTCTCCGACAGCGGCATATCCCTCGTGGTCTAAAAGCGGTCGAACATCGGAATCGCGTCACGGCCTCCTGATTCGATGCGCGACGCATGCAGAGAGCGAACGTATCTACACGGAAAACGCCGCGGTCGACCGTGAAGCCCACTGCCTCATCCTGGAGACGGCCAACGAGCAGGACTATGTCATCACCCAGGCCGTTGGCTGGGAAGAGGCCCAAGATACCGACCGCGACCCCAGCAAACTTGCCGGTTTCGCTCCTGCCAGTGATCCCATGCGTATCCTGCGATGAGTACCGGCCGCCCTGTGGTTCAGAGTTTCTTTACTCAAGGCGGCGGCGCTGGCGCGCCGCCGCGCGGGCGGCAGGACGGCCGCCCTCCCCGCCGGGCTGCGGCCTGGGGGCCGGTCCCGGCGGGAGCGGCCAAGCCGCCCGCAGCCATCCGGCACAGGTCTCAGCGCCATACTTCGGAACAGCCTACGATCGCCTGACTTCGGCTGATCTGCGTATCCGGCTGGGGGCGATCGACGGTCCATGGCTTCGTTCCTCAGCCCTGGCCCACCGCACCACTCGGGCATGGGGCCGCTCCTACCAGCCGTACGCAGGTCGGGCAGGCTCGCGCGCTGGTGGTGTCGAATGCAAGAGACCAGCCGGTGAACGGCAAGGGATATGCCGCATCGCCGCAGAGGCCAATAACCTCACCGTCAAGCACGGCGTGCTGCACGGCATCCCGATCAAGATGCGAGAGTCCCAGCCAGTAGGAGTGAGGGGGATCAGCGCGCCACGCAAGGCAGGGAGCGAGGTCATCCCAGTGAACCGACCATCGCCGCATCCCCATCGGTAGGTCCTGCTGAGGCCCATCGAGCTGGACCAAGGCGATCACGCCGGGACGGATATTGGCGACCACCCGGCCCTTGCGGCCGATGAGCCGCGATCCGAGTACCCGTGTCGTCGTCGGGCTGTGCTCCATGCTCCTGATCTCGATTCGGCACCCCGGCTGCTGCCACGAGCCACGCGCTGTCATGCCATCCTCGGCCAACACCCGGCGTGCGCCTCGTGCATGAGAGTGCGTAGCTCGTCGGTGTCTCCGGCGTCCAAGACGAGCGGGCGTGGGGACGGCCAGGCGGCGATCGCGTAGAAGCGGCGAGTGTACGGGCCATAGAACACTGCCCATCCAGGCTCAGAGCGGTCCAGTTCCCATGCGGCGCGTCGCTTGTCCGGATCCCAGCCTCGGTAGCTCGCAAGAGGCACCGACGCGACGTCTGATGCCCTGTCCTGATGGCTCGCTGTGACGCTGTTCGCGGGGATCGGGGCGCCTCTAGAGTTGTCCATGGGTCGCACCTCCAGTGTGCGATCAAGGAACCCGTACGGCGTGTCAGCGCCTGCGGGTTCCGCCTTTTCAGGGTCCTCTCATGACATCTCCCGGTACCCCCGCGCCGACAGTGCGAGTAAGGGAGACTGGGGGAGACAGGCGGACCCCACGTCCCCCGAGGTGCACACAATGGATAGCGTTCCGGCCTGGGCCGTACGGTTGCGCGCCGAAAGGCGTGGCGAGTTGTGGACACAGCGAGACATGGCCAAGCGCCTTGCCGACGCAGCCGACCCACACACCCGGGCTCGTCTACCGGAGCGGGAATCCCTGATCCGTATGATCAAGGATTGGGAGGCCGGCAGGCACCAGCCCAAGGATCCCTATCGATTGCTCTACTGCCGAGTGTTCGGCATGGAGGAAGCCGAGTTGTTCGCCGATGACGCGGAAGCCACGGTGCGGGACGACGCTCGCTTTGAAGGCGAGATCGAGGCGTTGGAACTGGCCCGTCGGGTTGCGGCGAGCGATGTGGGTGACGAGACGCTTGACCGGCTGGAATCGGCCGTCGATGACCTCGCGATGGCCTACCAGAGAACACCACCGGCCGAATTGCTCAAACGAGCACGCCAGCACCTGTCCTACGTCTCGCATCTGATCAACGCGAAGAAGACGATCGTCGAGCACCGCCGCCTGCTCACGACCGGTGGGTGGCTGTCCTTGCTGGCTTCCACCTGCTACATCGATCTTCGCGAGTTCGATGCCGCTGCAACATGGCTTCAGACATCCGCGCAGTTGGCCAAGCACGCTGAGTGTCCCGAGATCGCGGCATGGTGCCTGGAGACGGAGGCATGGCAGGCGGTCACCACCGGCGACTACCGCCGAGCCTTGACCCTGACTCAGGGAGCGCAGGTGATCGCGCCACGTGGAAGTTCCGTCTACATCCAGGCGACTGCGCAGGAAGGGCGGGTATGGGCGCGGCTCGGGTCCGGCCCGGAGACACGTGATGCGCTGAACCGTGTCGCCCGGCTGGTCTCGCCGTTGTCGATGCCCGAGCATCCCGAGCATCACTACCGGTACGACCCCTCCAAGAGCGACGCATACGTCGCGACCACACTGTCATGGCTGGGAGATCCGGCCGCCGAGTCATACGCCCGGCAGGTGCTCGCGCGTATGGAGTCAGCCGCAGATGGGCCGTTTCGCCCGCGCAGGGCGGCATCCGCGCGCCTTGACCTGGCGCTGGCGCTGCTGGCGGCCGATCAGCCCGACGAGGCCGGTCGGCTTACCCTCATGACGATGACCAGCGGCGTGCTGGTGCCGTCCAGCTATTGGAGGGCACACGAGGTGATCAGCGCCATCGAAGCACTCCGCATGCCGGAAGCCACAGAACTGCGCGAGGCTTATCGAGAACTGAGCGCTCGCGCGGACGGGCGGCCTTCTGAGTGACCAACATTCGCAATACGGTGAAAACAGGGCCCGACAAAGAGGTATTGACCGTTTATCCGTAGCGCTCCGCATGTCCGAAATCAATCTGGCGCAATCTCATCAACTCGGCACGGAATGAGATCGTGTTCGCCGGTTACACGAACTACTTCCTCTGGCTGGAACATCCGAACCTGGCGAAGGTCCTCAAGCGGAAGCGAGCACATCGCCATGAGCGTGTTCCGATTCGACTCCGAGATGCTCGTCACGCCCCACCTGGCCAAGCTCGTCGGGCACGACTCGCCGATGCTGCACCTGCGGCGGCACCAGGAAGACGGGCTGTTCGACCGGTTCGCCTATCACGCCTCCGAGCTGTGGAGTAACGGCCGTGACGGGTGGCCGCAGCCCCAGCCCACAGGCCCGATCCCGAGTGACTGACTGGGTGACGAGCGGCCCGGACGACCTCGAGTCGATCAGCGAACGGGCATCTGGCCCGGAGCAGGTAAGTCGCCAGGGGTCGGGCTGGTATCGGCGGGCTGTCCCGCTCGCCGAAGAGTTGTACGCGAAATACCTGATCGAACGCGAGGCGGAGGAGAAGGACCGATGACGAATTTTCCTAAGTGGGGCGATGTTCGCGCCGGCATCGTGGCCGCCTCCGGCGGTGAGGAGGCCGTGGCTGAGGCTCGACGGCGTAATCAGGCTTATATCGACGGCCACCGGCTGGCTGAACGGCGCAAGAGCCAGGGTCTGTCACAGGCCGAGGTTGCTGACCTGATGGGAGTGACCAAGAGCCGGGTCTCCCAGATCGAGCGCGGTGAGGTGTCCACCGTGGAGGCCATTGCCCGCTATGTGCAGGCGCTCGGCGGGCAACTCCAGGTCTCGGCCGTGTTCGGCGATGACCTCTACATCCTGCGCGGCGCCGACACCCATGCCGCGTGACCGGCGCTGCATGTATCGGGTCTCCGGCCTGACGGCCGCTCGTGTGGCGCCGGGTTCTCATGGCGCGGGTCGGGGCATCGGGTGAGGGTGATCAGAGGTAGGTGCTGATCTCGATCAAATTCCGGTCGGGGTCGCGTACGTAGACGCTGAGCATCGGGCCGGTTGCGCCGGTGCGTTCCACCGGGCCCACCTCGATGGGGACGGCGCAGGCGTGGAGTTCCTCGATGACCTGGTCCAGCGGGTCGGTGGTGATCAGGCAGAGGTCGGCGCTGCCGGGTGCCGGGTGGTGGGCCTTCGGCTCGAACTCGTGGCCCGCCGGGTGCAGGTTGATCTTGCTGCGGCCGAAGGTGAGCGCGGTGCGATCCGCGTCGAACGTCACCGCCTCCATGCCCAGGACGCGGGTGTAGAAGCCGACGGTGGCCTCGATGTCGGCGACGGTCAGCACCAGGTGGTCGAGCCGGTCGATGCGCATGACGTCACCCTACGCGGGTGCGCCGGGCCGCTCCGGGCGGTACGGCTAGGGGGCGTAGACGGGGGCGAGGTCGACGAAGATGCGGTAGTCGGAGATCAGGCCGTCCGCGCGGGTACGCCAGATGGACACGGCCGGGACGCTGACGTGCTTGCCGTCGAGCCGCCGGTAGGTGACCTCGGTCTCGGCGATGGTTTCGTCGCCCGCCTGCCAGTTCCTGACGATCCGGTGCCGCAGGCCGGCGATGGTGGCGAAGAACGTGCGCAGCCCGGCGGCGATGGGCTCGCGGCCGACCGACGGCTCGGCGTTGCCGAAGACCAGTGTGGCGTCCTCGGCCAGCAGGCGCGTGAACGCGTCGACGTCGAACGAGTCCACTGCCTGGAAGACGTTTCGCACCGCGTCGTCGGACATGCAGGCCGTTCCTCACTGTCGGGGGCGGGGTCGCTGGTGTGGACGTTACGGGACTTCGGGGGCGGCGCAACTGGCGGGAAGGCCGGAATTCCGGGACCGGATGAATGGCCACAAGTGGCCACTTGTGGCATTCGCCTGCTTTGGGGGTGGACGGGCGGGGACGCGGCGGCCGATGCTGGTGTGCGGCACCGTCGTGCTCATCGGTCACCTGGGAGGGCCCATGCAGCCCCGTAGCTGGACTCACCGCGCCGCCGCCGCGAGCGCGGCCCTGGCCGCCGTGCTGGCGCTGGGCGCCGCTCCGGCGCAGGCCGATCCGTCCACGGATCCGGCCACGGACGCGACCGTCGTCCGCACGCCGCAGACGGCCAGGGTGCTGGCCGACGGCGACACCGGGGGCAAGCGCCCCGTTTGAGCCGGTCCGGCCGGGCAAGGTGGTGACCGTCCAGCTCGCTGACGTTCCAGGGCGATTTTTCGTCTGATGGAACGATGGTCTAAGGTTCGGAACGTGTCCACGCAGAGCCAGGCCGACAAGCTCGTCGGCTCCGACCGCGTGCTCGCGGTCCTGGCCGAGCTGGCCCGTCATCCCGACGGGATCGGGCTGGAGGAGATGGCGCGGGCGGTGGCCAGCCCGAAGCCGACCGTGCACCGGGCGCTGGCCGCGCTGCGCCGCGCCGGGCTGGCCGCACAGCATGGCCACGGCCGCTACGTCCTGGGCGACGAGTTCCTGCGGATGGCCTTCGCGCATCATGAGGCGCGTCCCGACCACGTCCGCGTCATGCCGGTGCTCAAGGCGCTGTGCGAGCGGTACGGCGAGACGGCCCACTACGCCGTGCTCGACGGGCACTCGGTCGTCTACCGCTCCAAGCTGGACCCGGACGCGGGGGCCGTCCGGCTGACCTCGATCGTGGGCGGGCGCAACCCGGCGCACTGCACGGCGGTCGGGAAGGTGCTGCTGGCCCACGCGCTGCCCGACGCGGACGCGGTCCGCGCCTGGGCGGACGGACGTACCCTGGAAAGGCCGACCGGGCGCTCCATCGCGACCGCCGGGGAACTGCACGCCGAGCTGGCTCGCGTCCGCGAGCAGGGGTACGCCGCCGACGACCAGGAGAACGAGCCCGGCGTCAACTGCGTGGCGGTCGCCGCCTACCTGACCTCGCCCACCGCGCCCAGCGGCGCGATCAGCGTCAGCGGCCTGGCCTACCGCACCCCGATCGACCGGCTCGTCGCCGACCTGCCCGCCATCCGGGCCATCGTCTCAGGAGAGGACCTTCAGTGACCTTCACCGCCGTCCCGGCCTCGGCCGGCGTCTACACCCTGGGCGAGGGGCCCGTGTGGGACCCCGTCCGGCAGCGCCTGCTGTGGGTCGACATCGTCGCGGCCACCGTGTACGAGGGGCTGCTCGACGCGGCGACCGGGCACGTCGAGGTCAAAGGCGAGCACGTCTTCGACGGCACTGTGGGCGCGGTGGCCGTGGCCGCCGACGGCGAGCTCATCGTGGCCGGCAAGGACGCGCTGATCCGGGTCAGCCTCGACGGCAGTCGCGTCGAACTGGCCAGGGTGCTGCCCGAGGGCGTGCGCAGCCGGCTCAACGACGGAGCCGTGGACCCGGCGGGCCGGTTCCTGGTCGGCAGCCTGGCCCAGGACGACCGCCGGGGGCAGGAGGTGCTGGCCCGCCTCGACGCCACCGGGCTCACCTACCTCGACACCGACCTCGGCCTGTCCAACGGCCTGGCCTGGGTGGACGGGCGGCTCTACAGCGTGGACACGACCCCGGGCACGGTGTGGGCGCGCGAGTACGACCCCGTCAGCGGCGAGACCGGGCCCCGGCGGGAGGCGTTCACGATCAAGGAGGGCTCGCCCGACGGCATGTGCGCCGACGCCGACGGCAACCTGTGGATCGCCAACTGGGGGCGCGGCCGGGTCGAGTGCCGCACGACGCGCGGCAAACTGCTGGCCACCGTCGAGACCGGCGCGCCGCACACCTCCTGCCCCGTCTTCGCGGGCCCCGACCTGGACGTGCTCGTCATCACGACGGCCACGGCGGGCCTGCCGGACGAGCGCCTGGCCGCGCACCCCGACTCCGGCCGGCTGTTCACCGCCCGCGTGGGCGTGCGCGGCCTGCCCACGCCCTACTGGGATTCCAAGTAACGGAGAAACGATCGTGTATCTCATGCGCATCGGCGCGCCGGGCGCCGAAAAGCCCGTCGTCCGCGTGGACGACGGCCACTACGTCGACGTCTCCGACGTCACCCCCGACTTCGACGAGCGGTTCTTCGCCGCCGGCGGCCCCGCCCTGCTGGCCGGGAAGGTCGCCACCGGGCGGCCACAGGCGTTCGCGGGGGAGCGGGTCGGCCCGCCGATCGCGCGTCCGCACCAGATCCTGTGCATCGGGCTCAACTACAGCGACCACGCCGCCGAGACCGGGCAGGCCGTGCCGGACGAGCCGATCCTGTTCACCAAGTCGCCCAACACGCTCGTCGGCCCGTACGACGACGTGCGCATCCCGCGCGGCTCCACGAAGACGGACTGGGAGGTGGAGCTGGGCATCGTGATCGGCAGGCGCACCTCCTACCTCGACTCGGTGGAGCAGGCCGCCGCCGCCATCGCGGGCTACTGCGTGGTCAACGACGTCAGCGAGCGCGCCTTCCAGATGGAGCGCGGCGGGCAGTGGAGCAAGGGCAAGTCGGCCGAGACGTTCAACCCGGCCGGGCCGTGGCTGGTCACCCCCGACGAGGTCGCCGACGTCGGGAACCTCGGCATGTGGCTGGACGTCAACGGCGTGCGCCGCCAGACCGGCACCACCAAGACGATGATCTTCGACCCGTACTTCATCGTGCACCACCTGAGCCAGTTCATGGTGCTGGAGCCGGGGGACCTGATCAACACCGGCACCCCGCCCGGCGTCGGCATGGGCCACGACCCGCAGCTCTGGCTGCGGCCCGGCGACGTCATGGAGCTCGGCATCGACGGGCTCGGCGGCCAGCGTCAGCGGGTCGTCGGCCCCCGCTGACGCCGCACCCCGCGCGGATGCCCGCGCAGAGAGAGATCGAGAGAGCATGAGCCTGACCGCACCCGACCCCGCCGTCCTCGCCACGGTGGAGGCCGCCGTCCCGGGCATCGCCCGCACCCGCGCGAGCGACCGGCTCGGCATGGCCCACGACGCCTCGCACTACCTGCTCACCCCGCAGGCCGTGCTGGTTCCCGAGAGCGCGGAGCAAGTGGCGGCGCTGCTGCGTACCGGCCTGCCGCTCACCTTCCGCTCCGGCGGCACCAGCCTGAGCGGGCAGGGGGTCGGCGAGCACCTTCTCGTGGACACCCGGCGGCACTTCCGGGGCATCGAGGTGCTGGACGGCGGGCAGCGGGTGCGGGTGCAGCCGGGCGCGGTGCTGCGGCAGGTCAACGCCCGGCTGGCACCGTACGGGCGCAAGCTCGGCCCCGATCCGGCCAGCGAGTCGGCGTGCACGATCGGCGGCGTCGTGGCCAACAACTCCAGCGGCATGACGTGCGGCACGCACGCCAACACGTACCGGACGCTGGAGTCGATGACGGTGGTGCTGGCGAGCGGCACCGTGATCGACACCGGCGCCGCCGACGCCGACGAGCGGCTGCGCGCGCTGGAGCCCGGTCTGGCGGAGGGCCTGGCCAGGCTACGCGACCGAGTCCGGAAAAATCCTGACTCGGTGCGGCGGATCACCGAGCAGTTCGCGCTGAAGAACACCATGGGCTACGGCCTGAACAGCTTCCTCGACCACGACACCCCGGCCCAGCTCCTGGCCCACCTCATCATCGGCAGCGAGGGCACGCTCGGCTTCGTCGCCGAGGCGGTCTTCCGCACGGTCCCCGCGCACCCGCTGGCCGCCACCGGCCTGCTCGTCTTCCCCGCCCTGCGCGAGGCGATGGCCGCCATGCCGCGGCTGGTCGAGGCCGCCCCCGCCGCCGTCGAGCTGCTGGACGCCGAGTCGCTACGGGTGGCCCAGAACGACCCCAAGGCCGACGACGTCCTGCGCACCCTGGCCGTCACCGAGCACGCCGCGCTCCTGGTCGAGTGGCAGGAGCCGGAGGAGGAGCCGCTGGCCGGGCGCGAGCGCGCCGCCACGGAACTGCTGACCACCCTGGAGCTGGCCGTCCCCGGCAGGCTGAGCAGGGACGCCGCCGGACGGGCCGCGCTGTGGCACATCCGCAAGGGCCTGTACGCCTCCGTCGCCGGAGCCCGGCCCAGCGGCACCACCGCGCTGCTGGAGGACGTCGCCGTCCCCGTGCCCGCCCTGGCCGACCTGTGCGACGAGCTGACCGCCCTGTTCGCCGAGCACCGCTACGAGCGCAGCGTCATCTTCGGCCACGCCAAGGACGGCAACCTGCACTTCATGCTCAACGAGCGCTTCGACGCCGACCTCGGCCGCTACGCCGACTTCACCGAGGACATGGTGGCGGCGGTGCTGAAGCGCGGCGGCACGCTCAAGGCCGAGCACGGCACCGGCCGGGTCATGGCCCCGTTCGTCCGCCGCCAGTACGGCGACGAGCTGTACGAGGTGATGCGCGAGGTCAAGCGCCTGTGCGACCCGGCAGGAGCGCTCAACCCGGGCGTTGTCCTGACCGACCGGCAGGACGCCCACCTGCGCGACCTGAAGGCCGTCGTCACCGTCGAGCCCGAGGTGGACCGGTGCGTGGAGTGCGGCTACTGCGAGCCGGTCTGCCCCAGCCGCGACCTGACCACCACCCCGCGCCAGCGCATCGTGCTGCGCCGGGAGCTGGCCGCCGCCAAGGAGGCGGGCGACGACGAGCTGGCCGCGCGGCTGGAGGCTGAGTACGGCTACGACGCCGTGGACACCTGCGCCGTGGACGGCATGTGCGCCACCGCCTGCCCCGTCGGCATCAACACCGGCGACCTGACCCGGCGGCTGCGCGCCGAACGGCACGGCCCGGCGGCACGGCGTGGCTGGCGGACGGCCGCCCGGCACTGGGACGGCGTCACCCGGTCGATGAACCTCGCCCTGGACGCCGCGGCGGCCGGCCCGCCGGGGCTCGCCGAGGCCGCCGCGCGGGCCGCCCGCGCCGTCGCCGGCACCGAGACCGTGCCGCAGTGGAGCCGCGACCTGCCCCGGGGCGGTACGCGCCGCCGCCCGTCGGCCGTTCCCGAGGCCGACGCCGTCTACGTGCCGTCCTGCCTGAACACGCTGTTCGCCCCCGCCGGCGGCGGCACAGGCGTGATGGCCGCCTTCGCCCGGCTGGCCGAGCGGGCGGGGGTGCGGCTGCGCGTCCCGGAGGGCATCGGCGGCCTGTGCTGCGGCACGCCGTGGTCGTCCAAGGGCTTCACCGACGGCTACGCGGAGATGGGCGGGCGCGTGCGCGCGGCGCTGGCCGAGGCCACGGACGGCGGGCGGGTGCCGGTGGTCAGCGACGCCGCCTCCTGCACCGAGGGCTTCCACCGCCTCGCCGCGTCCACCGGCCTGCAGGTGCTGGACGCGGTCGCCTACACCGCCGAGCACCTCCTGCCCCGCCTGACCGTCGAGCGCCGCCTGCCGTCCCTGGTCCTGCACCCCACCTGCTCCAGCACCCGGCTCGGCCTGGACGCCGCCATCACGCGCGTCGCCGAGGCGGTCGCCGACCGCGTGACGGTCCCCGACGGCTGGCAGTGCTGCGCCTTCGCCGGCGACCGGGGCCTGCTGCATCCGGAGCTGACGGCCTCGGCCACCCGGGCGGAGGCGGAGGGTGTGCGGGAGGCGGGCCCGGCCGCCCACGCCTCGGTCAACCGCACCTGCGAGCTGGGCCTGACCAGGGCCACCGGCGAGACGTACCGTCACCTGCTCGAACTGCTCGACCAGGCCACGACGCCGTAGCCCGGCACCCGGTCCAGAATGGCCGGGAATACGGCGAGTCATTAACGTGGCTCGACCATGGGCTGCTTATCGTGAAACTCGGGCACATCCGGTGCGATGAGAGCGGTGGGGCGTGATGCCGGACACGAACGAGGTCAAGGCGCTGAAGCGGCGCCTGGGGCGCGTGGGCGTCTGGAACGCCACCCTGAGCAGGGAGCGGGCCGCGGTCGAGCGCGAGACGGCGGCGGAGATCGAGAGTCTCGGCTTCGGCGCGTTGTGGATCGGCGAGACGCCGAACGGCAAGGAGTCCTTGGCCCACGCGGCGATCCTGCTGGGCGCGACGAGCCGGCTCACGGTGGCGACCGGCATCGCCAGCATCTGGGCGCGCGACCCCACGGCCACCGCCAACGGCGCGAACACGCTGGCGGAGGCGTTCGACGACCGTTTCCTGCTCGGCCTCGGGGTCAGCCACGCCCCCGCGGTGGCGGCGCGCGGGCACGACTACCGCAAGCCGGTCTCGGCCATGCGCCACTACCTGGACGCCATGGACGCCACCGAGTACGCCGCCCCGCTGCCGCATCCGGCTCCGCGCGTGCTGGCCGCGCTGCGTCCCAGGATGCTGGAGCTGGCCGCGCAGCGGGCCTACGGCGCGCATCCCTATTTCGTCACTCCCGAGCACACGGTCCGCGCGCGGGCCGCCCTCGGCCCCGGGCCGCTGCTGGCGCCGGAGCAGACGGTCGTGCTGGAGGCCGACCAGGAGCGGGCGCGGCGCATCGCCCGCCAGTTCACCGCGCGTTACCTGGCGCTGCCCAACTACGCCAACAACCTGCGCGACCTGGGCTGGCCGGACGAGGACCTGGCCGACGGAGGCAGCGACGCGCTGGTGGACGCCGTGGTCGCGTGGGGCGATCCGGACGCCCTCGTCCAGCGGGTGCGCGCGCACCTCGACGCGGGCGCCGACCACGTCTGCGTCCAGCCGCTCACCCGCAGCGCCGAGGAACTGGTGGCGCACCTGCGAGTCCTGGCCAGAGCCGGCCTGGTCGCGCTCTGATCCCGTCGATCGACGCTCATCGGGGGAGTGGTTGTGCGAGTCGTCGTCGATCTGACGCGCTGCCAGGGGTACGGGCAGTGCGTCTTCCTCGCGCCCGACGTGTTCACCATGCGCGACGAGGCGCTGCTGTACGACCTGCAGCCCGCCGACGAGCGGCGCGAGCACGTCCTGCGGGCCGCCGCCGCCTGCCCGGTGCAGGCCATCCACCTCGACCGGACGGCCGGCCCGCCCAGGGAGGCCGACGGCGAGGTGATGAAGGACGGCCGCATCGTGATCGTCGGGGCCTCGCTGGCCGGCGCGCGGGCGGCGGAGGTGCTGCGGCGGGAGGGCTTCGCGGGGTCGCTGACGATGATCGGCGACGAGCGCGGCGAGCCGTACGACCGGCCGCCCCTGTCCAAGCAGGTGCTCACCGGCCAGGTGCCGCCCGAGCACACCCTGCTGCCCCGACTGCGCGAGATCGACGCCGAATGGCTGTGCGGCACCCCGGCCACCGGCCTGGACGTGGCCGGCAAGCGGGTACGGCTGGCGGACGGGAGGGAGGTCGGCTTCGACCGCGTCCTGCTGGCCACCGGCACCCGCGCCCGGCGCTGGCCGGACGAGGCCCAGGCCGCCCTGGAGGGCGTGCACACGCTGCGCGACGCCCGCGACGCCGCCGGGCTGCGGCGGGCGCTGGCCGCGGGCCCGCGCCGCGTGCTGATCCTCGGGGCGGGGTTCACCGGCAGCGAGATCGCCTCCGTCTGCCGGGAGCTGGACCTGCCGGTGACGGTCGTCGAGCGCGGCCCGGCCCCGCTCTACAGCGCGATGGGCGGCGTGATCGGCGACGTGGCCGCCGGGCTCCAGCGCGAGCACGGTGTGGACCTGCGCTGCGACACGACCGTCACCGAGCTGCTGTCGGACGGCGCCGGCCGGCTGACCGGGGCGCGGCTGTCGGACGGCGGCACGGTTGAGGCGGACGTGGCGGTGGTGGCGCTCGGCTCGGTGCGCAACGTCGAGTGGCTGCGCGACTCCGGCCTGGCCGTGAGCGCTTGGGGGGTGACCTGCGACGCGGGCTGCCGCGCCGTGGACCTCAACGGCCTGGTCACCGACGACGTCTTCGTGGCCGGCGACATCGCCCGCTTCCCGCACCCGCTGTACGAGTACCAGTTCATGACCCTCGAACACTGGGGCAACGCGGTCTCCCAGGCCGAGATCGCGGCGCACAACATGGTCAGCGACCAGGCGCACCGCTGGCCGCACCTGTCGGTGCCGGTCTTCTGGTCGAGCCAGTTCGGGGTGAACATCAAGTCGGTCGGGGTGCCCACGTTCGCCGACCAGGTGGTCTTCACCCAGGGCTCGCCGGAGGAGCGGCGCTTCGTCGCCGTCTACGGCTACAAGGGCCGCATCACCGCGGCGGTCACCTTCGACCAGGCCATGTGGCTGGAGTTCTACCAGCACCGGATCGAGCAGGCGGCGCCGTTCCCGCCCGACTACCGCCACGTGGGCATGGGCGCGGCGGACGGCGGGCCGGTGCCGGCGCGGGTGCCCGAGCGGCTGGTGCCCAGCGCGGGGGCGACGGTCGTGGTGACCGGCCACGACCCGGCCGAACGCCGCGTGTCCCTGGTGCACCCGCGCTGACGGCAGGAGAGAGCATGAGCGTACTGAAGCGGATCCTCGACCCGGCGGGCCGCGCCGACCCGTACCGGTTCTTCGGCGAGCTGCGGGCGAGCCCGGTGGCGTTGCAGGAGGACGGCACGTACCTGGTCAGCACCTATCGCGAGATCGTCGCGCTGCTGCACGACCCGCGCATCAGCTCCGACCGGCGCAACCTGAAGGGTGACGCGGCGCGGCTGGCGGATCCCGAGCCGTCCTTCATCGGTCTCGACCCGCCGGAGCACGACCGGCTGCGCGGCCTGGCGATGCGGCACTTCGGCCCGCCGCACTCGCCGGAGACGGTCGAGCGGCTGCGTCCGAAGATGCTGAGCCTCGCCACCTCCCTGATCGACGCCCTCGACGGCCGGACCAGGGCGGACATCGTGGACGAGGTGGCCTACCCGCTTCCGGTGGCGGTGATCTGCGCGCTGCTCGGCGTGCCCGAGGAGGACGAGCCGCACTTCCACGCCCTGGCGGACGAGGTCGTCGAGACGCTCGGGCCGGGCGAGGAGGACCGGGCGGAGCGCGAGCGGGCCCGCAGGGCGGCCTCCCTGGAGCTGTCGCGGTATCTCGGCGGGCTCGTCGAGGCGCGTGGCCGGGAGCCGCGCGGGGACCTGCTGTCGGGGCTCGTCACCTATCGCGGCCCGGAGGGCGGCATGACGGCGGAGGAGGTGGTGTCCACGGCGGTGCTGCTGCTGATCGCCGGGCACGAGACCACGATCAACCTCATCGCCAACGGCATGCTCACCTTCCTGCGCCGGCCCGAGCTGCTCGACCGGCTGCGCGCCGACCCGCACCTGATCATCCCGGCGGTCGAGGAGCTGCTGCGGTACGAGCCGCCGGTGCAGTTCGTGTCGTCGCGGGTGGCCCTCGACGACATCACGATCGCGGGCACCACGATCCCGGCCGGCTCGCCCGTGGTGCTGGCGATGGCGGCGGGCAGCCGCGACCCGGGCCACGTGGCCAGTCCGGACGAGTTCGTGCTCGACCGGCCCCGTAACGAGCATCTGGGCTTCGGCGGCGGCGTGCACTACTGCTTCGGCGCGCCGCTGGCCCGGCTGGAGGCGCAGGTCGTGCTGGGCGAGCTGGTCCGCAGGCTGCGTGGGCCGCGGCTGGTCGCCGATCCGCCGCCGTACCGGCCGAGTGCCGTCCTGCGGGGGCCGCGGCACCTGGTGGTGGACTACGACGGCGTGGCTCCGGCCTGACCCCGTCCCCCCGGGGAGGCAGTTGTCATACGACTTACACAGTCATACGATGACGTATGAATTCGTCCGCCGACCCTCCGAGGACCTCCATGGACCGCATCCGCCACGTCTCGCTCTCCTCAGGGCGCTGGCCGCGGTCGATGTGGCGTTGTGGGACCTGAAGGCGAAGCGGGCGGGGTTGCCGCTGGCCAAGCTGCTGGGCGCGTACCGCGACTCCGTCCGGACGTACAACACCTCCGGCGGCTTCCTGCACGCGCCGATCGAGGAGGTCAAGGCGCGGGCGTCGCAGTCGCTGGCGGACGGCATCGGCGGCATCAAGATCAAGGTTGGCCAGCCCGACATGAAGGAGGACCTGCGGCGGCTGGCGGCCGTGCGTGAGCACCTGGGCGACGACGTCCCGTTGATGGTGGACGCCAACCAGCAGTGGGACCGGGCGAGCGCGCTGCGGTTCGGCCGGGCGGTCGAGGACCTCGGTCTGGTGTGGATCGAGGAGCCCCTCGACGCCTACGACGCCGAAGGGCATGCCCAGCTCGCCGCCGCGCTCGACACCCCCATCGCCACCGGCGAGATGCTCTCCAGCGTCGCCGAGCACGTCCGCCTCATCGAGGCCCGCGCCGCCGACATCATCCAGCCGGACGCCCCGCGCGTCGGCGGCATCACCCCGTTCCTGCGCCTGGCCACGCTCGCCGACCACGCGGGGCTGCAGCTCGCGCCGCACTTCGCCATGGAGATCCACCTCCACCTGGCCGCCGCGTACCCGCGCGAGCCCTGGGTGGAGCACTTCGAGTGGCTCAACCCGCTGTTCGAGGAGCGGCTGGAGACCCGCGACGGGCGCATGATCGTGCCGGACCGTCCCGGGCTCGGGTTCACGCTCAGCGAGCAGTGCCGCAAGTGGACCGTGGACTCCGTCGAGTTCGGGAGGGCCTGAGCCATGCGCATCGAGTCGGTACGCCTCGCGCGCCACGCCGTCCCCCTCGAACGGCCGGTCAGCGACGCCAAGGTGGCGACCGGGCGGCAGCGCCCGCTGTCCCAGATCGACATGCGGCGCTGGCCGCGGTCGATGTGGCGTTGTGGGACCTGAAGGCGAAGCGGGCGGGGTTGCCGCTGGCCAAGCTGCTGGGCGCGTACCGCGACTCCGTCCGCGTCTACAACACCTCCGGCGGCTATCTCCAGGCGCCGATCGAGGAGGTGAAGGAGAAGGCCGGCCAGTCGCTGAAGAGCGGCATCGGCGGCATCAAGATCAAGGTGGGCCAGCCGGACATGCGGGAGGACCTGCGGCGGCTGGCGGCGGTGCGTGAGCACCTGGGCGACGACGTGCCGTTGATGGTGGACGCGAACCAGCAGTGGGACCGGGCGAGCGCGCTGCGGTTCGGCCGGGCCGTGGAGGACCTCGGTCTGGTGTGGATCGAGGAGCCCCTCGACGCCTACGACGCCGAAGGGCACGCGCAACTCGCCGCCGCGCTCGACACGCCCATCGCCACCGGCGAGATGCTGGCCGGCGTCCCCGACCTCGTCCGGCTCATCGACCTGCGGGCCGTCGACTTCCTGCAGCCCGACGTGCCGCGCGTCGGCGGCATCACCCCGTACCTCAAGGTCGCCGCGCTGGCCGACCACGCCCACCTCCAGGTCGCTCCGCACTTCGTGATGGAGATCCACGTGCACCTGGCCGCGGCCTACCCGCGCGACTCCTGGGTCGAGCACATCGAGTGGCTCTCGCCGCTGTTCGAGGAGCGGCTCGAGATCGAGGACGGCCGGATGCTCGTGCCGGACCGGCCGGGCCTCGGCCTCAGCCTGTCCGGCCGGGCACGGGACTGGCGGCTCGACGAGGTCGAGTTCCGCGCGGACGGCCGGTAGATTGTCCGCCGTGCCGCCCGACCAGCCGCCAAGCGAGCCGCCAGACCCGCAGCCGGACCCGCCGTCAGACCGGCCGCCGTCAGACCGGCCGTCAGACCGGCCGACGGATCGGCCGACGGACAACAGGCTCGACCGCGACACCGGGCGCGGGCTCGCGCACGAGCTCGTCGAACGGCTCAAGGCCCGCATCCTGGCCGGTGAGATCAGGCCGGGGGAGAAGCTGCCCACCGAGTCCTCGCTCATCCAGGAGTTCGGGGTCAGCCGTACGGTGGTGCGCGAGGCCGTCTCGCGGCTGCAGGCCGCCGGGCTCGTCGAGACCTTCCAGGGGCGCGGCTCGTTCGTGCTGGCGCTGCCCGCCTCCACGGCCTTCTCCGTGGAGGCGTCGCAGGTCCGGACCCACCGCGACGTCCTCGACATGATCGACTTCCGGATCGGGATCGAGACGGAGGCGGCCGGCCTGGCCGCCGAGCGCCGGACCGACCTGCAGCTCAAGGCCGTCGAACGGGCGCTGGTCGATCTGGGACGCGCCGGCGAGCAGCCGAGCAACGCCGTCGAGGCCGACTTCGAGTTCCACCTCAAGATCGCGCTGGCCGCCGGCAACCGGTTCTACGCCGACCTGCTCACCTCGCTCGGCCCCATGATGATCATGTTGCCGCGCACCCGGCTGGAGCACGTCTACACCGTCTCCAACGCCACCCACTTCACGCGGGTGACGCTGGAGCACGAGAACATCTACCGGGCCATCGCCGGGCGCGACTCGGCGGCGGCGCGGGCCGCCATGCGGCTGCACCTGTCCAACTCGCGGGCCCGGCTGCAGGCCCCCTGACCGCCGCGGCTACCAGCGGGCCGTGTTCGGGACGAAGTCCGGGACGATCGAGCGCATGTACGCGGTGTCCTCGCGGCCCCGCTGCCCGCACCTGACGTACTGCTCGTGCAGGGCGGCCAGCGCGTCCTCGTCCAGTTCGACCCCGAGCCCCGGCCCGGTGGGCACGGCGATGCCGCCGTCGCGGAACTCCAGCACGCCCGGCCGCACGACCTCCTCCGTCTTCCACGGGTAGTGCGTGTCGCAGGCGTAGGTGAGGTTCGGCGTGGCGGCGGCCAGGTGGGTCATGGCGGCCAGACTGACCCCGAGGTGCGAGTTGGAGTGCATCGACAGGCCCATGCCGAACGTCTCGCAGATCCCGCCCAGCAGCGCCGAGCGGCGCAGGCCGCCCCACAGGTGGTGGTCCGACAGCACGATCTGCACGGCGTCCGCCGCGACCGCCGGCTTGACGTGCTCGAACGAGATGACGCACATGTTCGTGGCCAGCGGCAGCGAGGTGCGCTCGGCGACCCGGGCCATGCCCTCGATGCCGGGCGTCGGGTCCTCCAGGTACTCGAGGACGCCGGAGAGCCGCTCGGCCGCCCCGATCGAGGTCTCGACGGTCCAGGCGCCGTTCGGGTCGATGCGCAGGGCGTGGCCGGGGAAGGCCGCGGCCAGCGCTTCGACGGTCTCGATCTCGTGGCTCGGCTCGTACACGCCGCCCTTGAGCTTGACGGCGGTGAAGCCGTACTCCGTGACCATCCGCCGGGCCTGGGCGACCATCTGCTCCGGCGTGCGGCCCTCGCCCCAGGTGTCCTCGTCGTGGCCCGGGTGGCCGGCCCACTTGTAGAACAGGTACGCCGAGAACGGCACGTGCTCGCGTACCGCGCCGCCGAGCAGGTCGCTCACCGGCCGGCCCAGCGCCCTGCCCTGGAGGTCCAGCAGCGCCACCTCGAAGGGCGACACCACGGTGTCCACGGCGCTGGAGATCTCCAGCATGCCGCCGAAGCTCGCGCCCGCCCCGCCCGTGGCCGCGCCGAGCGTCTCGGTCACGATCCGGCGCAGGGCGTGCAGGTCGAAGACGTCCGCGCCGGGCAGCGCGGCGGCCACCGCCCGCAGCCGCTCCACGTGGGCCTGGTCGGCGTAGGTCTCGCCGAGCCCCACCAGCCCCTCGTCGGTGTGCACCTGCACGATGGCGCGCAGCACGTACGGCTGGTGCACGCCCACGACGTTGAGCAGCGGCGGGTCGCGGAAGGCGACGGGGGTGACGGTGACCCGGCTGACCCGCCCGGCCTCGCGGGGGCCGGGCGGGCTCGTACGCTCCGTCACAGGGCGGCCTTCACGGTGAGCACCGGGATCGTCGACTCCATGAGGATGCGCTGCGCCTCGCTGCCCATGATGAACTTGCCCACCAGCGACCGGTGCCGCAGCCCGATCACGATGAGGCTCGCGCCGGTCTCCTCGACCAGCGTCTCGAACGTCTCGGCCAGGTCGTCGTCGTGCAGCGGCTGGCGCAGTTCGGCGTCCACGCCCGACTCCCGGGCCCGCCGCAGCAGCTCGGCGCCGGCGGCGTCGTCGATCTTGCGCTCGTCCACGGGCGCGCCGCGGCGCGGGGAGTTGACGATGATCACGCGTTCGCCGCGCAGCGCGCCCTCGCGCAGGCCCGCGTCCACGGCGGCCTCGCCCTCGGGCGTCGGCAGGTAACCGACGAGGATGGTCATGACGAGATCTTCTCCTCAACACGATGGGAGGTCTTACGGCGTAGGGCGCCGCGGATCAGCGGCCACAGCAGCACCACCACGATCAGCGCGAACACCGTGCCCGAGATCGGGCGGGTGAGGAAGCCCACCGGGTCGCCGCCGAGGATGAGCAGCCCCTGCCGCGCCGAGCTCTCGATCATCGAGCCGAGCACGAAGGCCAGCACCAGCGGCCCCGGCTCGAAGCCGAACTTCTTCATCAGGTAGCCGAGCACGCCGAACGCGATCACGAGGAAGATGTCGTAGACCTGGTTGCGCACCGTGTACGCGCCCAGCAGCGTGATCAGCACGGTGATCGGGGCCATGATGGCCGGGCGTACCCGCAGGATCCGGACGAACAGCCCCACCATCGGGATGCTCATGATCAGCAGCAGGATGTTGCCGATGTACATCGAGTTGATGACGCCCCAGAACACGTCGGGGTGCTCGGTGACGAGCTGCGGCCCCGGCTGGATGCCCTGGATGAGCAGCGCGCCGAACATCAGCGCCATCGTCGCGTTCGCGGGGATGCCGAGCGTCAGCAGCGGGATGAAGGAGGAGGTGGCGGCGGCGTTGTTGGCGGTCTCCGGCGCGGCCACGCCCTCGACCGCGCCCTGGCCGAAGCGCTCGGGCCGCTTGGCGCGGCGCTTCTCGAACGCGTACGCGGCCAGCGACGACAGCACCGCGCCGCCGCCGGGCAGCACGCCCAGCACGAACCCGATGACCGAGCCGCGCCCGATCGCGCCGCCCGACTGCCTGAGGTCCCCGCGCGACGGCCACACGTTGCCGACCTTGGCGGGCGCGTGCACCCGGTTGTGCCGCTCCTCCAGGTTGTAGAGGATCTCGCTGAGGCCGAACAGGCCCATGGCGATCGGGATGAAGTCGATGCCCTCGGCCAGGTTCAGGCTGCCGAAGGTGAAGCGCTCGGCGCCGGTGAACGTGTCGCGGCCGACGGTGGCGATCAGCAGGCCGATACCGGCCGCGATGATGGCCTTGAGCTTGTTGCCGTTGCCGACCGAGGAGATCAGCAGCACGCCCAGGATGCCCAGGGCGGCGTACTCGGGCGGCCCGAAGTCGAGCGCGAACCCGGCCACCACCGGCGCGACCAGCGTCAGGCCGATGATCGAGACCGTGCCGCCGATGAAGGAGCCGATGGCCGCGATGCCCAGCGCCGTGCCCGCCCTGCCCTGCTTGGCCATCGCGAAGCCGTCGAAGACGGTGACGACCGAGGACGCCTCGCCGGGCAGGCGGAGCAGCACCGAGGTGATCGTGCCGCCGTACTGGGCGCCGTAGAAGATGCCCGCCAGCATGATGATCGCCGACACGGGCTCGATGCTGTACGTGATCGGCAGCAGGATGGCGATCGTCGCGCCGGGGCCGAGGCCGGGCAGCACGCCGATGAGCATGCCGATGATGACGCCGATCAGGCAGTAGAGCAGGTTGGCCGGCTCTAGGACGACGCCGAAGCCTTCGAGGATCGGGGATATGTCCATGTGACTTTCTCAGACGAGGCGGGGGAGCGGGATCTGCAGCAGCAGCACGAAGAGCACGTAGAACGCGGCCACGGCGCCGAAGCTGATCACGATGGACGAGCGCCACGACTCCTTGCCCAGCAGGCGCAGCCAGACGAACATCAGCAGCAGCGAGGGGATCTCGAAGCCGATCACCGGCAGCAGCACGGCGAGCCCGACGAGCGAGAGCACGCCCGCCGCCGTCTGCAGGCTGGAGCGGGAGAAGCGTTCGGTGTCCCGCAGGTGGCGGCCCGTGAGGAGGAGCACCACCGACAGCACGACGATGACGACGCTGATGGCGAAGGGCCACAGCCCGGGGCCGGGTTGCGTGAGCCGCCCGAGCCCGAGCGCGTACGAGCCGACCGCACCGAAGACGCCGACGGCGAGCGCCACCAGGGCCGCCGCGACCTGGGAGATGGGGCCGCCGTGCGGCGGCCTGGCCTCCTCCATCTCGGCCTGGAGCCGGTCGGCCTCCTCCTGCAGGTCTGCCGCCCGCGGATCCGGCTCAGGCGGCCCGTCCTGCACGGACTTGGGGCCGGGCGGGCTCGTGGGGTCGGACATGGATGTGCACACTCCTTCGTGCGTGGGGGGCCACCGGCCGCCGGGATCAACCGGCCAGGCTGATGCCGAACTCGTCGAGCTTCGCCGTGAACGTGGTGGTGTCGTTCTGCAGCGAGGTGAGCACCTCCTGCGGGGAGACCTCCATCGGAGTGAGGGAGTTCTGCTCGTTGAACTTCTTGTACTCCTCCGTGGCGAACGTCTTCTTGGCCGCGTCGAGCAGCTTGGTCTTGACGTCCTCCGGCGTGCCCTTGGGCGCGGTCAGGAAGCGGTACTGCGTCACCAGGACGTCGTAGCCCTGCTCCTTGGCGGTCTCCACGTCGGGCAGGAACGGGATGCGCTCCGCGGAGAAGACGGCGAGCGGGACGAGCTTGCCGGCCTTGATGTTCTCGATGGCCTCGCCGATCTGCATGGTGGACACGTCCACCTGGTTGCCCAGCAGGGCGGTCAGGTTGGGGGCGCCGCCGTCGAACGGCACGGCCGTGGACTCGATGCCGGCCGTCTTGAAGGTCAGCGCCGAGGCGAGTTGCGCGCCGGTGCCGACGCCGGTGGTGCCGTACCGGATCGTCTTGCCGGCCTTCTTCATGTCGTCGATCGACTTGTAGCCGGACTTGGTGTTGGTGGCCATGACGTAGTCGTCACGGGAGATGCCGGTGATGACGTCGAACGAGTCGATCTTCGTGGCCTCGGCCTCCGACACCGTGAGCGGCGTGATCGTGAAGAGTGAGGCGTTCTGCACGGCGATCTTGTAACCGTCGGGCTTGGCGGCCTGGAGTTCCTTGGCGTTCAGGGCGCCGTTCGCGCCGGGCTTGTTGAGCACGGGCGTGGAGACGCCGACCTCCTTGCCGATGCCCTGGGCCAGCGCGCGGGTGATGAGGTCGGTCGAGCCGCCCGCGGAGGCGCCGACGCTGAACTCGATGTTGCCCGTCGGATATTCCCCGTCGCCGCCGCCGGAAGAGGTCGTCTTGACGCCACCGCAGGCCGCAAGCGTGATCGCGGCGGCGACGCCGACGACACCGTGGAGGATTCGGCGGGGGGCTGTCCGAGATGTCGGCATTGACTTCTCCTTTGTGCGGGCGGAGACCGCCCGTGGATCTCTGTGAAGCGGAGAGGGGGTTGCGTAAGGTTACGGCAAGGTTTCCGCTTTGTAGTCTCCGGAGACTATGGACCAGCTTCGATGCCTGTCCAGGCTCATTTCGGTATCAAGTGATACTCTTCGCGCATCATGCTAACACTCGATCAGATCCGGGCCTTCGTGGCCGTCGCGGAGGAACTGCACTTCGGCCGCGCGGCTGATCGGCTGCGCATGACCCAGCCCCCGCTGAGCAGGCACATCCAGAAGCTGGAGCGGGTCGTCGGCGTGACCCTGCTGGAACGTGACAACCGGCGCGTGGTGCTCACCGACGCCGGGCGCGGCTTCCTGGAGGACGCCCGCCGTATGCTCTCCCTCGTCGACACGGCCGGTGACCGGGCGCGCCGGATCGCCAGCGGCGCGGCCGGCACCGTACGGCTGGGGTTCACGGCTGTCTCGGCCATCAGCATGCTGGGCGCGCTGCTGCGGCGGCTGTCGGAGCGGCTGCCGGAGATCGACGTCATCCTGCACGAACGGGTCACCGCCGGGCAGGTGGACGGCCTGCTGCGCGGCGAACTCGACCTGGGCCTGGCCCGCCCGCCGTTCGACATCGACACGCTCGACTCCCGCGTCGTCTTCCGCGAGCCGCTGTGCGCCGCCGTGCCGCTCGGCCACCCGCTGGCCGAACTGGGCCGCCCGCTGGCCCCCGACGACTTCGACGGCCTGCCGGTGATCAGCTACAACCCGGTGCAGTCGCGTTACTTCCACGAGCTGACCGTCCGCTTCCTGACCAACTCCCACCCCCGGATCGAGCAGCAGGTCCACCAGATCCTCACCGCGGTGCTGCTCGTCGCGGCCGGGCGGGGCGTGGCCCTGACGCCCGCCAGCGCCCGCTCGCTCGGCGTGGACGGCATCGCCTTCTGCGACCTCGTACGCGGCGGCGGAGACCCGCTGGACGGCGAGGAGGGTTCGGGGGAGCCGGTCGAGCTGCACGTCATCTGGGATCGGCACTCCACCAACCCCGCGCTGGCCCGCGTACTGGAGCTGCTTCCCGACCTGGGATCATGACGATGCCGTGCGGGTATCGCCGGATACATAATCGCACTTGGACAAGTATCGCCCCACCTCCTTAGCCTGACCAGCGTCAGTCCTTACCGGCGGTGCGGGAAATCCTGCGGCCGCAAGTGAAGCGAGGAGCGTCCGCCATGCCCAGTTACTCCCCGCAGGAGCTCGCCACACAGCTCAAGAGCGGCCTGCTGTCGTTCCCCGTCACCCATTTCACCCAGGACCTCGAGTTCGACGAGGCCGCTTACCGCGACCACCTGTCCTGGCTGAGCTCGTACCCGGTGGCCGGGCTGTTCGCCGCGGGAGGCACCGGCGAGGGCTTCTCCCTGACCCCCGGCGAGATCGACCAGGTGGTCCGCGCCGCGGTGAGCGAGGTCAACGGCAGGGTGCCGGTCATCGCCCCGGCCACCGGCGGCACCGCCAATGCCGTGGCCCAGGCCAGGGCCGCCGCCGACGCGGGCGCCGACGGCCTGCTGCTGATGCCCCCGTACCTCACCGAGGCCGGCCAGGACGGCCTGGTCGAGCACGTCTCGGCGGTGTGCCGCGCCACCGGCCTGGGCGTGATCGTCTACAGCCGGGCCAACGCGATCCTCAACGACCGCTCCGTGGCGGCCCTGGCCGAGCGGAACCAGAACCTCGTCGGCTTCAAGGACGGCGTCGGCAACATCGAGAACCTCACCCGCATCTACGCCGCCGTCGGCGACCGCCTTGCCTACGTCGGCGGGCTGCCCACGGCCGAGACCTTCGCGCTGCCGCTGCTCCAGCTCGGCATGAGCACCTACTCCTCGGCCATCTTCAACTTCGTCCCGCAGTACGCGCTCGACTTCTACGCCGACGTCCTCGCCCAGGACCAGGCGGCCGTCTACCGGCGCATCCGCGAGTTCGTGCTGCCCTACCTGGACATCCGCGACCGGGTGAAGGGATACGCTGTGTCGATCATCAAGGCTGGCCTGACCGCCGTCGGCCGTCCGGGCGGCCCGGTGCGCCCGCCCCTGACGAACCTCACCGACGGCGAGCTGGCCGAGCTGACCGCCCTCATCAACAAGATCAGCTAGGGGGTCCGTTGTCTCCCACGGTTCACCGTGTCGAGGTCGTCCCGGTCGCCGGGCACGACAGCATGCTGCTCAACCTCAGCGGCGCGCACGGCCCCTTCTTCACCCGCAACGTCGTCATCCTCACCGACTCCGACGGACGTACCGGGCTGGGCGAGGTGCCCGGCGGCGAGGCCATCAGGCGTACCGTCGAGGAGGCCGGCGAACTGCTGGCGGGCCGGCCGGTGGCCGCGTACCGGGGGCTGCTGCGCTCGGTGGCCGAGCGCTTCGCCGCGCGCGACGCGGGCGGGCGCGGCCTGCAGACCTTCGACCTGCGCACCACCGTGCACGCGGTCACCGGCCTCGAGTCCGCCCTGCTCGACCTGCACGGCCAGTACCTCGGCCTGCCCGTGGCCGACCTGCTCGGCGACGGCCGGCAGCGCGACCGGGTGCCGATGCTGGGCTACCTGTTCTACGTCGGCGACCCCGGCAGGACGGACCTGCCCTACCTCGTGGACGACGGCGGCGACGACGCCTGGTCCCGGCTGCGCCGCCAGGAGGCGCTCACACCCGATGCCGTGGTCGCGCTGGCCGAGGCCGCGCGGGAGCGCTACGGCTTCGCCGACTTCAAGCTCAAGGGCGGCGTGCTGGCCGGCGAGGACGAGATCGAGGCGGTCACGGCGCTGGCCCGCAGGTTCCCCGACGCCCGCGTCACGCTCGACCCCAACGGCGGCTGGCTGCTCGCCGACGCCGTACGGCTGTGCCGCGGCCTCGGCGGCGTGCTCGCCTACGCCGAGGACCCGTGCGGCGCGGAGGGACGCTTCTCCGGACGGGAGACGATGGCCGAGTTCCGCCGCGCCACCGGCCTGCCGACCGCGACGAACATGATCGCCACCGACTGGCGGGAGATGGCCCACGCCATCCGCTCCGACGCGGTGGACATCCCTCTGGCCGACCCGCACTTCTGGACCATGGCCGGGTCGGTCCGCGTCGCGCAGCTCTGCCACGACTTCGGGCTGACGTGGGGCTCGCACTCCAACAACCACTTCGACATCTCGCTCGCCATGTTCACGCACGTCGGGGCCGCCGCCCCGGGCGAGATCACGGCGCTGGACACCCACTGGATCTGGCAGGACGGCCAGGCGCTCACCACGAACCCCTTCCGGATCGCGGACGGCGCGATCGAGGTGCCCAGGACGCCCGGACTCGGCGTCGAGCTGGACCGCGCGGCCCTCGACGCGGCGCACGAGCTGTACCTGCGGCACGGGCTGGGCGCCCGCGACGACTCCGTGGCCATGCAGTACCTGCTGGAGGGCTGGACGTTCGACCCGAAGCGGCCCTGCCTGGTGCGCTAGCGGTCAGAACAGGGTCAGCGGCTCGTTCGGCATCGGTTCGGGCAGCGGCTCCAGCCCGGGGACGCCGGCACGCACCTCGTCGTGGAAGCGGCGGGCCAGCCGCAGCGCGTCGGCGTTGTCCGGGGTGTGGATGAACACGGTCGGCTCCCGGCCCTCGCGCAGCCACCGCGTCACCTGCCCCACCCACGGCCGCCAGCCCTCGACCGTGCGCTCCTCCGTGTCGCGGCCCAGGTAGCGCACGATCGGGCGGGCGGTCAGCGCCCGGGTGCGGCGCGGCAGGCGCGGCTTCTTCGTCCACGCCTCGCGCTCGGCGTCGCTGGTCGGCGGGCCGTCGAACATGACGGTGGTGTCGAAGGGCACCCATTCGGCGTCAACCGGCGCGAGCACGCGTTCCAGCAGCCGGGCGGCGCGCTCGTCGGAGAAGAAGGCGGGGTGACGCACCTCGACGGCGTAGCGGTGCCCCTGCGGGAGCCTGCGCAGGAACGCCGCCAGCGTGCCCAGGTCGGCGGGCGAGAAGGAACCCGGGAGCTGGACCCAGAAGGCGTGCACCCGCGGCCCCAGCGGCTCCATCGCCTCCAGGAACGCCGTCAGCTCCTCCTCGGCGCCCGTCAGGCGGCGCTCGTGGGTGATCGGCTTGGGCAGCTTGACGACGAAGCGGAAGCCGGGCGAGGTCTGCTCCGCCCACGACTCGACCGTGGCGCGGGACGGGGTGGCGTAGAACGTGGTGTTGCCCTCCACCGCGTCGCACCAGGTGGCGTAGGCGCGCAGGCGCTCGCCCGGAGCCAGCCGGTCGGGGAGGAAGCGCCGTTGCCACCGCGCGTGTGTCCACATCGCGCATCCCACGTGAAGCCGCATGGGCACGACGTTATCGCCCATCACGCGCCTCCCGCACCGGCGCGCGGCCGGCCCCGGGCCCGATGGCCCGACCGCCGATCCGGCCGACGTAGTGTTGGCGCCATGGGCATGGTCGGGACGGTCGGGCTGGTGCTGCATCCCCAGCGCGACTCGAAGAAGGCGATAGACACCATCCTGCGCTGGGCCGCCGACAAGGGCGCCACCGTGCTCGGCCTGCCCGAGGAGGTGGGCCGCATCGACTGCACCGCGGTCGCCGTCGACGCCACCACGCTCGTGGAGCGGGCCGACCTGCTGGTCGGGCTCGGCGGCGACGGCACGATGCTGCGCACCATGCGGCTGCTGGCCGGCCGGCCGACGCCCATCCTCGGCGTGAACCTCGGCCGGCTCGGGTTCCTCGCCGAGATCGACGTGGACGAGCTGCAGGCCACGCTGTCGGCGATCGACGAGCACGCGTACACGATCGAGCCGCGGATGGCGATCCGCAGCACGGTGGCCGGGGTGCACGTGACGGCGTTCAACGACATCGCGCTCGTCCGCACCCCCGGCGACGGGCTGGCCGGCGTGTCCGTCACCCCGGCGGGCAGCCCCTTCGTGAGCTACTCCGCCGACGCCGTCATCGTGGCCACCTCCACGGGGTCCACCGCCTACAGCTTCTCCGCCGGCGGGCCGATCGTCTCGCCCCGGGTGGAGGCCGTGCTGGTCGTGGCCGCCGCCGCGCACTCGTCGTTCAACCGGGCGCTGGTGCTGCCCGCGGACGAGGAGGTGACGCTCAAGGTGCTGCCCAGCAGCGGGCGGCTGGCCGTCGAGGTGGACGGAGCCGTGGTCGGCCACCTGCACCCGGGCGACAGCGTCACGGTCTCGGCCTGGCCGGGGGCCGCCAAGGTGGTGCGGCTGGGCACCACGTTCTACGAGCGCGCCCGCCGCAAGCTGCGCGTGGACGGCGGCCTCACCGAGCCCGGCTGACCGCGCCGCTTCCGCTCGTCAGGGGTCCGCGCGGCGGCGGTGCCGGGCCGAGCGGCTCGGAAGCTGCGCCGGCGCTTGCGGTTGTGACGGCGGTTGCGGGTATGACGCTGGTTGCGCCAGCGACGGCGGTTGCGCGAGTGACGGTGGTTGCGCCAAGGACGGCGGTTGCGCCGGCGACGGGGACGGCCCGGCGTGCGTCGCGGGCACGTCGGCGTGGGGTCGCGGGGTGAAGAAGTCGTCGTGGTCGTCCTGGTCCGGCCGCCGGGAGAAGAAGCCGTCGTCGTCGTGGTCGTGCTCGTCCGCGCGCGGGCGGCGGGAGAACAGGCCGCCGCCCCGGGGGGAGGGGCTCTCGTCCGGTTCGGCGTCGGCGTCCCACCGGCGGGAGGCCGTCAGGGCGGCCAGGGCCGTGGTGATGGGGACGGCCGCGATGAGCCCCAGCGTGCCGACGATGCTGCGGACGATCTCCTGCGCGATGACCGGCGTCGTCATCACCTCCCCGAGGGGCTGCTCGCCGATGCTGAACAGCAGCAGCAACGGCAGCGACGCCCCCGCGTACGCCAGGATGATCGTGTTGATCACCGACGCGATGTGCGCCCGCCCGATCCGGCTCGCCGCCCGGTAGAGGCGGGCGAAGCCGTAGGACGGGTTGGCGCGGGCCAGTTCGGCCACCGTGACCGCCTGGGTGACCGTCACGTCGTCGAGCACGCCCAGCGCGCCGATGATGATGCTGGCCAGCAGCAGGCCCTGCGTGTCGATGGACAGGCTCATGTCCAGGGCCAGCGCGCTGTCGTCGGTGACGCCGTTGAGCCGGGTGAACCCGAGCGCCCCGTACGACAGCGCCCCCGTCAGCGACAGGCTGGCCAGCGTCCCGAGCACGGCCACGGACGTGGACGACGAGAACCCGTGCGTGAGGTACAGCACCGTCAGCATGATCGCCGCGGCCCCCACGATGGCCACCAGCATGGGCGGCCGGCCCTCCAGGATGCCGGGGAGCACGAACGTCAGCAGCAGCACGAACGTGAACGCCAGCCCGACCAGCGCCGTCAGCCCCCGCCACCGCCCGAAGGCGATCACCGCGAGCGCGAACGCCGCCCCGAACAGCCACAGCGGCGTCGAGCGGTCGTGGTCGGAGATCTGGTACGTGCCGTCGTCCGCGCGCAGCAGGATGACGGCGTCGTCCACGGTGAAGTGCTGCGCCCCCGGCCCGCTGGGCAGGCGGAGCTCGACGTCGCGGCCCGCGTCCGGACCGTCGCCCACCTTGACGACGGCGTTGCCGCAGGTGGCCGGGTCCGGCTGCGGGGAGCCCTCCAGGGCGGCCGGGCACTTCTTCAGCGTGACGCCGACGACCGTGCCGGCGAGCCGCTGCACGCCGGACCGCGCCTGGGCGGCCTCCTCGCCGCCGTCCGGCCAGAGCCACACCAGGGCGGCCAGCGTGACGACGGCCAGCGGCACCAGGACGGCCAGACCGGCCACCACCGTGCGCCGCGACTGAGGGACGGCGGTGCTGTGCGCGTGGTTGGCGCCCATTGCGTGGAAAGTCCTCCTCGGCTGACGAACTAGGACAGTTGTACTGCACCCGGCCCTGCGGGGTAGGCCAGACGGCATGACACGGCTGGTGGGGACCTCGGGATGGCAGTACCGGGACTGGCGGGGGGTCCTTTACCCGGAGGGCGTGCCGCAGCGGCTCTGGCTGGAGACGTACGCGGCCGAGTTCGCCACCGTCGAGAGCAACAACGCCTTCTACCGGCTGCCGAGCGCCGAGTCGTTCGCCGCCTGGCGCGACCGTACGCCGCCCGGCTTCGTGATGGCGGTGAAGGCGAGCAGGTACCTCACCCACATCAAGCGGCTGGACGAGCCGGAGGAGCCGGTCGCGCGGCTGATGGCCGCCGCGGCCGGGCTGAAGGAGAAGCTCGGCCCGATCCTGCTGCAGCTCCCGCCGACGCTCAAGGCCGACCCGGCGCGGCTCGACCGGTGCCTCGGCTGCTTCCCCGAGGGCGTGCGGGTGGCCGTGGAGCCGCGGCACACGTCCTGGTGGACCGAGGAGGTGCGGGACCTGCTGCGCGCCCGCTGCGCCGCCCTGTGCTGGGCCGACCGGCTGAGCCGGCCGCTGACGCCGCTCTGGCGCACCGCCGACTGGGGCTACCTGCGCCTGCACCAGGGCCGCTCGGGCGTGGAGTACGGTGAGAGCGCCCTGCGCACCTGGGCGGCCCGGCTGCGGGAGGCGGGCTGGCCCGACGCCTACGTCTACTTCAACAACGACCTGGGAGGGGCCGCCGTGCGCAACGCCAGACGATTTGCCAGACTCTGCCGGTGAACACACGCCTTTACCGCCGTGGCGTCCTGGAGAAGGTGGGCTTCCCGATCGAGGAGGTCTCCGACTACCTGGCGGACCCCGGCAACACGGTCTGGTTCGACCTGTGCGCCCCGTCGCCCGATCAGCTCGGCGTGATCAGCGAGGAGCTGGGGCTGCACGAGCTGGCGGTGGAGGACGTTCTCGGCGACCACCAGCGGCCCAAGGTGGACGTCTACGACAACCACCTGTTCATCACCGTGTACGGGGCCCACCTCGACGCCGGCCGCCTCGTCCCCGTCGAGGTGAACGTCTTCGTCACCCCCAACGCCCTGGTCACCGTGCGGGAGAACGAGCACTTCGACATCGGCGGCGTGGTCAGGCGGTGGGACGCCGCCTCCCGGATGGCCGGGCACGGCGTGACGTTCCTGCTGCACGGCCTGCTCGACTACGTCGTGGACCGCCAGTACGACCTGGTGCAGGAGCTCGACGGCCAGGTCGAGGCGATGGAGGAGGCGCTGTTCGCGCAGAACGTGCGCGACGGCCGGGCGTTGCAGCAGTCCATGTACCTGCTGCGCAAGGACACCACCAAGCTGCGCCGGATCACCATGCCCATGCGCGAGGTGATCGGCACCCTGCTCCGCCACGACCAGAACGTGGTGGGCGACCCCGAGATGACCCCCTACTACCAGGACGTCGACGACCACGTCCTGCGCGTGAGCGAGGGGGTGGAGTCCATCCGCGACATGCTCGCCAACGTCCGCGAGACCCGCCTGGCCCAGCAGGGCTTCCGGCTGAACGAGATCATGAAGAAGCTGACGAGCTGGGCCGCGATCATCGCCGTGCCCACCGCGATCACCGGTTTCTACGGCCAGAACCTGCCCTATCCGGGCACGGGGGAGGTCTGGGGCTTCTGGGTGTCCTCGGTGCTGATGGTGGCGATGTCGGTGGGGTTGTACATCGTCTTCAAGAAGAAGGACTGGTTGTGATCGCACGGCCCGCCGTGCGCGTCCTGGGTGAGCCCGACCGTCAGCCGCACCTCGCGCGCGCCGGTGGCCGGGTAGAGGGGCAGGCAGCGACCGCCCGAGACGACCGTCCGCCGCCCGATCGAGGTCGTGAGCAGCGACAGCTCCTCGTACGAGGCCGGTTCGGCCAGCCGCAGCAGCCACACGTCCCCCGGCAGGCGCACCCGCTCGCCCTCGACCGCGTAGTAGTCCAGCACGCCCTCGTTCACCGACAGCACCGCCCGCATGGTGAAGCGGCGGCCCTCCACGGTGAACACCTCCGCGGAGGGCGCGCGGTAGATCGAGTGCACGTAGCCGATCGCGAAGGCGCCCGCCACGACGGGCAGGCCGTTCACGGCCGGGCGTCCCGCGCCGCCGCCGGAGCCGAGCGCCGCCACCAGCGCGAGCGCCACCGGAAACCGGCCCGTCAGGCTCAGCCCAGCTCCTGGTAGTAGCGGGCGGCGCCCGGGTGCAGCTCGACCGGGGCCACCTGCCGGCCCAGCGCCGGGTCGAGCTTCTGGGCCTCCGGGTGCACGGCCGACAGATCGGCCTTCTTGTCGAACAGCAGCTTGGTGATGTCGTGGGCGAGCTGCTCGCTCATCGAGTCCGGCACCAGCAGCACGTTCGCGATGCCGACGGTCTTCAGCGAGCCGGACAGCTTGTAGGTGGCGGCCATGTCCACGTCGAGGGCGACGTACTGCTCGCCGTAGGTGGTGTGCATCGTCCCCAGCACGTCGCCGGCGTCGAGCATCTTCATGTCCGGCCTGCTGGTGGCGAGGTCGGTGATGCCGGCGGTGGGCAGGCCGCCGACCCAGAAGAACGCGTCGATGGTGCCGTCCTTGACCGCCTGCACCGCCTCGTTGATCGAGAGCTGCTGCTTGGTGACGCCGGTGTCGGGGTCGATCCCGGCGGCCTTCAGCATGCGCCTGGCCACGACCTGCGTGCCGGAGTTGGCGGGGCCGAGCGAGACGCGCTTGCCCTTCAGGTCGGCGATCTTGGTCGCGTCCACGCCGGGGGCGACCACGACGTGCGCGTAGTTGTCGTAGATGCGGGCGAGGGCCTTGATCGGCTGCTTGGTGGTGAAGGTGTCCTTGCCGTTGACCGCGTCGGCGGCCGTGTCGGCCTGGGAGAAGCCGATCTGGGCCTTGCCGGAGGCCAGCAGCTTGATGTTCTCGACGGAGGCCGAGGTGACCGACGCGGTGGCGTTGGTGTTGGGGATGCCGGACGAGAGCAGCTTGGCCAGGCCGCCGCCGTAGACGTAGTAGACGCCGGTCGTCCCGCCGGTGGCGATCGAGATGCGGTTGCCCGCGCCCCCGCCCGCGCCCTGGCCGCCACAGCCCGCCGCGACCAGGACGGCGGCGACGATCGTGAGAATGCGCTTCACGCTGGGTTCCTTCTCCTTCTTCTGATGAGGTGCACGGCGACGGCCACGGCCAGCACGGCCAGGCCGGTCACGATGGGGACGGGTTCGAGGAACAGCAGCAGCACCGCCGCGACCGCCGCGAGCAGCCGCTCCGGCCAGGCGGCCAGCCCGCCGGTGGCCATGGCGAGGGCGGCCACCGCGATCGCCGAGACGGCGGTCATCAGCAGCACGGTGCCGATCGGCCCCTGCCCGAGCAGCGCCTGCCCGTTCGGCGTCAGCACGAAGGCGAACGGCACCAGGAACGCCGGCAACGTGTAACGCCAGGTCAGCATCATGGTCCGGTACGTGTTGCCGCCGGTGATCGCCGCCGCCGCGACCGCGGACAGCGCCGTGGGCGGGCTCACCTCCGACAGCACCGCGTAGTAGAAGACGAACATGTACGCCTCGGGCCTGGTGACCCCGAGGTCGAAGAGCGCGGGCCCGATGATCACGGCGGCGATGATGAAGCTGGCGGTCACCGGCACGGCCAGGCCGAGCAGCAGCACCGCGATGGCCGCCATGACGGTCGTGAGGATCAGGCTGCCGGCGCCGATGTCCACGATGATGTCGGCGAGTTTCTGCCCGAGGCCGGTCAGCGTGATCGCGCCGACGATGATGCCCGCCGCCGCGCAGACCGCGGTCACCGGCAGCACCTCCAGCGTGCCCTTGGCCAGCGCCTGCCCGATGCGTTTCGGCCCCATCCGGCGCTCGGGGTCGAGGAAGGACAGCAGGAACGCGATCGCGGTGGCGATCGCCACCGCCTGGAAGGCCGAGCGGTCCAGCGCCATCAGCACGATGATGAGGATCAGCGAGCTGAAGTGGTAGCCGAAGCGCAGCAGCAGCCGTCCGGGCCTGGGCGCGTCCACCGGTACGGCCTCGGTGCCGAAACGCCGCGAGTCGATCTCGATGGCCAGGAAGATGCCGAGGTAGTACAGGAGGGTGGGGATCGTCGCGTACAGGAGCACCTGGAGGTAGCCGACCCCGAGGTACTCGGCGATGATGAACGCCGCCGCGCCCAGCGTGGGCGGCGACAGGATGGCGCCGATGCCGCCCGCGGCGAGGATGCCGCCGGCCTGCTCCCTGGGGTAGCCGGCCCGGCGCAGCACCGGCCAGGCGACGCTGCCCAGGCTGACCGTGGTGGCCACGCCCGAGCCGGACACCGTGCCGAGCAGGAAGCCGGCGGTGGTGACGGTGCGGCCGGGGGCCGAGCGGGACCTGCGGAAGGCGGCGAAGCTCAGGTCGATGAAGAACCTGCTGGCGCCCGAGTAGTCGAGCACCGCGCCGTAAATGGTGAACAGGATGATGTAACTGGCCGCCACCTGCATCGGCACGCCGAAGAAGCCTTCGGTGCCGGTGTAGAGCTGCGACACGATTTGTCCGATATCGAACCCAGAGTGGCCAATAGACCAATCAATAGGCAAATATGAGCCGTAATAGGTGTAAAGCAGGAAAATGGCGCAGATGATGGCGAAGGACCAGCCGACCGTGCGCCGTACCGCCTCCAGCAGCAACACCGTCAGCAGCACGCCCGCCACGACGTCCAGGTCCGTCAGCGCCGCGCCCGAGCCCCGATCGCGGAACCCGTCGATGTCGAGCAGCGGGTAGACCAGCACCGCCAGCGACGCGGCGGCCAGCAGCCAGTCGGCCGCGTTCGGCCACTCCACCCCCGGACGCCCGGCGGGCGCGGCCGGCTCCGGCCGCCGCAGCAGCCGCCGGACCTGCGGCGCGAGGCCGGAGCGGTAACACAGGAAGACCAGCGGCAGCGCCACCGCCAGGAACGTCATCCGGTGCTCGATCGCTTCGACCGGCCGGAACACCACCACCAGCGAGTACGCGGAAAGCAGCCCGCCCACGACCCAGACGCCGAGTTTGAGCGGTCCGCCCAATTGCCGCGCCGGACGTTCCTGCTCGTGGGCGGAGACGAGTTCGGCCTCACGATCGCTCAGCTCGGTCAAGTCAGTCCTTCCCCGACACGGCTTTGCAGGGACTTTACGAGCCGTTTGCGTGATCAGGGAAGCCTCTGTTACCCATTTGATTTCCACCGCACCGGCCGGGGCACGCCCTGATGGATCCCTGGCCTGGAGATCGTCAAGTGATATAAAAGCTGCGTGGCCCAGATCACCGTGGACGTGCGCCATCTCCAGGCGTTCGCCGAGGTCGGCTACCAGGTGGCGGGCGGCGGGGGCGCGCACGGGGCGATGGCGGCGCTGCGCCGCGTGGTCCCGCTCGACGCCTACGAGTTCGTCGCCTACGACCCCGCCACGGGCCGGCACCACAGCGTCGTCTCCGACGGCCACCCGCGCATCGACGACGACGCGGCCGAGGAGTACGCCGGGCTGGAGGCGTACCGCAGGGCCATGACCACCCGCGCGCCGGTCCCCATGCCGGAGCCCGGCACCGAGCGCTACTTCCGCCGCCACCTCGCCCCCTACGGCTGGCGGGCCGGGCTCACCGCGCCGCTCTTCCTCGACGAGGGCCGCTACACCGGGCTGCTGCACCTGACCACCCGGCAGGGCTTCCCCCGGATCACCGGGGCGCTGGTCACGGCCGTCAGCCCGCTGCTGGCGCACGTCACCGACCTGAGCAGGTGCGTGATCGACCCCGTGGGGCTGCCCGCCGACTTCCGCGCCGTCGCCTTCGACCGGCTCGGCAGGCGGCGCGCGGTGCCCGGCCACGAGAGCTCACCGGCGCTGTGGGACGACCCGGCGATGGCCGCCTGCGCGCGGGCGTTCATCGACTCGCGCGAGCTGAGCCGCCACGGGCTCTGGCTCGGCGCCGACGGCCGCTGGCACGAGGTGCGGCTGCTGCGGGCGGGCGTCGGGTTCCAGGGCTCGGTGCAGGGCGCGGTGGCCGCCGAACGGCCGTGCCGGCTGCCGTACGAGCTGACGGGGCGGGAGGTGGACGTCCTCACCCGGGTGGCGGCCGGTGACTCCAACCCGCAGATCGCCGCCGCCCTCGTGCTGAGCGTGCGTACCGTCACCACGCACCTGGAGCACATCTTCGCCAAGCTCGGCTGCGACAGCCGCACCCGCCTGACCACCAAGGCCCTGGCCGAAGGGCTGTGCCGCCTCGACCTCGCCTGAGCGCGGCCCGCGCATCCGGCAGGCGACGGTAGAAAAGTCTCCGGGGTGTGTCCTCGCGCGCCCTTCCCGTTCGTGGAGATGGGGACGCGGCGCCACCGCCGCGCGGACGACACAGGAGAACCACCGTGAAGTACATGCTGCTGATCAACAGTGCCGCCACCGGCGACGACGACGCCGGGGCGGCCTCGTTCGAGGAGTGGGTGGCCTACGACAAGACCGTCAGGGAGTCCGGCGCCTACGTCAGCGGCGAGTCGCTGGCCGACCTGACCACCGCCACCACCGTCCGCGTCGGCCCGTCCGGGGAGCGTGCCGTCACCGACGGGCCGTTCGCCGAGACGCGGGAGGTCCTCGGCGGCTTCTACGTCATCGACGTGCCCGACCTCGACGTCGCCCTCGACTGGGCGGCCCGCTGCCCCGGGGCGCGCGGCGGCGGCTCCGTCGTGGTCCGGCCGGTCGCGGACTTCGGCTGAGCCGGACCGGTCGCGGGTGACACACGGGAGCGGGGGCGGGACGGCGTCCGTCGAGGCGGTCTTCCGCGAGGAGCACGGCCGGCTGCTGGCCGCCCTGGTGCGCCGGTTCGGCGATCTGGACCTGGCCGAGGAGGTCGCCTCGGAGGCCATCGAGGCGGCGCTGGTGCACTGGCCGGCCGGCGGCGTGCCGCCGAACCCGGGCGCGTGGCTGATGACGACCGCCCGCCGCCGCGCCGTCGATCGGCTGCGCCGCGACCGCACGTACGCCGCGCGCCTGGCCGTCCTCCAGGTGGAGGCCGACCGGGCGGGTCCCGCCGCGCCCGCCGGCCTCGACGGCGGGCTGCCCGACGAGCGGCTGCAGCTCTTCTTCACCTGCGCCCACCCCGCGCTGTCGGCCGAGGACCGCGTCGCGCTCACGCTGCGCTGCCTGGCCGGGCTGAGCACGCCGGAGGTCGCGCGGGCCTTCCTCCTGCCGGCCGCCACCATGGCCAAGCGCATCGTGCGGGCCAAGAAGAAGATCCGCGAGGCCCGCATCCCGTTCCGCGTCCCCGGCGCGGACGAGCTGCCCGGACGGCTGCCCGGCGTGCTCCAGGTGATCTACTCGATCTTCACCGAGGGGTACGCCGCCAGCTCCGGCCCCCACCTGCAGCGGCTCGACCTGGCCGAGGAGGCCATCCGGCTGGCGCGCATCCTGCGCCGGCTGCTGCCCGGAGAGCGGGAGAGCGCCGGGCTGCTCGGCCTGATGCTGCTCGTCCACGCCCGCCACGAGGCGCGCGTCGGGTCGGGCGGCGAGCTGGTGCTGCTCGGCGACCAGGACCGCGGCCGCTGGGACCGCGCGATGATCGAGGAGGGCCAGGACCTCGTGGTCGCCGCGCTCACCGGAGGTCCGCCCGGCCCGTACGGCGTCCAGGCCGCCGTCGCCGCCCTGCACGACGAGGCGGACAGCGTGGCCACCACCGACTGGCCGCAGATCGTGGCCCTGTACGACGTGCTGCTCGCGCTCACGCCGTCGCCCGTGGTCGCGCTCAACCGGGCCGTGGCGGTGGCCATGCGCGACGGTCCCGAGGCCGGGCTCGCGCTGCTCGACGCGCTGGCCGGGGAGCCGCTGCTGCGCGGCCACCACCCGTACGCGGCGGCGCGGGCCGAACTGCTGTGCCGGCTCGGCCGCCACCGGGCCGCCGCCGGCGCCTACCGCGAGGCCCTCGCCCTGGCCGGGAGCGAGCCCGAGCGGGCGCACCTGCGCGACAGGCTGCACGCCTGCGAGGCCGCCGGCCCGGACGGGGACGGCTCATGACACGCTGACGACCAGGCCCCTGATCTCGTATCCGCCGATGTCGTTGTTGAACGTCACCCTCGGAGCCTCAGCCATCCCGACCCCTTCCATGGCGAGCAGCCGGCTGAGGAAGACGTCGGTCTCCAGGATCGCGATCCCCGCCCCCGGGCACTTGTGCGGGCCGTCGCCGAACGCCAGCGCCGCGGCCCCCGCGCCGCCCTCGATCGCCCGGCCGGGCCGCACCGCCAGCGGCTCGGCCCCCACGGCGTCGGGATCGGCGTTGACCGCGTCCACGAGCACCTCGACCACCTCGCCGGCCGGCACCGTGACCGGGCCGCCGGGGGTCGGCAGCTCGATCGCGGCCGTCGTGCGCCGCCGCAGCCGCCCCACCACCGGCTCCAGCCGGACGATCTCGTGCAGCACGGCCAGCCGCTCCGGCTCGTCCGCCGCCCGGTAGCGGGCCAGCAGCGCGTCGTCGGTGAACAGGTGCCAGGCCGCCACGCAGATGAACTCCCGGGTGGTCACCATCCCGGCCGCCGCGAACGTCAGGCACTCGCCGAGGATCTCGGGGGCCGAGCAGCCGTCGTCCAGCAGGTGGGAGATGAGGTCGTCGCGTGGCTCGCGGCGGTGGGCGCGGATCGCGGGGCGCACGTCGCCCAGGTAGATGCGCAGCCAGTTGACGTTCTGCCGGACGGCCCAGTAGACGCCCGAGAAACTCCTCAGGCCCGGCCGGCCGAACTTCTCGGGGAAGAAGCGCTCCAGCCGCTCGCGGAGGCCGGGCCTGCTGGAGGTGAGCCCGATGACCGTGCACGCCACCTCGATCGCCATCCCGAAGCTCAGCTCGGAGAGCTGCGCCGTGCCGGCCGCCCGCAGCTTGGCGAGCTGCGCGTCGGCGACCTGCGCCATCATCGCGCGATAGCGCTCGTCCACCCGGCGGGGCGTGAAGAAGCGGGCCGTCTGCCGCCGGTCCTCGCGGTGCTCGGGGCCGTCGCGGTACAACACCGGCCGCCGGATCCTCGTGGGCAGCTTGTTCATCGTCTCGATGCCGAGACCGGCCTGCACGGTGGCGTCGCTGCGCAGCACGGCGCGGGCCGCCGCCTGGCCGCTCACCTGCCAGACGCCGTCGTCCGCCCGGCCGATCGGGCAGGTGCGCGGTCGCGGCGCGGGGCCGGGCCGCTCGATCTTCCTGATGCCGCCGTGTTCGTCCACGCCCTGTTCGTCCACGCCGTGCTCACTCACGCCGAGTCGTCTCCCGTCCTCGGGTCCCGCCGACCATGCTCCTGCGGGAGCGGCTCCCGATCAAGGCCGGGCCGGGCCGGAACCCCGGGCGACCCGGGCTCGGGACGGTCCGGAACCCCGGCTACACCGCCACCTGGGCGGGCAGCCGGTCGTGCGACATCTCGAACCAGACCGTGGTGGCCCCCTCCTCGCGGGTGAACCCCCAGCGGTCGCTGAGCGCCTCGATCAGCGGCAGGCCGCGCCCGCTCGTGGCACGTGCGTTCGCGCGGCACACACACGGCGGCTGCTCCGAGCCCCCGTCGGCGACGAACACCCGCACCGCCGTCGCCGTGCTGTTCACGGTCACCGTGAACGAGCCCCCGGAGCCCGACTCGGTGTGCAGGACCGCGTTCGTGGCCAGCTCGCTGGTGAGCAGCACCGCCTCGTCGTAGAGCGGGTGATCGCGCCCGAGCGCCGCCGTGACGAGCTGCCTGGCCCTGGCCACCTGCGACGGCGTCCCCGGCAACCGGGCCACGACGTCGCCTGCGCCGGGCTGATCGTCTCCATTCGCGTGGTTCGAGTCCGGCGATGCCACGGCGACCTCCCCCAAATCCGGTGACGTTATGAGACGCGCCGGGGGTGGCCCGGAGATTATCGCGAAAAGGTAGGAATGACCTTTCCCGAGGTCGCCTGCACGTGCCGGTGCGCCGACCGAGTACGCTGCGATCGACGAGTCGTCTAGGCCCATGGGGGAGCGGGAGGTCACGTGAGCAGCCTGGAGGCCGTCTGGACGCAGCCGTACGAGCGACCGGGGGCGGCAGTCGTGACCGGCGTCTTCGACATCCTGCACGTGGGCCACGTGCGCTACCTGGGCGCGGTGGCGGCCCGCGGGCTGCCGCTGATCGTCGGCGTCGAGGACGATCCGCGCGTGCGCGCCTGGAAGGGGCCGAGCCGCCCGTTCAACCCCTCGGCGGAGCGGGCCGAGGTGCTCGCCGCGCTCCGTTTCGTGACCGGCGTCTTCATCGTGACGGGCCCGCCCGAGGCGCACGGGCCGGAAGACTACATCGACCTGCTGGCCCCGATGCGGCCCGCCGCCCTGGCGCACACGGCGGGCGACCCCCACGCGGGCGCCCGCGCGGCGGCGGCGGCCATCCTCGGAGCCGAGTGCTGGGAGATGTCCGCCATCGCCGACCGCTCGACCACCCGCATCGTCAACGCGGCCGGCAAGGGCTGATCCGCTTCCGGCGGCGGCGTCCCTGCGCGGCGCGGTGTGCATGATCGCGTAGGGTTTCCGCATGACGGCCGACCTTGTGGCGAAACGGGTGACCAACGTGCTGGCGCCCCAGGTGCTGGTGATCATGATGCCCCCGGTCGTCGGCCTGATCGCCCAGGGGTGGAGCGGCGCGGCGTGGGGCCTGATGGCCTCGGCGTTCTGCGGCGGCGTGCCGGCCGCGGTGATCGCGGTGGGGGTGCGCTCGGGGAAGCTGGACTCGCACCACATCGTGGACCGCGCCCGGCGCACCGGCCCGCTGCTCGCGGCCGTGGCCGCCGTGCTGCTGGCGCTGGCGCTGCTGGTGGTGCTGGGCGCGCCGACGCTGCTCGTCGCGACCGTGACCGCGATGCTGGTCGCGCTGGCCGTGACCGTGCCGATCACGTTGCGCTGGAAGATCTCCTTCCACGCCGCCGTCTCCGCGGGCACCGTCGTGGTGCTCGCCCACGTGCTGCCCCCGTGGCCGACCGCGATCGCGGGCGCGGCCGTCGTGGGGCTGGTGTGCTGGGCCAGGGTACGGCTCGCGCACCACACCCCGGCCCAGGTCGCGGCCGGAGCGGCGGTCGGCGCGCTGACCACGTGGGCGACCCTGACCGCCTTCGGGGTCGGCTGACCGCCGCCGGAATAGGGGTGGCGCGCGCGGGGTTGGCGCGTACATGGATGCCACGAACCGCGGCCGGGTGCGTGTCGAGCGCACGGCCAAGCGCGTGCGGACCTACCTGGGCGGCCGGGTGGTGGCCGACACCACCCGCGCCCTGCTGGTGTGGGAGGTCCCGTACTACCCCACCTACTACTTCCCGCTCGACGACGTGGACGCGTCCGCGCTGAAGGCGAGCGGGGCCACCCGGCACTCGCCGAGCCGGGGCGAGGCGGTGCTCTACACCGTGACCTCCGGCGCCGCCGAGGCCGCCGACGCGGCGCTGGCCTACCCCGACTCGCCGCTGGAGCAACTCCGCGGGCACGTCCGCTTCGAATGGGCGGCCATGGACGCCTGGTTCGAGGAGGACGAGGAGGTGTACGTCCACCCGCGCGACCCGTACACGAGGGTGGACATCCTGACCGGTTCGCGGCACGTGCGGATCGAGGTCGACGGCGTGACCGTGGCCGACTCGCGCGCCCCGCGCATCCTCTTCGAGACCGGCCTGCCCACCCGCTACTACCTGCCGAAGACCGACGTACGGCTCGACCTGCTGGAGCGCACCGGCACCGTCACGCACTGCCCGTACAAGGGCACGGCCGAGTACTGGGCGGTCAACGGCGAGGAGGACCTCGCCTGGTCGTACCGGACGCCGCTGCCCGAGAGCGAGAAGATCGCCGGGCTGATCGCCTTCTACGACGAGAAGCTCGACGTGTACGTGGACGGCGTGCTGCAGGAGCGCCCGAAGAGCAAGTTCGCCTGACCGCCGGGCCGGCCTCGCGCGGGCCCGGCGATCAGGCGTCAGGTCAGGAGGCGGGTCAGGACCCGGGTGCCGAACTCCAGCCCTTCCACCGGCACCCGCTCGTCCTTGCCGTGGAACATCCCGAAGTAGTCCAGATCGGGCCGGAGCATCAGCGGGGCGAACCCGTAGCCCTCGATGCCGATCCTGGCGAACGACTTGGCGTCCGTGCCCCCGGCCATCACGTACGGGACCGGCCTGGCCTGCGGGTCCTCGGCCACCAGCGCCCCGGCCAGCTCGTCGAAGAACGGCGACGGGTAGGGCGCGTCCGGGGCCTCCTCGAGGTTCACGAACTCGCGGGTGATCTTCGGCCCGAGCAGCCGGTCGATCGTCTCCAGGAACTCCTGCTGCAGGCCCGGCAGGTAGCGTCCGTCCACGTGCGCCGACGCCGTCGAGGGCACGACGTTGACCTTGTACCCGGCCTCCAGCATCGTCGGGTTCGCCGAGTTGCGGATCTGGCCCTCGAACAGGCCGCCCAGCGGGCCGAGCCGGGCCGCCTCGTCGTCCAGCCGGTCGAGGTCGATCGGCCGGCCGGTGATCTCCGACAGGCTCTGGACCAGCGCCGCCACCGACGGCGTCAGGCGCACCGGCCACTGGTGCGCGGCCACCCGCGACAGCGCGTGCACCAGCGTCGCGACCGGGTTGTCCACGGCCGGGCGCGACCCGTGCCCGGCCACCCCGTGCGCCGTCACCTTCATCCAGGCGGTGCCGCGCTCGCCCACCGCGATCGGGTACACCCGGTGCCCGTCGGAGGCGACGCTGAAGCCGCCGGACTCGCTGATCGCCTGGCTCACGCCGTCGAACAACTCGCGGTGCTCGCTCACCGCGTGCCGCGAGCCGTAGTCGCCCGTGGCCTCCTCGTCCGCCAGGAACGCCAGCACCAGATCCCGCTTCGGCCGCTCGCCGCGCGCCCGCATCCCGAGCACGGCGGCCAGCGTCATCGCGCACGAGCCCTTCATGTCGATCGCGCCGCGCCCGTGGACGCAGCCGTCCTCGATCTCCCCGGAGAACGGGTGCAGCCGCCACTCCGCCGGGTCGGCGGGCACCACGTCGAGGTGGCCGTGGACGAGCAGCGCGTCGGAGGAGTCGCCGTCCATCCTGGCCACGACCGTGGTCCGCCGGGGCGCGGACTCGAACACCACCGGCTCCAGGCCCGCGTCGGCCAGCAGCGTGGCGACGTACTCGGCCGCCGGGCGCTCTCCCGAGCCCGGGTTCGTGGTGTCGAACCTGATCAGATCCGAGCAGATCTCGGCAACGCTCTTCACACTCTTCCCTTCAAGGACAACGGCGGCACCTCGGGCGTCTCCATGCCGAAGATCAGCCCGTAGAAGGCCAGCTCGGCCTCCAGCACCGCGACGACAGTCTCCTCCCTGCGCCAGCCGTGCTGCTCACCGGGGAAGGTGCGCAGGGCCCACTCCTTGCCGTGCCGGTCCAGTTCGGCGGTGAACCGCTCGGCCTGCGAGACGTCCACGATCGCGTCCTCCAGGCCGTGCAGCATCAGGCACGGGCCCGAGGCGCGGAAGGCGTTCAGCAGGGGGGAGCGTTCGGTGTAGCGCTCGCGCGTCTCCGGGAGCGGGCCCACCAGCCCGTCGAGGTAGCGGGACTCGAAGTCGTGCGTCTCGGCGGCCCAGCTCTCCGGGTCGGTGATCGCGTAGTGGGCCACCCCGCCCGCGAACACGTCGCTGTGCACGAGCGCCGCCACCGTGGTCCAGCCGCCCGCGCTGCCACCCCTGATGGCCAGCTTGGCGGCGTCGGCGCGGCCCAGCTCGACCAGCCCGCGCGCCACCCTGGCGCAGTCGTGCACGTCCACCACGCCCCACTGGTGGCGCAGCCGCTCCCGGTAGGCGCGGCCGTAGCCGGTGGAGCCGCCGTAGTTCACCACGGCCACGCCGATGCCCCTGCTGGTGAAGTAGGCGATCTCCAGATCGAGCACGATCGGCAGGTTCCCGGTCGGGCCGCCGTGCACGAAGATCACGTACGGTCCCGGGCCGCTCGCCCCCGACGGCGGGTACAGGTGCGCGTGCACCCCCTCGATCGTCACCGCCTCCGGATCCGGCAGCAGGGCGCGCTCCGGCAGCGGCTTGGGGGCCGAGACCACCTCGTGCCCGCCGTCGTCCAGGCCGACCAGCGTGACCTCCAGCGGCGTGCACGGCGTCGCCCGCACGGCCGCCGCCCTGCCGTCGGCGACGGAGACGGTCGAGGACCAGAACGTGGCCGGGCCGCCGATCTCCCGCAGTTCGCCGTTCTCCGGGTCGAGCACGCCCAGGCGGCGGTGGTCGGCGGTGCCGTGCACGACGACCAGGCGGCCGTCCCCGGCCACGGCGAAGCAGGCCGTGCCCGGCTTCCACGTCGCCGTGCCGAACTCCAGCTCCATCGGGGTGAGGTTGCGGGCGGGCGAGCCGTCGAGGGGGACGAGGTGCACGTTCCACCAGCCGGTCGGGTCCGTCGCGGCGTACAGGCTGGTGGCGTCGCGCCACTCGGCCTGGCACACCGACTCGCTCGGGCCGCCCGCGACCACCTCGTACGGCCCGGCCGTGCCGTCCGCGCGCAGCGGGGCCACGCACAGTTCGGTGCCGTCCCACGGCATGTTCGGGTGGTCCCAGCCGATCCAGGCGACATGGCGGCCATCGGGGGAGATGCGGGGATTCATCAAGAAATGTTGGGCTTTGGTGATGACCCTGAGCGGGCCGCCGTCCAGCGGGACCGCCACCAGGTCCCGCACGTCGGACAGCTCCCTGACCGCCCACACCTCGTCCCGGCCCGGCGGGAGGTAGAGGTCGCCGTAGCGCGACGGGCCCTCCGGCGTGAGCGGGACCGGGTCGCCGCCGTCCAGCCGGTACAGGCGCTGGTCGGCCCAGTTCGTGAAGACGAGCCCGCCGCCGGGCAGCGGACGCCACGACCGGCCCCCGTACTCGACGAGCCGGTTGCGCGCGTTCCAGCCCGCGGGCAGCGCGTCCGCGCGGGAGCCGTCCGGCAGGCGGCGCACCACGCAGCGCCGGCCGCCCTCGTGCGGACGCGGCTCGTCCCACCAGACCTCGACACCGGCGGGCGTGGCCACCGCCTCCACCCATTGAGGGCCGCCGTCGGTACGGGCCACGTCGATCGGTCGAATGCTCATGAACTCACCAATTGCCGTCGGTAGAAGGGGGAAGAGTGATGTCCGCGGGATGCAGGACGTACGCGATGCCGCCGCTGCCGGAGCTCCTGAGCCACACGTGCTCGAACGCCGCCCGCGGATAGACCCGCCGGACCTCGGCGTCGGGCGCGGCCGGATCGTTCACCACGACGTCGCCCCCGGCCGTGAAGCCGGTGACGACCAGGATGTGGCCGTTGGTGGAGTAGCGGGAGCCGGGCAGCTCGTGCGCCTTGAACGACTGCGAGGTGATCACCGGGATCCCGGCGCGGACGAACCGCTCCAGCTCCGCCGCCGACCGCAGCCGCGTCACGAACCCCGCCAGCCCGAACCGCCCCGCGTACGCCACGCCGAACGGCCAGTTGCCGGTGCCCTGGTAGCTCTCGTCGTACGTGCCCGCCGCCGCGTGGTCGACAGCCGGGGCCGGATCGCCGTCGCCCACCCAGGCCAGCTCGTCCGGCGCGGGCCCGCGGCCCCAGAAGGCCAGCACCATGGCCACCGAGGCGGGGCCGCACCAGTTGGCGCCCCCGCCGTCGTAACGCGGGTGGTGGCCGGCGTGCGCGTGCTGCGAGAACGGGGGCACCGCCAGTTCGACCGCCCCGCCGGGCCCCGGCGCGCTCGGCGGCGGAGGCTGCCGCGGCAGCGCGGAGGCCATCACGCCCAGCCCCGTCACCAGGGCTCCCGCGCCGTGCCCGGTGATCCGTACCTGGTAGGCCGTCACCGGCCGTCTGGCCACGAACGTGTCCACCGCCACGTCGCCGTCCTCGTCGCCCTGGCCGGGCACCGAGGTGCGCGGACGGCCGTGCTCGGACCAGCGGCCCATGACGTACCACTTGGTGAGGTCGCCGGAGGCGGTCCTGGCCCGCAGCGCGACCTCGATCCACGTGCCCGGCGGGGTGCGCGCGGTCCACGACGGGACGATCTGGGTGGCGGGGAAGCCGATCGGGCGCTCGCCGCCGATCCACCTCCCGGCTCCCGTCGTCCTGTCTGCCGTCGTCCCGGCTCCGGGGGGCGCGGTCGCTTCGGGGGTCGCTTCAGGGGACACCGTGAAGCGGGTGAAGGCGACACGGGCCAGATCGACGGTGAGCACCAGCCCCATTGTGCTTTTGCACCTCATGTCACGCATCGGATGGTTTACGTACGGGCCCCGATTGTGTCGGTGATCATCTCTATCGTTCGGGGCATGACTTCTGCGGTACAGGCTTACACCTACGCCGGTCCGTCCGTGCTGACCGACGGCAGGCTCGGCCTCTCGACCTCCGGCGGCACGGCGTTATCCGGCCCTGCGGCCCACCCCCGGTTCTTCAGCGGCCTGCTCACCCACGCCGCGCCCGCCGCCGCCGGGCTGCTGGCCGTGGCCGACGTGGCGCTCGCCCGCTACCACCAGCCCCGGCCGGGCTGGACCCGCGACCCGGTGGTGACGTGCGACGGCGGGCGGCTCAGGTTCGAGTCGTTCTCGGCCTGCGGCGGCGTCTACGCCCGGCTCGACGTGCTCGCCCTCGACGGTGACGTGCTCGACCGGGGCACCACCAACGTCGACGTCAACGGCCCGCTGCGGGAGGCGCTGGCCAGGGTCGGCGGACGCGACCCGCTCCACGTCGGCGTCGGCCCCGACGAACTGGCCGTCACCACGCTCGACGGCGCGGTGGTGGAGAAGAAGGTGCCGCTGCCGACCCGGTGGCTGCGCGGGTTCGCCGAGGTGCAGGTGATGGCCGCCGGCTGGGACCTGCGGGCCGAACTGGCCGGGCCGCAGGCCGTACGGTTCCTGCGCTCCCTGCCCAAGGGCGCCCGCTCCACCGTCTGGGCCGTGCCCGCCGGGCGCGACCTGCGCCTGTCCTCCGGGCCGGGGCGCGGCGGCGTGTGCCTGTCGGGCGCCGGACGGGTGGCCACACTGCTGCCGCTGCTGCGCTTCGCCAAGGCGCTGCGCGTCTACGGGCCCGCCGACGGCTCGTCCACCGCCGGGGCCTGGGAGCTGGAGCTGCCCGGCATGCGGTACACGCTGGCCGTCTCGCCGGAGCCGTGGCGCGGCTTCTCCGGCGAGGGCCAGGTCCTCGACGCGTTGGCCACCGACGAGGCCGCGGCCGACGCCGACCTCGTGGGCATGCTGCTCAACTTCGAGCCCACCGTCGAGCTGGGGCTGCTCGCCGAGCGCTCGGGGCTGCCCGTCGAGCGGGTCCGCGCGGCGCTCACCCAGCTCGGCACGTCCGGGCGGGTCGGCTACGACCTGCACGAGGCCGCCCACTTCCACCGCGAGCTGCCCTACGACAAGGACCAGGTGGCCGAGCTGAATCCGCGCCTCACGGCGGCCAGGAAGCTCGTCGAGGCGGGGGCCGTCCGCCTGCTGCCCGACGACCACGCCGAGGTGACCACCGACGGCGGGCTGCGGCGGGTGCGCGTCGGTGAGGGCACGTGCAACTGCCCGTGGTGGTTCGACCACCGGGGGTCGCGCGGGCCGTGCAAGCACGTGCTGTCGGCCAGGATCGCCGCGCGCACGGCGGTTGAGGCCGCCCTGTGATCGAGGACGGTCCGATGCACGAGGCGGTCGAGCCGTCGCCCGGCGGCCCGACCGCCTCGTGCATCGG
>NZ_SSXE01000106.1 GCF_021699195.1 Nonomuraea sp. MG754425 | reverse complement strand
GAAACTCCGGCGGATAGTTGTTTGGCACTGCAGACTCCTTCTTCCGGGGACCAGGGTTCCCCAGAGATCAGGTGTCTACCAAACTGGGCCAACTCCAGAGAGCGGCTGGAGGGATCGCTGGTCGGACGGGTCGCCGCCGCCTTCTACGCCGGCTACAACGACGATCTGGCCGGCGGTTTCGCGAAGTACATCTCCAAGGACCTCGTCCTGCACGGGTTCGACGGGCCCGATGAGCGCGCGGCGTGGCTTGCGGGCGACCTGGAGCTGAAAGCATCGCTCACCGGCTACCGCCTGGAGGTGCTCGACCAGGTCGCCGAGGGCGACAAGGTGGTGACCCGCTGGGCCATCAGCGGGCGTCCACACGGGCACGATCCTGGGCATCCCCGCCTCTGGCCGCGAGGTGCGGCTCAGCGGCATCTCCATCGACCGCGTCGTGGACGGGCAGTCTGTCGAGCACTGGTCGGAGGGCAACTTCGGCCGGTTCCTGCAGATACTCCGCGGCGACAACGCCTGACGCGGCACCCGCCGACACGGCCCCGCGCACGGAGGACGCCGGGAGCCCGCGAAGCATCGACAGCGAACGACTGGAGACAGCACATGAAAGAGTTCATCAGCCGCCGCGGGATGGTCGGCGGAGCGCTCGCCGGCAGTGCTCTGGCGCTGGCGTCGGCGGCTCCTGCCCGCGCCGCCGACGGAGGCAGGGTCAAGCGCATCGTGAAGGCGTTCTACGAGAGCTACGGTCTGCGAGACCTGCCGGCGTCCTGGACACGCTACATCCGCGACGACCGTCGACCGGATCGAAGACCAGAAGATCATCGACCACTGGGCCGACGCGGACTTCACCGCATTCCTCCAGAAACTGACCGAATAACCCACTGCCCGCCTGGCACCCACTCAACGTAACCGTCCGACGACGTTAGGCCACACCTGCGAGGGTTGCCATCTGGGATCTCACGTTCGGCCGGTGGCGTACGTCTACCAGGCAGAAGAAGGGATACACAGATGAGCACCCGGCACCTCGTGATCGAAACCCGCCTCGGCCCGGTCACGCTCGTCGCGAAGGGCGAGGCGATCACTGGCCTGTACTTCCGGCACCACGTCCGCCGGCCGGCGCAGGAGGCGTTCGGCCCCGAGGTGACAGAGCCCGCAGACAGGCTGCTGAGCGAGGCCGCCCGGCAGTTGCGCCAGTACCTGGCGGGCGAGCGCAGGAACTTCGACCTCCCGCTCGCCGCTGAGGGCGACGCGTTCCAGCACGCCGTCTGGGAGATCGTGAAGCGCATTCAATGCGGTGACACGACCACCTACGGCCGGATCGCCGAAGAACTCGGAGACCGGGCGCTCGCGCAGAAGGTCGGAGCGGCCGTGGGCGCGAACCCGCTGTGCGTCTTCGTGCCGTGCCACCGTGTCGTCGGCTCCCATGGTTCCCTCACCGGATACGCCGGTGGACTCAAGCGCAAGCGGACGCTGCTGGAACTCGAGGAATCGGCCGACGTCAGCGCCGGACGGCTGTTCTGACCGGAAGGTCACGTTTGCCGATGGGATGGGATATGAAGGAACCGTTCGAGAACGTGGTCGCGCGGCACGGCGCTACCGTGCTGCGCGTCTGCCGGGTTCTCCTTGGCCCGCACGACGCGGACGACGCCTGGTCGGAGACGTTCCTGTCCGCCCTGCGCGCCTATCCCGACCTGCCCGAGACGGCGAACGTGGAAGCCTGGCTCGTGACGATCGCCCACCGCAAGGCGATCGACGTGCTGCGCGTCGCCAAGCGCAATCCCCTGCCCGTCGGCGAGGTGCCGGAGACACCGGCGGGTGGCGACCTTCCGGGCTCCGCCGACGCCGACCTGTGGGCCGCGGTGAAAGCGCTCCCGGCCAAGCAACGCCAGGCCATCGCCTACCGCTACGTGGCCGGCCTGCCGTACGCCGAGATCGCGCAGATCCTCGGCGGCACCGTCGAGGCGGCCAGGAGAGCCGCCGCCGACGGGCTCAAGAACCTCAGGAAGAACCATCCGGGCGCGATCACGAGAGGAGCATCGTCATGAACGACATCCGCCACGATGACGACCTGTCCGCCCTGCTGTCGACGCCCGTGGACGCCGACGCGCTCGCCCGCCTCCACCACCGGCTGGAGCAGGAGGCCGAGCAGGCCGGCCTGGTCGACGTCGCCTACACCACCATCGACTCGCCCGTCGGCACCCTGCTGCTCGCCGCCACCCCCGAGGGACTGGTCCGCGTGGCGTTCGCCCGCGAGGACCACGACCGGGTCCTGGAAACCCTCAGCCAGAAGATCAGCTCGCGCATCCTGCGCTCCCCCAAGCGGCTGGACGTGGCGGCCCGCGAGATCGACGAGTACTTCACCCGCCGCCGCCAGGTCTTCGACGTGCGGCTGGACCTGTCCCTGTCACACGGATTCCGGCGCCTCGTGCAGACGCACCTGCCTGAGATCGCCTACGGCCAGACCCGCAGCTACCGCGACATGGCCGAACTCGTCGGCAATCCCAAGGCCGTCCGCGCAGTCGGCACCGCCTGCGCCACCAACCCGCTGCCGATCGTCGTCCCCTGCCACCGTGTGCTGCGCACCGACGGCACGCCCGGCGGATACGTCGGCGGCCTGGAGGCCAAAACCCTGCTCCTGGACCTGGAGGCCGCGGCATGAGCACAGACCGATGGCGTGATCGCGTCGAGTCCGGAGACTGGGCGGCGATCACGACCGAGATCGACGAGTACGGCGGAGCACTCCTGCCGCGCCTGCTCGCCCCGGAAGAGACCGTGGAGATCAGGGAGCTGTTCGGGAAGGACGACCTGTTCCGTAGCACCGTCGACATGGGCAGGCACCGCTTCGGCGAGGGGGAGTACCGCTACTTCCGCACGCCGTACCCGGAGCCGATCGAGCGGCTCAAGCAGGCGCTCTACCCCAGGCTGCTGCCGATCGCCCGCGACTGGTGGACCAAGCTCGGACGGCCCGCGCCGTGGCCCGACACGCTCGACGAGTGGCTCCAGATGTGCCACGACGCGGGCCAGACGAGGTCGACGGCGATCCTGCTCCGCTACGGGCACAAGGACTGGAACGCCCTGCATCGCGACCTGTACGGCGATCTCGTGTTCCCGCTGCAGGTCGTGATCAACCTCAACGAGCCCGGCGTGGACCACACCGGGGGCGAGTTCCTGCTGCTGGAGCAGCGGCCACGCGCCCAGTCCCGCGGCACCGCCACGCTGCTGCCGCACGGCCACGGCTACCTTTTCACCACCCGCGACCGGCCCGTCAGATCCGCCCGGGGCTGGTCGGCCGCACCCGTACGGCACGGCGTCTCGGCCATCAGGTCCGGTGAGCGGCACACCCTGGCCCTCGTCTTCCACGACGCCGCGTGAGCGAGGCGGCCAAGACCTACACCCTCCTCGGCGTGGACGGCCGCCCCTACCGGTCAGCGGTCAAAGGGCTGTGGGGCGGCCATCGCCGGTCGAGGATCTACGGACGGCTCGACTGCCTCGCCGCGCTGCGCGCCGTCGCCCGCGGCGGCTATGCGAAGCACCGGGTCTTCTTCGCCGACGAGGCCACCGCGATCGCGGCCGGGTTCCGCCCCTGCGGAGCCTGCTGCCACGACCGTTTCCAGCAGTGGAAGAGCGCACGGAGAACGGAGAACGATGAACAGCCCCTTGCTGATGACATCGGCGAGTGACGACGCGGACGCGACGGTGACGGACGCCGAGGTCGCGGCCCTCGTCAGCATGGCGCGCGATCGGCGGGCCCGGAGCGTCGTGGTCGGCTCGGGCCGTACCCCCGGCGCCCTCGCGACCGCCCGGCTGATCGCCGCGGCCTGGGAGCGCGCGGGCGGCGACGTGCTCGACACCATCGCCTGGCCCGAGACCGGGGCCTCCTGGCTGCGTTTCGCGACCAGGTTCGCCGCCGCCGGTCCCGACCTGTGGGTGATGACCGGGCCCGCGACGGGGTGGGCGCAGATGACCAGGCGGCTGCTGTGGTCGACCGCGTGGCGCCCCGCCCGCACCCTGGCGACCGCCGTCGTCGGCGACCCGCGCACCCTCGCACTCGTCGGACCTGCCCGGCTGTACGGCCTGGCCGGCGCGAGCGCCGACGGCACCACCTGGCACGTGGCGGAGGAACGATGACGCTGTTCACCCCGGAACTCCCGGACGGGCGGATCGCCCCGGGAGCCACCCTGATCCGCTCGTGGCTGACACCCGACCAGCAGCGGTGGATCGCGGACCAGTTCCACGCCTGGGCACGCGGCCCCGTCCCCCTCCGGGCCGCGAAGGTCCGCGGGCACGAGATGTCCGTGCGGACCGTCTGCCTGGGCCGGCACTGGCAGCCGTACGCCTACACCCGGGAGGCCACCGACGTGAACGGCGCCCGCGTCCTGCCCTTCCCCGACTGGATGATCCGCCTGGGACGGCGCGCCCTCCAGGACACCGGCCACGACCCGGACACCGTCCGGGCCTACACGCCCGACACCGCGCTGGTGAACTACTACGATGCGAACGCCCGCATGGGCATGCACCAGGACAAGGACGAGACCTCCTGCGCCCCGGTCGTCTCCCTGTCCGTCGGCGACACCTGCACCTTCCGCTTCGGCAACACCGAAAGCCGGGGCCGGCCGTACACCGACCTGGTGCTGGCCTCCGGCGACCTGTTCGTCTTCGGCGGACCCTCCCGACTGGCCTACCACGGTGTCACCAAGGTGCACACGAACACCGCCCCCGAAGGCTGCGGCCTCGGCCACGGCCGGATCAACATCACCATGCGCATGACGGGGCTCGACGGATGACCACCGGCACCGACGCCGGGGTCGTGATCGGCGAGGACGGCCTGGCCCGCCCCGCGTGGGCGGCCGCCTCGCCGTCGCTGCGCGACTACTACGACAGCGAGTGGGGCATGCCGGTCACCGACGAGCACGGCGTTTACGAACGCGTCTGCCTCGAAGGTTTTCAGGCGGGCCTGTCCTGGGCGACGATCCTGCGCAAGCGGCCCGCGTTCCGTACGGCCTTCGCCGGTTTCCGCCCCGACGCGGTCGCCGCGTACACCGATGCCGACGTGGAGCGGCTGATGGCCGACACCGGCATCGTCCGCAACCGGCGGAAGATCGAGGCGACCCTCACCAACGCCCGCGCCACCATCAGGCTGCGCGAGGAGATGGGCCTGGCAGCACTCGTGTGGTCCTTCCGACCCGAAGCCACGCCACGTCCCCGGACCTTCGCCGAGATCCCCACCCAGTCCGCCGAATCGCTCGCCCTCTCGCGGGAGTTGCGCCGGCGCGGATTCGCCTTCGTCGGCCCGACCACCATGTACGCCCTCATGGAGGCGATCGGCATCGTCGACACCCACCTGGTCGGCTCGCACCGACGGGGCAGCTCCGGCATCTGGACCTCGTGAAACGGCCCGCGGGCCCCTCCCAAGCCGGCGGCCCCGAAAGACCGCATCTCACGTTTCCGCCCGACCCGGCGTCTTCCAGATGCCGGGAGCAAACCACCCGGCGTGGCCGACATCAGTCGGCTCAGCATGCCCGCGGCCGCCCCGCGCCCGGCGGCCGCGGGCACCTCTGTCACAACCCGGGCGCGCGGAGAATGCACGAATGAACAGCCGACAGGACCGGCATTACGACCTGACCGGCTTCGACGCCGACGCCTACGGGACCCTCAGGCACCGTGCGGCCGCCGCCACCTACCATTTCCCGAATCTCGCGGATCGCCATACCCGGTCGACGCGGCTCGCCATGGCGGTCGGCGACCTTCTTCAATCCGCCATGATTTGCGGCGGCATCGACGTCATGCCCTTCACGATCCGCGACGAGAGCCTCGTCGTCGTGGCGTGCGAGGGCGACGAGGCCGTCGGCATCTCGGTCATCGACCCGACCGGCGAGATCCCACGTGACGTCGTGACCTGGGTGGAGCCGACCCACGAGCCGTGGGTGGAGCAGGTTCTCAAGGTCGAACTGCTGCGTAACGCCCGCGCCGCGGGCATCGCCCGCGTGAACGTCCTGCGCGGCACGGCGACCGAGGCCGTCTACGAATCCCTCGGCCTGCATGACTTTCAGGAAAGCGGGTCCGTGGCCAGGCAGAAGATCGCCTGGTGTGGAATCCGAGGCACCACCTCATTGATCGAGGTCGCCAGTTCGGCGCCGGACCTTGACGAAGCGCCCGAGCGACGTTACGGGCCGGTGACGAGAACGGGGCGAGTGCCGACGTCGAGGAGATCGCCCGGTGTGAGAGGCGTGGACGTCCCATCGAGGCGGTGAACCTGGGCCGCGTCCGCAGGAGCCGGCGTCGACGCGGTACCGGCATGGGTCCACCGCAGGACAGCGTTGCGGGTCCGGCCGTCCGCGCCGGTCAGGGTGAACTCGCACTGCCACACGTTGGCCGGCAAGCGGATCGCGGCGCCTTGCCCGCAGGCATGCACCTGGGCACGGGCGAGCCATCGCTGCAACCGCTCCACGGCCAGCGCAGCCCTGGTAGGCGCACCGCCCTCGGCCTGCAGGACGATCGGTAGCGTCCTGGCGCCCCAGGCGTAGAAGTAGGTGCGCCGCAGGTAGCCGCTGCCGCTGCCGTACAGGCCGGTCAGGTAGAAGCGCACCGCGTGGTCGATCGCGCGCTCCTCGTCCAGTGGCCGCTCCAGGACGATGTCATGAGTCGTGCCGGTGCTCCAGATCGGGGGATGCGCCCCCGCCTGGTGCAAGGTGCGGTAGACGATGTCGATGATCGCCAGCATGGTCTCCGGCGGGTCCGCGGGAGATCGCTGGTGCAGCTTGACGCTGGCGACGTCGCAGTGTGTGTAGCCTCCCGCCACCGCGAACTCTCGCAGGAAGTCACGCCCCTCGTCGCTCCACAGCCGGCCCATTCCGGGGCATACGACGATCGCCTCGGGGTCGGTCTCCTTGATGGCGCGGCTCGCCCGGCGTGTCAGCTCGACCAGGCTCGCCACATCGCCGGTGTAGAACCTGGAATCGTTGCCGACCGGCCACAGCTCGTAGCCTTCCATCCGGCCCCGATAACGCCCGGCCAGTGTGCGAACGAACCTCTCCCAGTGGTCCAGATCGTCCGGCGCCGCTGCGCGGGCGCCCTCCGGGTAGGCCATGCGCGACGCTCCGGGCGCCGCCCACGCCGGCGTGCCGCCGATGACGAACAGAGCGGGTAATCCCGCGCGACCGGCGGCCGATACCAGCCGGTCCGCCACCGTCCAGTCGTACTCCCCCTGGCGAGGCTCCAGGTTCGCCCATCGCGTCTGGCTGTCCCAGAATCGGACTGCGCCCACCCGGAACCCCGGCATCTCCCCCGTGTTCGCGTTCATGGTCACACCGAACCTGGCCGACTCCACCGGCTCCGGCGCCACTACCCAGCTAGGGCCGCTCACCGACTGCGGCGCTGCCGCCGCCGGTGCCGGCTCCGGTGCCGCCTCGGGCGACGCCTGCGACGACACCGTCCCCAGGGCCACGGTCAGCGACACGGCTACCGCCTTGGCCACCACCCCCATCACGGACCGGCGGACCGGCTCCACGACCGGCGGAGCCGCCGCCGTCATCGTCGCGACGGCCGCGCGGTCCTCTTCCGCAGGTGCCAGTTCTGTCACCCTCGCGGCGCCGGCATCGGTTGCGGGCGAAAGTTCGCCGTCGAGTGTCCACGCGCGGACGACGTCCCGAACTTCCTGCTCGGTTGCTCCGCAGGCCCGGGCGATCCGGGTGACGAGCCCGGCGTCCGGGATTTTCCCTCGCCCAGTGCAGTAGCGGTGCAGGGTCGACGTGCTGATATAGGTCCTCCGGGACAGGTCAGCATAGCTCTGGCCGCTGCGTTCCTTCAGGCCCCGCAAGAGTTGCACAAGAGTTGACATCTCAGGCCGATCATCCCACACGGGTCCAGGAGTTGCAGGTCAAAGTCGGCTCCGCGGCCCATCCGTCCCAGATGGCCTGGCCGTCCTTGCCGCTGCGACGACTGACTGGCGAAGGTCAGTGATGACCACGCGGAAGGAAGCCGCACTTCCCACAGAGAAGGGACGGCCATGGGTCCGAAGCGAAGCGACGAGTGTACGGACACGGCGGGTGCCGGACCGCGGAGCCACGGGGAGGTGCGGGTGAAGGGCGCGCGAGCCGTGACGATCTTCGCGATGGCCATCGTGTCCGCGGTGTGCGTGGTGGGCCTCGGCGAATCAGTCGGGTCAGGGGGGTCGGGTGGTTCTGGCGCATCGGGCGCGAACGAGGCCGCCGGCAGGGAGCCGCCGGGCCCTTCGCGCAAGCTGGGCGCGGCCGAGCTCCGTCTGCTCGATCGCGCGGAGCAGGCGCTGATCGCCGCATGCATGCGTGACCAGGGCTTCCGCTATGTCTCCGCCGAGCCGGCCAGGAAGAATCCGCAGGATCGCACGTTCCGGTTCGTGATCGACGATGTCTCTTGGGCCGAACGGCACGGCCTGGGAACGCAGGACCGGTTACGGGCCGGGGACGACGCGGCCATGGGCCCCAACGAACAGTACGCCCGCGGCCTGTCCAAGGCCGCCAGGGCGGCCTACGGAGTCGCCCTGATGGGCCCGCCCCCGGCAGAGCAGCGAAAACCCCTGGAGATAAGGCTTCCGCACGGTGAGGTCGTCGGCATGAGCGGCAGCGGATGCGTCGCGGAAGCGCGCACCGAACTCTACGGCGACCTGCGGGCGTGGTTCCGCTCCACGATGGTCCTCAACAACCTCACGCCTTTCGTCGCCGCCGCGATCGAGAAGGACAGCGCCTATCGTGTCTCGCTGAAGAACTGGGCAGCCTGCATGCGCGGCGCCGGACACCCCTACGAGAACCCTGGCGAGCTGAGAGCCGCGGCGGCGAAGCTGATCGCCGGCCGCGATCCCGACGCCGCGCACCGCATCGAGGTGCCGCTGGCGGTCGCCGAGGCCAGGTGCGCCCAGCGGACCGGCCTCGGCGCGGCGATCAGCGGTGTCGAACGCCGGGAGTGGGCCGCTCTGGCACGGCTCCATCGCCCGGACATCGAGACGCTCCGCCGCCTGCGCCTCGGCGCCCTCGACCGAGCCCGACACGTCGTCGCAGCCGGCTGACAGGCCACCCGCCATGGCACCGGAGAAGGGAGGCCGCCCCTACTGATCCCCCCGTCGATTCCACCACCGGAGAAACCACAGAAAGGATACGAACGTGCGCGTGATCAGTGCCATCCTCGCAGGCGCTCTGGCGATAGGCGCCTTCTCCCTCACCGCGTCCCCCGCGCAGGCGGACTGGGACGCCAACCAGTACTGCGACATCGGCGAGTTCTGCATCTACGAGGACATCGACCGCGGCGGAACCGTCTACTCCTACCGCTACGGGCGGGAAGACTGGAACTGGCACGACGGCGTGGTTCCCGCGCCGGCCAACCAGGACTCCTCCTGGGAGAACCGCACCTTGGGGCCGTTGCAGGCGCAGATCTACATGTACGGCGGCAACGACCGCGGCGGCCTGAGCACCCCCACCATCTGCCTGTGGTGGGGAGGCACCTACGTCCGCCAGTTCCAGTCGGCCAGTGACCAGGGATCGGGGCACCTGTTCCAGCAGGCCTGCCACCCGGACAGCGCCGCGTTCTCGTGACCCCGCCCAGGCGTCCGCGAACCGCCTGAGCTCCAACTCTGGCCGGTGACTCCGGCCTGAGGGAAGAGCCCGGTCCGGGGCGGACGGCAGGACCCCTCCGCCGGCATGTCGCCGGCCGGAGGGGTTTCCGTCTCGGCGGCCGGACGGGCACGTCAAGCCCCCGCGGACGTTGGGCAAGAGCCGGCATCCCGGGCCGATCATCCCGTGCCGTCCCACAAGGGTCCAGGAACCGCAGGTCAGAGGCGGCTCGGCGGCCCACACCGTCCCAGATGGGCCCACCGTTCTTGCCGCGGTGGCAAGAGCCGGGCGAAGGTCGGTGACGACCTTCGACTTCCGTCACCGACATGGGGGAGACTCATGACCGTTACCGGCCGGCCGAGGAAATCAGGCCGTGGAATCACGGGCGTGCTCGGCGCGATAGCCGTCGTCGGCACGTTCCTGGCCGCACCCGCCGCCGCGGCTCCGTCCGCGTCCGCCGCCGCAGCCGACCTCACCTGTACCGAGGGGTTCACCTGCGGCCGCATCATCAACCGATCGAACCAGCGCATCCTGATCTCCGACACGTGGTGCTCCACTCCGAAAGAGCCGTGGAAAGCGGGTGCTCACCCCTGTAAGGGACATGGGTCCTACGCCGATTGGCCTTGGCGCGAGTGGCCGGACGGAAGGACGAGGTACCACCTCCGGTGGCTGCGACCGGGGCAGTCCTCCAAGACGTACGTCAAGGACGCCGACGCGTTCATGATCGACCATCACTGCACCGTCAAGTGGACGACCAATCCCGTCACGGGTGGCGTTGCCGACGAAACGAGCGCCGGAGCCAAGGAGCTATGGCGAAAGGTCTATGGCGGATCGACGGTCGTGATCCTTTCCGTCGCCTGCCGGCGCTGAGCCTGGCGACGGACCCGGGCTCGTCGCCTGGCCGGGTGGATGAGCTTCTAGTGCCCGCATCGGGGGAGCGCGCAGGAGAGGATGTGGTCTCTGGTGCGCTCTCCGCGCGGGAGTCCGCCCACATACACGTGCGGCCGGTCCGAGCCGTCCAGGGAGAGATACAACCCGCTCAACGGAATGTCGAGCAGGTGGCTGGCCGCCGTGGTCCCGCAGTCGGGTCGGAGCAGGCCAGGTAGGTCAGCCGGTCTTGACCGGCGTCGGCCAGGACGATCTGCGGCCGGTCGGAGCCGTCCACGGCGAGCGACGACAGTGACGAGCCGCCGTCGGGGTAGGCCGCTCCTACCACGATCTCCTGGTACATGTCGCACAGCACATCCCGGCCCATCCGCTCAGAGAACGGCTTGGCCAGTTCCTTCGCACGCGGGGCGGAGCAGGCGGCGTCGCCGCACATGAAGAGCGTCAGGGCGTCAGCGGACCGGTCGAAGTGGCTGACGACCGGCGTCCCGGAGGGGGTAAGCGCGATGTCGAGTGCGCTGGTGCTCTCCAGCCCGTCACCGACGTTCACCTTGCCGAGTTCGCGGGACGTATGGTCCACGCAGAACTCGTCGCGGCAGAAGTACAGCATCACCGTGGCAAGGGGAGACGTGCGGTTCTCATCGGCGAGGTAGTCGGTGAGAACCGCACCGAGGACGTACCCGGGGCCGCCGGGGTCAGCGGCCACGACGACCGGGCCTTCCGTGAGCGACTCGCCCAGGACAGGGCCCTTTCCGGCCGGTACGCCTCCGAGGAATTGCGCAATGCGCAACTCCTGCGATGACGGTGTGTCGAGCCGGTCGTCGCGCTGGCTGACCCCGGCCATGAACATCGTGCGGCCCACCAGGTAATGACCTCCAGGACCGGGCCACGGGCAGTCACCGGCGCACCACGACGCCACCTCCGAGGAGAAATCTGGATTCACCATTTCCCCGGTGGGCAAGAACACCCACCAACGATCCCAAGCACCGCCCTTGGCTGCCGCGTGTCACGCGTCGGCGGTTCGCGGGATGTGGACGGCCTCCACCCATGCGGGCGGGGGCGGCGGGTCCGTGCCGATGAGGGCGGCGATGATGCGGGACGACGACGGAGCCGCGGGCCACGGGGTGAAGCCATCGGTCAGCACGATCACGACGCCGGGCCGTTCAGGCAGGGCGAGGGCCGCCCTGATGCCGACCCGCATGTCGGTGCCACCCCCACCGGCGAGGTTCACCTGCTGCGCGGACGTCACCCGGGCAGCGGTCTGCACGTCGGCGTCGCAGGCGAGCACCGTGACCCGATTGCCGCCGACGCCGACCTCCCGCAGGACGCCGGTGACCTCGGCGAGGGCCGCCGCGAGGTCGTCCTCGCCCATGGACCCCGAGGTGTCGATGACGATCGCGACGACCGGCAGCGGGCGGCGCAGGCTCGGCAGCACGACGCCGCGCAGTGCGGCGGTGCGGCGGGACGGGCGATGGTAGGTGTAGTCGATCGCCCCGGTGGCCCAGGCGACCGCCTGCCGTACGGCGCCCGCGAGCACGCGGCGCCAGTCGACCGTCGGTTCCAGGATCTGCTCCGCCCAGCGTTGCCAGCCGGCCGGGAGGGTGCCGCGGTTGCGCCGGTGGGCGCGCATCGCCTCGGCGGTGTGCCGGCGCAGCGCCTCGGCCTCGACCGTGCTGACGCCGCCCGGCCCGCCGCCATCGGTGATCTCCCAGTCCGCCCATTCGCCGTGGGCGCCGGAGCCGCAGTCGGAGCAGACGGCGGACGGCGGCAGGTGCGGGAGATACTCTTCGAACAGCCGTCCGGTCGTCAGCCCGAACAGTCCGGGTTCCATCCGGCCTTCCGGCAGTGCCAGCCCGTCGGCGAGCAGGTCGTCGTTGATCTCGCAGTCCTGGGCGACGTTCACGCGCAACCGGTCGCGCCGGTCGGTGGCCGGCAGCCGGTCCGCCCGGCCGTGGTGGTCGCGCAGCACGTGGGACAACTCGTGGATCCATACGCCCGCGAGTTCGGGAACGGACGTCGCCGCGACGAACGCCGGTGACACGTAGCACCGCCAGTGCCGGTCGACGGCCATCGTCGGCACGTCGCTGCTCGGCACGACCGTCAGCGAGTAGAGCGCGGAGGCGAGGTACGGCCGGTCGCTCGCGGCACGGTAGCGCGCGGCGAGCAACTTGACCTGGTCGAATTCGGTCACGGGTCAGGAGGCGCTCGGCAACGCGCCGGACAGTTGGAGCAGGTCGAGGAACGCGTCGATGCCGCTCGGCACCGGCCAGTCCGTGTCGCGCAGCGCCGCGAGGTCCGCGGCGGCCCGGGCCGCGACGTCGGGCACGCCGGCGTCGACGGCCTTGGCCAGCACCGCCCAGCCGGCCTCCCAGCGCCGCCGCGTGAGGTCGCTCTGCACCGCCGAGACGACGGCCGTCAGGAAGGCGAGCTGCCGGTCGCCCCGCTCCGGCAGTGCGAAGGCGTCCGGGTTGGCCAGGACGCGGTCGGGGTCGGGCAGGTCGAGCTGTTCGAGGTAGGCCAGCAGTTCGAGACCGGCGCCGTCGCCCACCGCGCCGATCACCGCGGTCGCGACCGCCTTCTGGCCGGAGCCGGCGGCGTACCCGACCGCCAGCAGGCGCAGCGCCATCTCCCAGGTACGCGGCGACGGCCAGGCACGGCCCCGGTTCTCCGCGTCGCCGGGCAGGTGGTGGACCAGGCCGGGACGTGCGGTGAGGAACCCGGAGACGATTCCGCGGGCGCGGGCGACCGCACTGGGCACCCGGGCCGGATCGATGACCGGCTGGGGCACGGCCGGCCAGGTTCCGGCCATGCCTCGTGCGACCGTCCGTGGGTCGTGCGTCCAGTGCAGGTGGACGAACCGGTTCGCCAGTGGCGGGCTGAGGTGCCAGCCGTCCGCGGCGCTGGACGGCGGGTTGGCGGCGGCGACCACGCGGACCGGCTCCGGGAGCGGCAGGCTGCCGACCCGGCGTTCGAGGACGACCCGCAGCAGCGCCGCCTGGACGGCGGGCGGCGCGGAGGACAACTCGTCGAAGAACACGACGCCGCGCCCGGCCGCGGCCAGCCGCACCGCCCAGTCCGGTGGGGCCATCGGCACGCCGGTGGTGGCCGGATCGTCGCCGATGATCGGCAGGCCGGCGAAGTCGGAGGGCTCGTGCACGCTCGCGATCACCGTCTCCAGCGGGACGCCGAGCCCGGCGGCCAACTGCTGGAGGCCGGCGGACTTGCCGATCCCCGGCTCGCCCCACAACAGCACGGGGAGGTTCGCGGACACCGCGAGCGACAGCGCCTCCAACTGCGGGTTCGCGGCCGGCTCCGTGCGCTGGGAGCCGAGCCGGCGGACCAGTTCGTCGGCCGCGGCCAGCGGATCCGGTGCGCGGTCCTCATCGGTGACGTTCACTGTTCCTCGTCCTTCCACGTCATCCAGCGGGCCGGTCCCGGTCCAGGAGGGCCAGGAGGAAGTCCAGGTCGGTGCGCTTGTGCAGGCGGATGAGCTGGGAGAGCGACAGGCCCATGTCGTCGTCCACGCCGGGGTTCGCCCCGGCTTCCAGCAGCGCCCGTACCAGCGCGGCGGAGCCGTTGTCCCCGACCGCCACGTGCAGCGCCGTGCGCCGGTTGTGGTCCACGGCCTCGAGGTCGACCCCGGCCGCCAGCAGGCGCGGCAGCAGGACCTCGTGGTCCAGGTGGATCAGCGCGTGCAGGAGGGTGCGACGCCGGCCGTCACGGAAGCGCGGGTCGATCCCGGCGTCGAGCAGCCTGAGCACTCCCGGCGTGTCACCGTGCTGGACGCGGCTGTACAGCTCCCTCCGCTGCTCCCGCAGGGCCTTCGGCAGCCGGCCCTCGCCGCGGAAGACCGCGTGCGTCACGGCGAAGCAGCCGGCGACCGCGCCGCCGAACGCCCGCATCGCGCTCTCTCGCCGCTGCTCGTCCGCGCTGTGCGGCACCCGTAGCGCGCCGTCCTGGAAGCTCACCTCGTGCCACTCGCCGCGGCAGCGCACCCGGACCGGGGACGGGAGCCGTGGATCCGGTGGCCCGACCGGTTCGGCGGGGTCCGCACGCAGCGGGAAGAGCGCGTCCCGGATCAGTGGGTGCAGCCGGTCCGGAGCCACGTCGCCGTGCCGGAGCGCGTCGAGGTCCGGCAGCCGCCGCCAGCACGCCTCGGCCAGCACCGGGATGCCGGACAGCTCCTCGGGGTCGATGATCCGGGTCCGCAGTTCGCCGGCCGGGCCGCCGCCTTCGAGCAGCAGGGAGTTGCCGTAGAACAGCGGAATCTGGAAGCGCGGCCCGAGGCCCGCGCGGACGAGCAGCCGGATCTCCGGCTCGAGCCTGGTCAGCGCCAGGGGGAGCCGCTCCAGGCTGGGCAACGGATCGATCGGCCGGCCCCAGCGGGGCTTGGGCGGCGTCGGGTCCAGCGCGACCCCCACCGCGGCGAACGCCGCCTCGACCCCTCCTCGCTCATGCAGCAGGGTCACCCATTCGGCGCGGGTCGGCGGGTCGGCGGGGCCGGGGTCGGCCGTGGGCAGGTCCCCTGCGGCCCGCCGGGTCCCGTCCGCGTCGCAGAACGGCGGCCGGTCTCCGCCGCCGTGGCGTTCCAGCAGCGCGCCGGTGTGCCGGACGTCCCACAGGTGGCGCAGCGTGGTCCAGTCGTGCACGACGCGCCGGTGATCGCGCGGGCTGACGACCTGGTCGATCCGGCCGAAGCGCAGGAGCAGCCGCTGGGGCCCCTCCACCATCGTCGGTGTGGTGACGTGCAGGTACTGCGTGGTCTCGGCCGCACCCGGGTAACCGGCCAAGATCAGAGTCTGGCCGTTGCGGATCGTCGTACGTCCCGTCAGGACGCGTGGCAGATGCCAGCGCAGGAGATCCGGTGCGAGACGGAGGAGGTCGTCCTCGACCGCGGCCGCGACGGCGTCGCCGTGCTCCCGGGCGATGCCGGCCAGGTCGAACGCGACATCGACGTTCGCGACGGCGCAGGCGCCGCGCCAGTCTCCGTCGAGACGTCGTTCGGTGGCCTGCTCGATCATCCACCGGGGGACGGCGTACCGCAGGATCCGCCGCCGGCTCGACGCCTCATCCGACGGGTACGACAACGGACGGCGCGGCGCTGCCGTGGCTGTGGGGTCGGGGGCTGGCATGCTGACGGCGTTCACGTTTCCTCGGCGAGTTCCGGATGCTCGCGCTCGATCCGATCCGTGATGACGTCCAGGTCGTCGCGACCGAGCCAGGTGATCAGGCGGTGCAGCGAGACGGGCCCGCCGTGGATCTCGCCGGTCAGGTCGATCCGCGCCCCCGCGGCGAGCAGCGCGTGGACGAGCGCCACCGAACCGTCCCCGCAGATCGCGGCGAACAGCGGGGTGCGCTGGTCCGCATCCCTGGCATCGATGTCCACGCCCGCCGCCAGGAGCCGCCCGAGCAGACCGTCGTGGTGGAGGCGTCGCGGCCGGTGGTCCGGCTCGTGCCCCCGACGGCCGGGCGCCTTCGGATCGACGCCGGGATCGACGCCGGGATCGAGCAGGTGCAGCAGGTGCAGCAGGGTGCGCCCGCGGCCGTCGCGGACGCGTGCGTCCACGCCGGCGTCCAGCAGCCGCAGGACCCCCGGGAGGTCGCCGTGCTGGACCCGCGAGAAGAGCTCCCCTCGCCGGTCGCGCAGCGCCTTGGGCAGCCGTCCGGTTCCGGACGTCCACGCGTGCCGTGCGGCGAAGCAGCCGGCGATCGCGCCCCCGAACACCCGCATGGCGCTCTCCCGCCGCTGCTCCTCCGCGCTGTGCGGGATGTGCAGGACGCCGTCACGGAAGGAGACCTCGTGCCACTCGCCACGGCAGCGGATCCGGGCCGGCTCCGGGGGTTCCGGTTCCGACGGCCCCGCGGGAACGCCGTCCACGGCGCGGCCCGGGAACAGGGCCGCGCGGACGAGCGGATGCAGCCGCTCCGGCGGATAGCCGTCCCGCAGCAGGTCGAGGTCGGGCAGGCGGCGCCAGCACGCTTCGGGGAGCACCGCGTCCCCGGGCTCCGTGCCCATCTCGAACTCGGCGACGCGGGCGCGCAGGCTCGCCTGCGATCCGCCGGTCTCGAACAGGACCGCCGCGTACTGCCGGTAGGGGAGCCAGAAGCGTCCGGTTCCCGCTGTGGCCGCGAGGCGGCCGAGCTCCGCCGCCACCCGGGTCAGAGCCAGGGGCAGCCGCGCGAGAACGTCGAGCGGATCGACGCGACTCACCTCGAAAAAGGGCTTGAGCTCGAACGGCGTGGCGTCCAGCTCGATGCCGGCGGCCGCGAACGCCGCTTCGACCTCGCCGCGTTCGTGCAGCAGCGTGACCCACTCGGTGAGCGCCGCCGGGTCGCCGCGGCCGGGGTCGGCCGTGGGCAGTTCGCCCGCGCCGCGCGGTGTGCCGTCGCCGTGCAGGAAGGGAGCCCGGGTCTTGTCGCCGCCGCAGCGTTCACGCAGGTCGCCGGCATGGCGCGCATCCCACAGATGACGCGACGAGCTCCAGTCCTGGACGACGTCGCGCCAGAACGCGCTGTACGCCCAGTCCGTCTCCAGATAGGTGTCCTGATGGCGGACCGGCCCGACGTGCAGGCGCAGCCGCTGCGGGCCGTGGGCCATCCAGCGGGGCGTCCGGAGGTACAGGTACGGGGTGCCGGAGGCCGTACCCGGTCGTCCCAGGACCATCACCTGGTCGGGCACGATCGTCGTACGCCCGCGGTCCAGGCGGGGCAGGTGCCAGCGCAGCAGGTCCGGGGCGAAGTTGCCCAGGTCGTCCTCGATCGCCGTGGCGACGGCGTCGCCGTGCTCCCGGGCGACGTCGGCCAGGTCGAAGGTGACATCGACGTTCGCGGCGGCGCAGGCGCCCCGCCAGTCGCCGGCAAGCCGTCGTTCGGTCGCCTGCTCGACCATCCACGGGGGCACGGCGTACCGCCGGATCCGCCGTAACCGGGACGCCTCGTGCGGCGGATACGAACGGGACGGCGTACGGGGTGGCGGACCGGCCGGCGCGCTCACCGGTAGAGGCTCCCGATCGCGTGCAGGTCCGGATGGGTCCGGGCGGCGGGACGGAGCCGTGGCGCCAGCACCCGCTTCACCCGGCGGGGCACGCCGGGGCCGAACCCGACGTATTCCAGGCAGGTGTCGTCGGGAACGGCGGCCAGCAGGGCCTTGGCGCCCCGGCCGGTGATGCCGGTCCGGCGCAGCTCCAGCCGGCGCAACGGGCTGCCGGGCAGCGCCGCGGCCAGCAGAGCCGCGCCTGTGTCCCCGGTGACGTTCGCGGACGCGCCGAGGCTCCGCTCCGACGGCGGACGTCCCAGGTCGAGTGCCTCGATGCCGCCGAGTGCGGCGGCCAGCGCGCGTGCGCCGTCCGGCCCGATGCCGTTGCCGCCGAGGCCCAGGCGCACCGGCCGGGCGGGGTCGGCCACCGCGGCGAGCGTGGCCGCGCCGGCGTCGCCGAGATGGTTCGCCGGAAGGTAGAGCTCACGGACCCCGGCGTCCCGGATCAGCGCGGCCAGCAGGTCGCCGGACTCCGGGTCCAGCCCGTTCCCGCCCAGGAACAGCCGCTCGACCGGGTTCGGCCGCTCGGTGAGCGCGCCCAGCAGCGCCCGCAGCCCCTCTCCCGTGAGCCCGGTGTTGACCAGGTCGAGCGTGCGGATGGTGGTGTTGCGGCGCAGCATAGCGGCGAGGGCGCGGACTCCGTCGTCGCCCACCGGGTTCCGCTTGAGCCACAGGGCGCGCACGGTGGTGTCCGTGGCCAGCCGACCGGCGAGCGCCTCGACGCCCGCCGCGTCGATGCGGTTGCAGCCGAGGTAGAGCGTCTCCAGGCCGTGGCCGGGAACGAGCGCGTCGGCCATGGTCCGGACCCCGTCGTCGCCGATGGCGTTGGTGCCCAGCAGCAGATGGACGGCGTGCGGCGAGGCCACCGCGGCCGGGAGCAGCCGCGCCGTACCGGCCGGGCCGAGGCCCTGCTTGCACAGGTCGACCCGGCCGTCGGGCCGTACGGTGCCGAGCGGGAAGGTCTCGTCGGCCGCCACCGGGGCCGGTGCGGCCAGCCGGGAGACCAGCGGCCCCAGGTCCGCCGGATCGGCCGGCGGCACGTCGAGGTGCTCGATCGCGGGGCAGCGTACGGGCGTCGGCTCCATCATCACCAATCCACCGGTCGGTAGTCCTTCAGGAACAGGCCGGACATCCGGTTCCCGCCCACGCCGCGCACGATCGGGTCGTAGACCCGGGCGGCACCGTCGATGACGTCCAGCGGCGGGCGGAAACCCGCCTCCCGCTGCGCGGTCTTGTCCGGATGGGGACGTTCGTCGGTGACCCAGCCGGTGTCGACGCTGTTCATGTGGATGCCCGAGGCCGTGTAGTCCGCGGCGGCGGTGCGGGTCAGCATGTTCAGGGCGGCCTTGGCCATGTTGGTGTGCGGATGGCGGACGGTCTTCTGCTCCCGGGAGAAGCTGCCCTCCATCGCCGAGACCTGGACGACGTACCGGTCCGGCCACGGCGACGCCTCGAGCAGGCCGCGCAGCCGGGACGTCAGCAGGAACGGCGCGAAGGAGTTCACCAGTTGAACCTCCAGCCACTCGGCCGGGTCCACCTCGTGCAGCCGGAGACTCCAACTGTTGCGCTCGCGCAGGTCCAGCGGCTGACCGGTCTCGTCCGTCCGCCCGGCGGGGAACAGCGCCTCCAGGGCGTCCCGCCGCGTGACGGCCTGCCCGGAGCCAGAGGGAGCCGTGAGCGCCGGCACGGGTTCCACCGGCGCGGCGACCGCGGCCGTCTCCGGCACGTCCGCCACGTCGATCCGCGCGGCCAGACCTCTCAGCGGCGCGCGCTCCGCCGCACGCACCTCACGGTGGTACGCGGCGGGCCGGCGGATCGTCTGGGCCGCGTTGTTGACGAGGACGTCGAGATGACCGAACCGCCGCTGAACGGACTCCAGCAGCCCCGCGACGGCCGCCAGGTCGAGCAGGTCGACGCCGCGGACGTGCACCCGGTCCAGCCAGGCTTCGGCGTCGGGCACGGCCGCGAGCCGACGGGCGGCGTCCCGCGGGAAGCGGGTGGTGACCAGGACGTCCGCGCCGTCGCGCAGCAGCTTCAGCGTCAACTGGAAACCGATCTTCACCCGGCCCCCGGTCACGATCGCCCGGCGGCCACGCAGGTCGCAGCGGGCGTGCCGGCGGGCCATGTTCTCCTCGGCGCATTCCGGGCACAGCAGGTGGTACTCCGGATGCACCTGCCGGTAGGCGGACTTGCAGACGTAACAGCGTCGCGTGCCCGCCAGCCGCGCCGGCGCGGACCGGTCACCCGGCTCCGCGCGGGCGGCCCGATCCTGGGGGCCCGGCGGGACGGGCTCGGGCGACGGATCCTGCTCCCGATAGCGCGTCGTGGCCGCCATGGCCTCGTGGTCGCGTCGCCTGCGCTCGGCGTCCCGCGCCGCCTTCCGTGTCTTCTTGCCCGTCCGGTGCAGGTGCGCCGCGGCCTCGTGCACGGCCGCCCATCGAGGATCGGCCGGATCGGCCGCGCGTGCCTGGGCCATCACCCGCAGGCAGGTCTCGACGTCGGCTTCAGTGGGGAGGGCCGCTGGTCCGGGCGGGGGCGTCCCGGTCACGTCAGGATCGACGACCGACACCTGCACCCCCACCGATGACGTCCACGATTGGGGCAAGGCTGGTCGGATTCGAACCGACGTCCTCCAACCTGCTGTAAGGCGCGACGACCTCTGCGCTACAGCCCTGCCGCTGCAGAGCTTAGCGAATTGCACGGAATTACATGGTCATTATGGGCGTCTGTGATCTATCCGGCTTATGGGGATGAGAGCCGCGTTCCACAGCCAAGTGAGCAGGGTGCCTCATCCGTCCCGGTCGAGGTCCATGCGGGCCAGGTCGTTGCGCGAGCCGACACCGAGTTTGGGATAGGCCTTGTACAGGTGGTAACTGACGGTGCGCGGGCTGAGATACAGGCGGGCCGCGATGCCGGCGTTGCTGAGCCCGGCCGCGGCCAGCCTGACCACCTGCCGCTCCTGTGAGGTGAGCCGGTCCAGCAGGCCGGGCGCCTGCTCCTGGGGCCGGGAGGTCTCACCGGTGGCGCGCAACTCGCTGCGCACGCGGTCGATCCAGGGGACCGCGCCGAGCCGTTCGAAGGTGTCGAGCGCGGCTCGCAGGAGCGGGCGAGCCCGGTTGCGCTGCCGCTTGCGGCGCAGGAACTCCCCGTAGAGCAGGTGGGTGCGGGCGGCTTCGAAGAGGTTCGCGGCGTCCTGCCGGTGCAGGCGTACGGCGTGCTCGTATCGCCGTTCCGCCTCTTCGCCGTCGGCGAGCTGGGCCTGGCAGCGGGCCGCGACGGCCAGGGTCCACGGCCGGCCCGTCGCTTGTGCCCACTGCCGTAGCCGGTCGAGCGGGGCCGTAGCCAGGTCGGGGCGGCCTTGACGGACCGCCGCCTCCACGAGGGTGGCGGTGCCGAGGCTGTGATCGATGGCGGGATGGTGGCCCGTCAGCGCCTCGGGAATCTGCGTGAGGCGGCGCAGCACCGCCTCGTGCCGTCCGTGTCCCAGGTCCAGGAGCGCGCGGGCGTAGACGCCTTCGATGCCGCGTTCGCTCACACCGCCGGCGAGGACGTCCTCCGTCAGCGCGGTGCACCGCTCCTGGTCGCCTTCGATCGCGGCCACGCAGGCCAGCAGGCCGGTGAGGTGGCCGGCGAAGTGCGGCTGGCCGGTGTGCCGCGCGACGCGCAGGCCCTCCTCGCCGGTGGACAGCACGTCCCGGTGCCGGCCGAGGAGCAACTGGGTGCGCGCCAGGTGCAGCAGGGCGCGGGGCAGCATGCCGATGCCGCCCTGGGCCCGGCACCGGTCGGCCAGGGCCGCCGCGCTCTGCTGGGCGGTGTCGATGTCGGCGAGCCACAGACACCACCACTGAACGGTCAGGTGCTGCCAGATGGCGGGGTCCGCGGTGCCGGCGAGCTGCTGGACGAGCGACCTGATGTGCGGGACGGCCCGTGCCGGCCGCTCGCCGGCGAGGTGCGCGATCGCCGCGGTGACGTCGGCCAGCATGGGCGAGGAACCGGGCACGGCGGCCGCACGGGCGGCGAGCCGGGACGTGTGGTGCGGCTCGCCGCCGCTCCAGGCGCTGATCAACGCGAACAGGAGCATGGTGGCGGCGGTCTCGGGAGCCTGCTCGGCGAGCCCGGCCGCGGACTCGGCCAGTTCCTCCGGCCGGGCCCGCAGATCCTGCTGCTGGGCGACGGCCGCGCGGACCGTCGCCAGGCCGGCGCGGACCAGCGGGTCGCGCGCGATCGGCCAGGCGCGATCGGCCAGGTGGGCGGCGAAGGCGGTCATCCCGGCGTCGAGAGCGGCCTGCGCCGCCGCGTCCAGGCGCCGGGCGCGCTGCCCCGGGTCGGGCGTGAGCTGCGCGGCTCGACAGAGGGCGGTGGCCACCGCCGCGTGACCACCCCTGGCGCGGGCGTCGCCCGCAGTGTGTTCCAGCTCCGTGGCCACGCTCTCGTCGGCGCCGTGTACGGCCGCGGCGCGATGCCACGCGCCGCGGTCGGCCATGCCGCCCTGCCTGAAGGCCGCCGACAGCGCGGCATGAGCGGCCATGCGGGCCGACAGCGACGCCGAACGGTAGGCGGCGGCGCGGAAGAGCGGGTGGGCGAAGCTCAACCGGTCACCGCGGACGTGGATCACCCGGTCGTGCTCGGCGGGCTCCAGGTCGGCGACCCCGGCGCCCAGCCGCCGGCCCGCCGCGAGCAGGAGGTGCAGATCGCCGCTGTCGTCGGCCGCCGCGGCGAGCAGCAGCAGCCGGGTCCGCTCGGGCAGCGCTCCGACACGCCGGGCGAAGACCGACTCCAGCCGCCCCGACATCGGGCCGTGATGCGGGTGGAGCGTGCCGCCGGGGAGTTCACCGGCACGCTGCTCGGGCGTGAGGGCAGCCGACAGCTCCAGCAGGGCGAGCGGGTTGCCCCGGGCCTCGGCCAGGAGGTGGTCTTTGACGTGCCCGGCCAGGTCACCCAGCAGCGCGGCGCCGGAGTCCCGGTCGAGGGCTGTCAGCCGCAGCTCCCGTACGCCCGGCACGCCCTGGGCGGGCATCGGGTAGTCGTCCCGCGCGGCGAACAGCAGCGCGATGCCCTCGGACCGCAACCGGCGCGCCACCGACGACAGCACCTCGGCCGAGTACCGGTCCAGCCACTGCACGTCATCGACCAGCACCAGCAGGGGGTCCGCCGCTGCCTCGGCCAGCAGCGACAAGGTGGCCAGCCCGAGCAGGAGCCGGTCCCCCCTCTCCGCGCCGGCCAGGCCGAAGGCCGCACCCAACGCCGCGGACTGCGGCCCCGGCAACCTCCCGCGCAGGTGCAGCACGGGGGCGAGCACCAGATGCAGCCCGGCCAGCGGCAGTTCCGCCTCCGCTTCGACGCCCGCGCCGCGCAGCACCCGCATCCCCGTGGCGCGGGCCGCGGCGTACTCCAGCAGCGCCGTCTTGCCGATCCCCTCCTCGCCGCGCACCACCACGACCCCGCTCTCGCGGGCGCGCGCGCCCGCGAGCACCGCGTCGATGGCGGCCTTCTCCGCAGTTCTTCCGTAGATCTCGGCCAAGGGAGCCCCTGTCGGGTCGCGCGCCCGGTCAGCCGCACCGGCTCCGGCACGGTCGCGAACATCGCCGCTGCCGCCCCGCCCTCCGGCCACGGCGCCAATCCCGGCCATGCCGCTCATGAGGAGGGACGGGGTCGTGCTCATACACATTTGACGAATGAGCGGCCACCGACGTGACAACCTCGTGCGGACGAGTTCGGAGAGGCGATCGCGGGTGGGCGAACCACCTGCGGCGCGGTAGACCGGTCAGCCGACGGATGCCCTGGACCGTCAACGCCGCACGCAACGTGCTCGCCGCCGGGCTGGCGGAGAGCGGAAACGCCTGTAGAGCTGGTGTGAGACCTCAACGAGAGTCCTCTCGGGCGGGCGACCGGCGGTGAAGCAGGAAGGCCCATGGGCGACCGTGGGAATCCCCCTCCTTCAGGAGGGGGAGGAGGTCAAGTGGGAGTTCGTCTACTGGCCGGCGCTCGCGCGCGACGGCCCGGCTCCTCGGGCTCGTCCTCCCGGTGACGTGCGCCGCGGTCAGCCTGACCGGCCGATACCTGTCCGACCCGCTCCACCCCGTCATGCTGGTGTCCGGTTTCGGCATCCTGCTGGCGCCCTCGCTGGCGGCCTGTTACCTGCTGCGGCGGCCGTACTGGCAGCGGGGCGTGGTGAGCATGGCGCTGCTCGGCATGGGGGTCGGGGTCCCGCTGCTGATCCTCGCCCAGGCGCTCACCGATGGGCTGCCACGCCGGTCGGCCGCGGCGTTGGTGCTGGACTGGGCCACGGTGCAGGCCCTGTTCATCATGCTCAGCCCGATCGTGGCGGCGGTGCTGTGGCTGCCCGTGGCGGTGATCCGCTTCCGGCGCTCCCGCCGCGACCTGTCGTGGCGCGGCTCCCGCCGGCGCCGCACCCACCGCCGGCCACGAGCTTGACCGGTGCCGGCGGAACCCAGTCAGCCGACTGATTCCGGGACGGGGCGGCATCAGTAGCGTGTCCGGGCGGGGCCCCAAACGATCAACGTTCAGCTCGTTAACGTTTCCGGGAGACTGCATGCGCTACACGCGTTCGCTCGCCGTGATCATCCCCCTGGTCCTGGCATCAGGGCTGATCTCCCCCGCACCGGCCATCCCAGCGGCGGGCTCCCCGGAACGGGACGCCGCCCAGCGTGCCGGCCGGCCCGTCGAGATCGAGTCGATGCGGAGCGAGACCCGCCAGGTCTTCGTCAACCCCGACGGCACGTACACGATGGAGTCGCACGTCCGCCCGGTACGGGTGCGCAAGGAAGGCCGCTGGGTCCCCGTGGACACCACGCTGCGCCTGCGCCCCGACGGCGCGGTCGAACCGGTCGCCACGGCGATGGACATGACGTTCTCCGGCGGCGGAACCACCGCGCTGGCCCGCCTGTCGCAGGGCGCGAAAGCGCTGAAACTCGGCTGGACGGGCGCGTTGCCCAAACCGACGCTGAGCGGTGACACCGCCACCTACGCCGAGGTCATGCCCGGCGTGGACCTCCAGGTCACCGCCGACGTGGACGGCTTCTCCCATCTCCTGGTGGTCAAGTCTCCGGCAGCCGCGGCCGGCGTGGCCGAACTGGCCTACCCGCTGACCACCGAGGGCCTGTCCGTCAAGAAGGACGAAGCGGGCAACCTGGAGGCCACCGACGACAGCGGCGGCACGACGTTCATCGCCCCCACGCCGAAGATGTGGGACTCCACGGGCGGCGCGCCGGCGGCCGACGAGGAACGCTCGCCGGAGGCCAGGGAGTCCCCCATGGACGTGGAACTCGCGGGCGAACGGCTGAGGCTCAAGCCGGACCAGAAGATGCTGGCCGACCCGCAGACGAGGTACCCGGTCTACCTCGACCCGTACTTCACGGCCCCGCGCGGGTCCTGGACGGCGGTGTGGAGCACCTACCCCGACTCCAACTACCTCAACGCCAGCGGCACCGCCCGGGTGGGCACGCCCGGCTCGGGACAGGACAACCGCTCGTTCTTCCAGTTCGCCGTCGGCCCGGCCGTCCACGGCAAGCAGATCATCGAGGCGACGCTCCGCACCTACGAGACGTGGTCGTGGTCGTGCCAGAAGCGCGACGTGCACGCCTGGGGAACCGGCGCGATCGGCACGAGCACGACCTGGAGGAAGCAGCCGACGTGGGTCAGGAAGCTCGACACGCTGAACGTGGCCAAGGGCTGGGGATCGGCGTGCCTGCCCGGCGGGGTGGAGTTCGACGTCACCTCGTGGATCGCCCAGGCCGCCGCCGAGAAGTGGGACAAGGCGACCATCGGCCTGCGGGCCAGCGAGACCGACGTGTTCGCCTGGAAGAGGTTCAGGAACAACCCGAGCCTGGTCATCGAGTACAACTCGGTGCCCGCCGACCCGGCGGCCTCCGACGTGTGGTCCGATCCGGGCGGCCTCTGCGCGTCGGGTGACGGGCGCCCGATCGTCAGCACCACCACGCCGAAGCTGTCGGCCCGGTTGAAGGACGCCGACAACTCCGTCAAGGGTCACTTCGAATGGTGGTCGGCCGACACGAAGCTGGGCGAACACGTCACCCCCGTGGGGTCGAGCGGCAACGCGTTCTCCGCGACCGTCCCGGCGGGCGGGTACGCCGACGGCTCGGTGCTCCGCTGGCGGGTGCGCGCGGAGGACGGCAAGGCGAACGGCGGGTGGAGCCCTTGGTGCGAGGCCACCGTGGACGTCACCGCGCCCGGCAAGGAGCCCGTCGTGAGCTCGGCCGACTACCTCGAGGACGTCTGGAGCGACGGCCTGGGCGTGGCCGGGACGTTCGTCCTGGCTCCGAACGGCGTCGCGGACGTCGCCGGCTACCTGTACGGGCTGGACGCGGCGCCCGCGACTCCGGTCGACTCCGGCGCCGACGGCACCGCCGCGATCCGGCTCACTCCCCGCCACGACGGCCCCAACGTGCTGGCCGTCCGCAGCAAGGACCGCGCGGGGCAACTCGGCCCGATCCGCGCGTACGTCTTCAACGTCAACCCCGGCAGGCCCCCGGCCGCGCACTGGCCGCTGGACGAGGGCCAGGGCAGCGTGGCCGCCGACGCCACCGGCGCCCACCCCGCGACCTTGCAGGGCGCCACGTGGACGACCGGCAGGAACGGCTCGGCCCTGAGCCTGTCCGGCGGCTCCGCGCAGGCCGCGGGCCCGGTCACGGACACCACCCGGAACTTCACCGTCACCGCCTGGGCCCGGCTGACCGGCACGGGGGGCAGCGCCACCGCGGTCACGCAGGAGGGCGGCAGGACGGGCGCGTTCGCGCTGCAGTACTCCAAGCCCGACAACCGCTGGGCGCTGACCGTGCCGGGTTCCGACGCCGACGGCGCCCCCGCCGTACGCGCCCTGTCGAGCGCCGCGCCGCGCGTTGCCGAGTGGACCCACCTGACCGGCGTGTACGACTCCGCGGCGGGCAAGGTCTCGCTCTACGTCAACGGCAGGCTGGAGTCGAGCGTCTCCGCGCGCCCCTGGGCCGCCACCGGCCGCTTCACCATCGGCCACGGCCAGGCCGGCGGCGCCGCCGGGGACCACTGGGCGGGCGACGTGGACGAGGTCCGCGTCTACGGCCGGGCCCTCTTCGCCGACGAGGTCGCCGACCTGGTCAACAGCGCCGCCACGCTGGTCGGCCACTGGAAGATGGACGAGAGCGCGGGCACGACCGCGGCCGACGCCTCCGGCAGGACCGCCCCGGCGCAGTTGGAGGGCGGCGCGTCGTGGGGCAAGGGCTGGCTGAGCGGGGCGCTCGCGCTCGACGGCGTCAACGGCGCCGCTCAGACGTCGAAGCCCGCCGTGGCCACCGCGACGGGATTCACCGTCGCCCTGTGGGCCCGGCTCGACGACCTGCCGGCGGCCGACGCGACCGCCGTCGCCCAGGTCGGGTCCGCCGCCGCCGGGTTCCAGCTCGGCTACGACAAGGCGCAGCGGTGGGTGTTCGGCATGGCGGAGGCCGACACCGCGACCGCGGCCCTCGTCCGGGCCCGCTCGACCGACGTGCCCGGTGCGCTGGAGTGGACCCACCTGGCCGGCGTGTACGACCCGCTCGCCGGTGAGCTGCGCGTCTACGTCAACGGCCGCCTGTCCGCCAGCACCCCGCACCTCAGCACGTGGACCGCGACCGGGCCCCTGCACCTGGGCCGGACCAGGGCCGGGGGCGTCCTCACCGGCTACTGGCCGGGGGCCGTCGATGACGTCCGCACCTACGACGGCGTGCTCGGCGCCGAGCAGATCGCCCATCTCGCAGCCCTGTGAAGCCCTGGCCGCAACCCTCTCTGGAGTAGCCACATGGATGACCGAAAAGACGACGACTTAGACCTGGACGGCGGGAGCGACATCCCGGGCTCCGACCTGGAGCTGGAGCTGCCCGAATCCCGCTGGGGCCGGCCGCGCGCCGAGCAGGCCGAGATCGCCGACCCCGCCTGGAACCGTTTCGAGGGAGCCAGGCCCGAACGGGCCCGGTGGCATCGCAAGCTGGCCGTCGCCCTGTCCGCGATGCTCGTGATCGACCTGGTCTACGCCATGCCCGCCCACGCCGAGCCCCGTTCGGCACCGGCGGTGCAGCGGGAGACACCGATCTCCGGCGAACGTGTCCCGGTGCGACCGCCGCTGGAGGATCCGGCCGTCGAGAAGGCGTGGCAGGCACCCCCCGACGTCCGCTGGCCGGCGCCCCAGAAGGCCGAACTGGGCGGCAACAAGCCCCTGGCCGCCGGGTTCCCGGTGAAGCCGGCGGCGGGGACGGCGAGGGCGGCGGCCCCGGTGACGGTCGAACTGCTGGACACCGATCGCCCCGGCCTCACCATGCGCGTCTCTCCCGGCGAGCCGGCCACGGGGAGCAGAGCGGCCCAAGCGGGCAGGACCCGCCTGGAGATCGACTACTCCGGCTTCCGGTACGCCTACGGCGGCGACTACGGCTCGCGCCTGCACCTGGTGAAGCTGAGCGAGTGCGCGCTGACCGGCGCCGCCGGCTGCGCCGCGCCGGAGCCGGTGAAGAGCGACAACGACGCGGCGAAGGGCACGGTGACGGCGGAGGTCGAGACGGACGGCCTGTACGCGCTCACCGCCGCCGAGTCCGGCCCGTCGGGCGACTACGCGGCCACCTCCCTGTCGGCTTCGGCCGAGTGGAGCGTGGGCATCCAGTCGGGCGACTTCACCTGGAACTACGACATGCGCACGCCACCCGCGCTGGGCGGCGACGAGCCGGACATCGCGCTGGGCTACTCCTCGCAGAGCGTGGACGGGCGCACGGCCGCCACCAACAACCAGACGTCCTGGGCGGGCGAGGGCTTTGACCTGGACCCGGGCGGCTACATCGAGCGCCGCTACAAGTCCTGCTCGCTGGACGGGAAGAAGACCGGCGACCAGTGCTGGAACGAGGACAACGCCACGCTCTACCTGAACGGGTCGTCCGTCGAGCTCATCAAGGACGCCACGACCAAGAAGTGGCGTCCCAGGCGCGACGACGGCACCCGGATCGAGGCGCTGACCGGCGCCACGAACGGCGACGACAACGGCGAGTACTGGCGGGTCACCGACCCCTCGGGCATCCAGTACACCTTCGGCCTGAACCGGCTGCCCGGCTGGACCAGCGGCAAGCCGGAGACGAAGTCGGCCCAGACCGTGCCGGTGTTCGGCAACAACAGCGGCGAGCCCTGCCACTCCGGCACCCCGGCCGACGCCTGGTGCCAGCAGGCGTACCGGTGGAACCTCGACTACGCCGTGGACACCCACGGCAACGCCACCACGTACTGGTACGAGCAGGAGAAGAACTACTACGGCCGCAACGGCAAGCCCGAACTCGGCACCCCGTACGTGCGCGGCGCCTACCTGACCCGCATCGACTACGGCTACCTGAAGTCCGAGCTGTTCACCCGGGCGCCGGCCACCCGCGTGCTGTTCGAGGTGGCCGAGCGCTGCCTGCCCGGCGGCACGGTCACCTGCGCCCCCGACCAGTTGACGAAGGAGACGGCCGGTCGCTGGCCGGACGTCCCGTTCGACCAGATCTGCAACGCGGGCGTGAAGTGCACCGACCGCCTGTCGGCGACGTTCTTCACCCGCAAGCGGCTGTCGAAGGTCACCACCCAGGTCCGCAACCCCGCCGGCCAGTACTACGCGGTGGACTCCTGGGCGCTGACGCACTCCTTCCCCGCCTCGGGTGACGGGACGAGCCCGTCGCTGTGGTTGACGTCGATCCAGCGGACCGGTCACGTGGGCGGCACGCTCACGACGCCGCCGATCACGTTCACCGGCCTCCAGCTCCCCAACCGGGTGGACGGCCAGGAGGGGCGCGCGCCGCTGGTGAAGTGGCGCGTCCAGGCGGTCGGCAACGGCACCGGCGGCGAACTGCGGGTCAACTACCAGGCCGGCGAGTGCAAGGTGGGCGCGCTGCCCGCGGCGGACAAGAACGCCAAGCTGTGCTTCCCGCAGCGCTGGTCGCCCAAGGACTCGCCCGAGGTGACCGACTGGTTCCACAAGTACGTGGTCGCCCAGACGGTCGAGGTCGACCGGGTCGGCGGCTCGGCGGACGTGGTCACCGACTACGAGTACCTCGACGGCGCCGGCTGGCGCTACGCCCAGAACCTCCTGGTCAAGCCCGAGCACCGCTCGTGGTCGGACTTCCGCGGGTTCGGCCGGGTCCGGGTGCGCGCCGGCGACGGCAAGGACACCGGGCGCACGCTCACGGAGTACCGGTACTTCCGTGGCATGGACGGCGACAGGCAGGCCGACGGGTCCAAGCGGGTCGCGCAGGTCGAGGACTCCGAGGGCGGCAAGCTGGACGACCTCGACCACCTGGCCGGGTTCGAGCGCGAGAAGATCGTCTTCGACGGCGACGGCGGGGCCGTCTCGACCGCGACCGTGGACGAGCCGTGGTCGGTCAAGACCGCCCAGTCCACCCAGGACGGCGTCACCAAAGCCGCGTACGTGGTCCAGCCCAAGTCCTCGGTCACCCGCACCGCGCTGGCCGACGGCAGGTGGCGGCGTACCGGGGAGGAACGCGCCTTCGACGGCAACGGCCTGCTCCTCCAGGTTCACGAGAAGGGTGACCTGGCCAGCGCGACCGACGACCAGTGCACCCGCGTCACCTACGCCCGCAACGACTCGGCCTGGATGCTCGACTACCTGAGCCGCGTCCAGAAGGTGGCGGCGGGCTGCGGCACCGCCGTGGCCGCACTGGCCGCGGACCAGGTGATCTCTGACCAGTGGGTCCAGTACGACGGCCAGCCCGTCGGGCAGGCGCCGATCAGGGGCGACGTGACCACGGCTCAGGAGCTCGTCTCGGCGGACGGCACGACGATCACCCGCAGCACCCGCACCTACGACGTCTACGGCCGGGAACTCGCCGAGACCGACGCGCTCGGGACCAGGTCCGTCACCGCATACAACCCGGCCACCGGTGCTCTGGCGACGGAGACCACGCAGACCAACCAGCTCGGCCACACCGAGAAGACCGTCATCGAACCGGCCTGGGGCGAGCCCGTCGCGGAGATCGACGCCAACGGCCGCCGTGTCGATCTCGCCTACGACCCGCTCGGCCAGCTCACCAAGGTCTGGCAGCCGGACCGGAGCAAGGCGGCCGGAAACTCACCGAACACCGAGTACGCCTACACCGTGCGCGACGACGGCCCCAACGTCGTCACCGCCAGGACGCTGCGCGCGGACGGCGGTTACACGGCCAGCCACGAGCTGTTCGACGGCCTGATGCGCAAGCGCCAGACCCAGGAACCGGCGCCCGCCGACGACCAGGCGACCGACCCCGCGCTGCGCGACGGGCGCACGATCACCGACACCGTCTACAACTCGCAGGGGGAGGCGTTCAAGGAGAACACCGGCTACTTCGCCACCGGCACGCCGGCCACCGAGCTGCTCGGGGTGGCCGACGCCGCCGTACCCAGCCAGGTGGTGTCGCTCTTCGACGGCAGAGGCGAGGTCAACGCCCAGATCCTCAAGGCGATGGGGGGCGAGAAGTACCGGATGTCCACGCGGGAGGAGGGTGACCGGGTCCACGTGACCCCGCTCGCCGGTGGCACCGCCACCACCCGCATCGGGGACGCCGAGGACCGGCTGATCGAGCTGCGCCAGTACAGGGGCGCGACCCCGACCGGCGAGTACGACGCCACCAAGTACACCTACGACCCCGCGGGACGCCTGTCCACGGTCACCGACCCGGCCGGGAACGTGTGGCGCCACCACTACGACTTCCGCGGCCGGGAGATCAAGACCGAAGACCCGGACAAGGGCGTCACGACGACGACGTACAACGACGCCGACGAGGTGGTCACCACCACCGACGCCCGCGGCAGAACGCTCTGGTACGGCTACGACGCCCTCGGCCGCAAGACCCAGTTGCGCGACGGGTCGGCGACCGGGACCCTGCTGACCGAGTGGAAGTACGACACCCTGGCCAAGAACCACATGGACGCCAGCATCCGGTACGCGGGCGGGCAGGCGTACAAGGCGGAGATCAACGCGGTGGACGCCGACTACCGCCCGCTGCGCCAGACGATCACCGTCCCCGAGCGGGAGGGCAAGCTGGCCGGCTCGTACGTGCTCAACACCCGCTACACGCTCGACGGCCAGGTGCAGTCCGTCAGCTTCCCGGCCGGCGGCGGGCTGGCGGAGGAGACGGTCGTCTACTCCTACGACGCGCTCGGCCAGCCGGCCAAGGTCGCCGGCCTGTCGGCGTACGTGGGCGCGACCCGCTACTCCAAGATGGGCGAGACCCTGCAGTACGAGCTGGGCGAGGGCACGAAGAAGACGTGGCTGACCTACACCCACGAGGAGTCCACCCGCAGGCTGACCGGCATGCGGCTGGACCGGTCGGACACCACCGCCACCGACCTCGACCTCGCCTACGGCCACGACCCGGTCGGCAACATCACCAAGATCACCGACAGGGCGGGCGGCCAGGACACGCAGTGCTTCACGTATGACCACCTGCGCCGGATGACCTCGGCCTGGACCGCCACCGACGACTGCGCCTCGGGCACCCCGGACAAGATCGGCGGCATCGCGCCGTACGCGGTCAGCTACGCCTACGACAAGACCGGCAACCGCACGAAGGAGACCAAGCACGCCTGGGGCGGCGCGGCCGAGCAGGTGCGCACCTTCACCTACCCGGAGGCGGGCGGCAAGCAGCCGCACGCGCTGAAGGCCGTCGGCGCGGACCTGTTCGAGTACGACGCCACCGGCAACACCACCCGCCGCAAAGTCGGCACCAAGGACCAGAGCCTGGTCTGGGACGCCGAAGGCAACCTGGAGTCCGTCACCGAGGCGGGCAAGACCACCTCGTTCGTCTACGACGCCGACGGCGACCGGCTGTTGCGCAAGACCCCGGCCGACACCACCCTCTACATCGACGACATGGAGCTGCGCCTCGACCACGCCGAGAACGCGGTCGAGCAGACCCGCTACTACACCGTCAACAACCAGCCCATGGCCGTCCGCACCCCGGACGGCCAGGTGTACTTCCTGGCCAACGACCACCAGGGCACCGCACAGGCCGCGGTCAGGGCGGCGACCGGCGAGCTGGCGATCCGCCGCCAGACCCCGTTCGGCGAGGAACGCGGCACGCCACCACCCTGGTGGCCGGGACAGCGCGGCTTCGTCGGCGGCACCCAGGACACCGACCTCGGCCTCGTCCACCTCGGCGCCCGCGAGTACGACCCGGCCAACGGCCGGTTCCTCTCGGTCGACCCCGTCATCGACGCCTTCGAACCGCAGCAGCTCAACGCCTACGCCTACGCCAACAACAGCCCCGTCACCATGAGCGACCCCGACGGCCTGTTCTTCAGGCCCTGGAACCTCTGGCCCAGCATGGCGGCCTACTGGGCGTACAAGAGGTACCAGCGGTACAAGGCGGAGCAGGCCAGGAAGCGGCGTGAGGCGGAGGCGCGACGGCGGCGCGAGGAGGCCAGAAGGAGGTGGCTGGCGGAGCTGAGAAGGAGGCTGGAAGAGGCCGCCAGGAAGAAGATGATGGATGACCTCAAAAAGCGGGAGGAAGCGGCGAGGAAGCGGGCCGCCAAGGAGGCCGCGGCCAAGAAGCGCGCGGAGGTGGCGCGGCAGCGGGCCCGGGAGGAGGCGGCCAGGCGAAGAGCGGCCAGGAGAGTCGCGGCCGCCCTGGCGGCAGCGGCGGCGGCCCGTGCGGCTGCGGCCAAGCAACTGGTCACGCGTGCGGGACAACCGCAGAGCAAGAACACGAGACCACCCGCCAGCCGGCCGACCAGCCACCGAACGAATGAACAGGAGACACCGCCCAAGGCGCAGCGCAATCCGGTGAAGAAGGAGCGTGACCCCCTCGAGGGAGTCGACGAGCAGCTCGGGAGATACGACGCCTGGGCCATGCAGGCCAGAACGGAGGTCCCGACCAACAGGGACTGGCTGGCAGACTTCGGCCCCGACAAACCCTACTATTCCGTCACCCCACGCTCCGGGCGCGGCGGGCGAATGATGCGGTTCTTCTACAAGCTCTGGGAAATCTCCCAGCGCACCGGTTGATGAGAAAGCCGGCCTGACGCTGCCACGAAGAACCCGACCCATCCGCTCCCCGGAGAAAGCGCCTCTCAGCCGGGATGGGCAAACCTACCCCATCCCGGCTCGGCGCCCGTCCACGCAGGCCGCCGACGACGTACCGGGAGTCGACGAAGCCATGGAATCCGTCGGCGATCATCAGGTCTTTCGGATACGGCGACAACGCCTGCCGGATCAGCTCGTGCGCATGGAGGTCACCGAACCCGTAGGTGCCCGCGGTGTCGATGTG